>NZ_DATMRL010000366.1:0-14044 GCF_035566355.1 Pedobacter sp.
TTCCGACCAGGATTTTGCCAGCTCTCGTTTTACAGAGACTTTCAATAAAATTACTTTTCAAATTTCCAGGTCCGGGTCCGGCCACGTAATGCCGGATTACTTTGCCGGAGGGAATATCCAGAACGTCAAGACCACGTTCAAAAGTCCCGATCCAGAGTTCTTTTCCATCGGCCAAAAGCCCGTGAATATTGTAATGGGAAACACTACCTGATTTTTTATCCGGGCTAAAATGTTCGAAGTGCCCATTTTGTGGATTAAATTTATTCAGTCCCCCATCTTCTGTACCAATCCACAGATGGCCGAAATCATCCTTGGTGATCTCTCTGACAGCATTTCCATAAAGGGAGTTGGCACCTTCATTAAAAAAGAATTTCTCAAAGGGCATATAGGGTTTGGGATAATAGTTGAGCCCCCCAAAATAGGTTCCCAGCCAGATCCCTCCTTCTTTATCTTTGCAAAAGGTATATACTGCATTATCCGAAATTGAATAGGGATCACCATGCTTCTTACGCAAATTCAGGTATTTACCCGTAGCCATATTGTAAATAAACAAGCCTGATTCTGTAGCAATCCAATATTCCTGTTCGGAATAGCGTATAAAATCACGGGCATAAATCTCAGTCTGATCAGCAGGGCTATACGTCAGGATGTCTTTATAGGTTTTGGTACCGAGATCAAAAAGTTTCACGCCCTGATTGGAAGTCCCTACCAGCAAGCTGTTTTGCCCGGTATCGTAAATTTTATCTATCCATTTTGAAATGACAGGTTTAGACTGATGAAATACATTATAGGCTTTAAATGAATTGTGCCGGGCATCGTACTGTTGCAGATCTCCCCAGGCAGTGGCTATCCATACTTCTCCATTTGTACGGATACAAATAGACGTTGCGTTAAAGAATTCCCGCTCCTGATAGGTCTCCACTGTACCGGTTTTCTGGTTATACCGGCTCAGGTTATCTCCTGCGATATACCAGATATTTCCTTCATGGTCCGCTTTAACATCCCTGATATCACTGTTCAGGGAGGGCTTCAGCAAAGTAAATTCTTCAGTTTCAGCATTGTACTGATACAGTCCCTTCAGGGTTCCTACCCAGATTACTTTATGTTGATCCTCATAAATGCTATGGATGAAATTGCTGCCTATACTTTTCGGATTCTTCTTGTCATTTCTGAACACTTTAAAAGTATAGCCGTCAAATTTGTTCAGTCCATCTTTGGTTCCGAACCACATAAATCCCCTGCTGTCCTGTACACTGCAGATCACAGAATTATAGGAAAGACCGTTTTCTGCCCGGTAACTTCTAAAACTATAAGACTGTCCGATGGCCTGACCTATAGACGCCATACAAAGGAGCAACAGGAAAATTGTTCTTTTCAAAATCGGGGGTTTAATTTGGTTCAGTTTAAAGATACAGATCAAATGCTGTAATTCTAAAAGCATCTTTAGAAAATGGATGTAAACCGCTTTATTTAACGCATTATGAGCGGAATTGACAAAAAGTTGATCCGTATAATCAAAAAATATTAACTCCTTTTGGATTGTCGTTCGGCTGTTATACAGTTTCGTCCGGCAAGCATATAACCAAATTAAACCTAAAAAATTATGAAAAATTATTTACTGCAGCAACAGGAAGCTGGTGCGTGTATCAGGGCGCTTTTCAGAAGAAAATTCCTCCCGGTACTGAGCTTCGTCTTTCTCCTTTTATTTTTCTGCATGCCGGGCAAGGCACAAAACACCATGACCATAACAGGTAAGGTCATGGACCAGAGCGGAAATCCACTTCCCGGTGCAATTGTTAAATTGAAGAACACGACAACCGGTACGATGACAGGTGCAGAAGGAAATTACAGCATCCGCTCACAGGAGCAAAAAGGAACTCTTGTTTTTTCTATGATCGGATATGTCACGCAAGAGATTGATATTTCAGGACGTAGGGCGATTGATGTAAAATTGACAGAGGAATCCAATGCCCTTAATGAAATTGTAGTGGTTGGTTATGGTACGCAATTAAAGAAAGACCTGACTGGTGCCATATCTCTGGTAAAAGCATCTGATGTACAGAAGAAACAAGCGACAACAGTTGCAGAGGCCCTCCAGGGCCAGGCTTCCGGAATTAAGGTGCGTGGAGGCGGGCAGCCTGGATCTGAAGCCCAGATCCAGATCAGAGGCCTTAAAAACCTTTTTGATTCCAATCCATTATATGTGATTGACGGACTGATCACATCAGCCAACAGAGACTTTAATCCCAATGATATCGAATCGATCCAGATTCTGAAAGATGCATCAGCAGCTGCCATCTATGGATCAAGGGCCGCAAACGGGGTCATTATCATCACCACAAAAAAAGGAAAAGAAGGCCCTTTGCAAATAGATTTCTCCGGAAAAACCAGTGTACAAACCATTCCCCGCTATAAACTCGCCGCAACTGAAGAATTTTCAAAGCTAAACTTTATGGCTTATGACAATGCCAATGTGACCCGGCAGAAATTAGACCTGAGTACCAATACCGACTGGCAGGACGCTGCTTTTAGAACCGGTAATGTACAAGATTACACCGCTAGTTTTTCTGGCGGCGGCAAAAGCAGTTCCTTCCTGGTTTCGGCAGGATATTTTGGCAACAAGGGTACAGTGATCAGTACAGGCTTTGACAGGTATAGCCTGCGTGTGAATACCCAGGGCACCAAAGGAATTTTCAGCATAGGCGAAAATCTTGCAATTACCAATTCCAAAAGCGACGAGATGTCTGGAAACCCGATTATTGATGTGATCAGACTTTTGCCGACCATCCCCGTATACAATCCAGCAAACCCAGGTGGTTATGGATACGGCGATGAGGCCAAAGCCAGAACCTTCGGAACCAATCCGGTAGCCATTGCCGATCTGGAAGACCGTACGAATGAAAATCAAAGGATCCGGGGTAATGTATGGGCCGAACTTAAATTTCTTCCTGAGTTGAAATATCGCTTAAACTTAGGTTATGAAAGCAGCAACGATCATTATACTTATCTCAGGAAACGGGGAAACTGGACTTTAAATCAACCGCTTGATCCGGCTATTGCCAATGAGAACCGGGCAAATTTCTCTACCAAACTGATTGAGCACACCTTAACTTTTAACAAATCACTGGGGAAACATACCTTAAATGTGATTGCTGGCCAATCCTACCAGCGGGATGACTATGCACAGATCTGGGGAACCAAAAGAAACTTGCTGGCCAACCCAGACGGAGGCTATTACAATGTGCTCGATCAAGGTAATGAGGGCCAGCTGGGCGGCTTCAAGAACAGATCTGATCTCATCTCCTATTTCGGTCGCTTAGAGTATAATTATGCAGACAAATACCTTCTAAACGGCGTGATGAGAAGAGATGGTAATTCCAGGTTTGGACCTGGATATAAATGGGGTAACTTCCCCTCTGTTTCAGCTGCCTGGAGGATCAGCAAGGAAGATTTCTTTACTTCCAGCTGGATCAATGACTTGAAATTAAGGGCCAGCTACGGCACATTGGGGAGTTCCAATACGGATTACTATGATTACATAGGGGTAATCAATACTCTCTCTACGATTGCAATGGGCACAGACCAGCATATAGAGCCCGGGGCTATACAGGTAAAACTGGCCAATGACAATCTTCACTGGGAAAAACTGACCCAGCAGAACTATGGTTTTGATGCCTCGTTTCTGAACAATAAACTTACCGTAAGTTCAGAATATTTCATTGCCACAACCAAAGATGTGTTGTTTGGGTTTCCAATTGCATTAACCACCGGAAATGATGGTGGTAATCCAAGGGTAAATGGTGTCACACTCCAGAACAAAGGGTTTGAATTTTCTGCAGCATACAGGGAAGACAGCACGCCTTTTAAATATTCTGCAAGCGCCAACTTTACCCTGCTGCGCAATAAGGCACTGGATTTTGGCTATAACAGGAACAACATTTATGTTGGGAATACGGTAACCGAGGTGGGCCAGCCAATTGGCATGTGGTATGTGCTGCAAACAGATGGCCTTTTCCAAAGCATGGACGAGGTAAACAATTACAAAAATGCAGCAGGCAAGCTCATTCAACCTGATGCCAAGCCTGGGGATATCCGTTTTAAAGACAATAACGGTGATAGACAGATCACCAATTCAGATAAAGTAGTGGTAGGCAGCCCATGGCCTAAATATGAGCTTGGTTTAAACCTGAGCGCTTCTTATAAAGGCTTTGAATTGAATATGGACTGGTTTGGTTCTTTTGGTGCAAAGGTGTTTAATGGCCCCCGCAGCGTTATGGACCGCTTTGACGACAATTCCAATTATAGAGCAGGTATACAGCCCTGGACACCAGAGAACCCGAATACCAATGTGCCTCGGGCCTACTATGGTTCTACCCTTAATTCCCGGGGTGATTCAGACCGCTGGCTGGAAAATGGCAGTTTCTTCAGGATGAAATATATCAGCCTCTCTTATAAAGTCCCGGAATCTGTGGTAAAAAAAATAGGTTTCCAGAATGCCCGTGTAACACTTTCAGGTCAAAACCTGATCACGTTCACCAAGTATACAGGGCTTGATCCTGAGTTTAGCAACGGAAGTGTTTTTGAAAAAGGTTATGACTTCGGTGCATTTCCTAACGTAAGAATGTATTCACTTGGTTTACAGTTCGGATTTTAAACTAGACTATCATGAAAAAGATCATTATTATCATACTGGCATTAACTACTGCCGTTTTATATTCCTGTAAGAAAGACTTACTGGACCAGAAAAATCCAAATACCCTGACCAAACAACAGTTCTGGAAAACAGAAAGTGATGCCCAGAATGGGGTCAACTCTATCTACGCCATGTTCTACCAGAATGGTGTATGGAACCGCTGGATTTATTTCAGGCTAGACCTGACTTCAGATGAAGGTTTCAGCAACAGCCCATGGATAGAACTTGGAGATTGGACACGTTTCCAGTATGTGAATTACAATTTTTGGGAAGGAAATGTGAACACCTGGAGAGACACCTACAAGGCTGTGTTCCGCTGCAACCAGGTCTTGGCCAATGTACCTAACATCCAGTTTGCTGATGCAGCAAAAAAAGAGAAGATCCTTGCCCAGGCCAAATTCTTAAGGGCTTTCTATTATTTCTATGCAGCCGTATTGTGGGAAAACGTCCCCTTGGTGCTACAACCATCGGAGCCTGCCGATCTGCCGCAGCAAAATACAGTGACCGAAGTTTTTGCCCAGGTGGCAAAAGACCTTAACGAAGCTGCAGCTGTACTTCCGGATCAATGGGACAATGCCAATGTGGGCAGACCAACAAAAGGTGCAGCAATGGCATTGCTGGGAAAAACCTATATGCAACAGCGCAAATGGGCAGAGGCCAAAACCGCGTTTGATTATTTGGTTACGGGAGCGGGAAAAGGCTATTACGATCTGGTCGATTATAAAGAGAATTTTAGGGCAACCCAGGAAAACAACAAAGAATCTGTATTTGAAATACAGTTTTCCGACGCCAATAAAACAGCGGAAGGGGACGGACCTAATGCCAATATGGGCAGCAACAGAAGCCAGTTCTTTGCCCCACGCTCTATTGGCTGGTCTGACGGACAGGCCAGGTACTGGATGGTGGATGAGTTTAAAAAAGAGAAGACCAAAGACGGGAAAATTGACCAGCGTTTACGTTACACCTTATTCTACCCAGCCTCAGAAGCCGATTTTGGCGACAAAACCTATGGTCGCAGCTGGCAGTGGAATGCCAACGAAGCCTGGTTCAAAAAATACTCCCGCGACTATTACCGCAACGATGAGGATTACTACAATCAAGTCAATAACCGGGTAATCCGCTATGCAGATGTCTTACTGATGTATGCCGAAGCCCTGAATGAACTGGGACAGACTTCCGATGCTTATACCTATGTGAACCGGGTACGCAGTCGCTCCAATATGGCTGATCTCGCCACAGCTTATCCCACTATTGGCACCAACAAAGACCTTTTCAGGGAAAGGCTCAAAACAGAAAGAATGCTCGAACTCTGTGGTGAAAGCGTAAGATGGGCCGACTTAAAAAGATGGGGAGACCTGGATACCCAGCAAGGCGTAGACAAAGTAGCCCAGCGTGATCCTGACTTCAAAAACTTTATTGTGGGCAAAAGCATCAGACTGCCATTGCCGCAACTGGAGGTGGAGAACAATAAAAACCTGAAACAAAA
Organism: Pedobacter sp.; assembly: GCF_035566355.1. Lineage (GTDB taxonomy): Bacteria > Bacteroidota > Bacteroidia > Sphingobacteriales > Sphingobacteriaceae > Pedobacter. The sequence continues at coordinate 6,180 of NZ_DATMRL010000366.1, forward strand.
TCCTGGATACTAATAAAAACTTAAATTTAAGAATGATGATCAGACCCAATATTTCCTGTGCACTGCTTCTGATCTTGCTGGCCGGTTGCGGAAAGCAAGGTAAAACGCAAAACCCTCCGGTAACACCTCCGCCTAAATTACCGGAAAACTCGTATATGAACCCTGTTTTCATGCCCATTCTGGCAGATCCTTCCGTATTGAAGGATCCTGTCAGCGGCAATTTTTATGCCTACGGAACAGAAGACAACTGGGGAGACGGAAAAGGCAGCCATCTTGTGGCCGTGGTTAAATCTTCAAACCTTGCAGACTGGAGCTTTACACGGGATGCCTTTAGTACAAAACCGACATGGAAACAAAATGGCGGAATCTGGGCACCGGATGTAAACTATATGAACGGGAAATATTACATGTACTACGCTTATTCTGTTTGGGCAGACAGTAATCCCGGTATAGGTCTGGCCATTGCATCAGATCCGGCTGGCCCTTTTACCGATTTAGGAAAGCTTTTTCTGAGCAGCGAAATTGGCGTAGCCAATGCCATAGATCCCTGTTATGTAGAAGACGGCGGCAAAAAATATTTGCTTTTCGGAAGCTACAGCTCTGCACCGAATAATGGCACCTGGGGCGTGGAATTGTCAGCAGATGGCAAATCTGTTCCTGATCCGGGAGCTAAATTCAAAATCGCAGCAGGCGACTTTGAGGGGGTAATGATCCATAAGAGAGGTAAATACTACTATTTCTTTGGATCCAAGAACAATTGCTGTGATGGCGCTGCAAGTATTTACCAGGTGCGGGTAGCCCGTTCTGAAAACCTGCATGGCCCCTATCTGGATAAAGATGGAAATGACATCAATATCCGGGACAATGGCACTCTGCTGATCCAGAGGAACAACCGTTTTGCCGGTCCGGGCCACAATGCCCAGATCATGACAGATGATGCCGGAACAGATTGGTTCCTGTACCATGCCATAGAAATTGCAAATCCTGTAGTAAGCAGCGGTGCCAACAGAAGGGCACTCATGCTGGACAAGCTGTCCTGGAACAATGACTGGCCCGAGATCAAGGATGGTACCCCGTCAACTACCGCACAGCCTAAACCTGTTTTCAATAAAAAATAGCTCCTATACCTAATAATTTAAAAAAGATGAAACGATACAATTTAATATTGCTGCTGCTCAGTGTGATTTTCTTCCAGGCCTGTACACAAAAACAGGTCAAAACAAGTGCTGCCAAAGAACCTAAGGCCTGGACCAGTTCGCAGGCAAAAAAATGGTATGATGGTGAACCCTGGCTGATTGGCTCAAATTACCTTCCCAGCACTGCAATCAATCAGCTGGAGATGTGGCAGCAAGATACCTTTGACACCATAACCATCAACCGGGAACTGGGCTGGGCACAATCACTCGGCATGAACACCATGCGGGTCTACCTGCACGACTTGCCCTATCGGGAGGATTCCACTGGCTTTTTAAACCGGATAGATATCTTTCTTAGTATCGCCAAAACCCATAACATCAGACCTATATTTGTCATCTTCGATTCCTGCTGGGACCCTTTTCCAAAATCGGGTAAACAAAGAGCCCCAAAACCTTTTGTTCACAATTCGGGATGGGTACAGAGTCCTGGCCGGGAGGCGTTAAAAGACACCACACAATATGGAAGGCTGGAAAAATACGTAAAAGGTCTGGTGAGCCATTTTGCTCAGGACAGCCGTATCCTGGCCTGGGATGTTTGGAACGAGCCAGACAATACCAATGACTCTTCTTATGGAAAGGAAGAGCTGCCGGAGAAAGCAGAACGCGTCATCCCCTTACTTAAAAAAACCTTCGAATGGGCCAGGAGCGTACAACCCTCCCAACCTCTGACCTCGGCAGTCTGGGCGGGCGACTGGTCTTCAGATACCGCACTTAAACCCATTCAAAAACTGCAACTGGAAGAATCTGACGTGATCTCCTTTCACAATTATGATAAACCTGCTGATTTTGAGAACCGCATCAAACAGCTCGAGCGTTACAACAAGCCAATGTTGTGTACAGAATATATGGCCCGCCCAAACGGGAGCACTTTTGAAGGCTTTTTACCTATTGCAAAAAAATATCACGTTGGTATGATCAACTGGGGTTTTGTAGATGGAAAATCTCAGACCATCTATCCCTGGGACAGCTGGCAAAAGAAATATACCGGCGAACCACCGGTATGGTTTCATGATATTTTCAGAAAAGACGGAACACCTTACCGTGCAGAAGAAACGAACTTTATTAAACAAATGACAGGAGTTACCAAAAACTAAACATATGATGAACTGCATAAAATCTGCGCTGTTTTATTTATTATTCAGCCTGCCCTTTGCGGTGTATTGCCAATCTGCCTCCCCTATTCAGTGGGGGCAGATTCTGCCTGTGCAGCCAGATACAACAAACGCCTATGGCTCTCAGTATGGACGTTTGCTGCAATTAAAGAATGGAACCTGGCTGGCGGCTTATACGGTATCTGACAATGCTGGTTACCAGAAAGATCCAACAGGGGGCCTTCGCCTCGAAATTGCGGTGAGCCAGGACCGTTGCCTTACCTGGAAAAAAACAGCACAACTGGGAGATCCGGGAAGAGATCTGGACAATGCACAGATGATCCAGCTCAAGGATGGAAGTATTCTCCTGGCCTGCCGCTCTGTGCGCTGGCAGGAGTCTTACATTTTACCAGTCTACAAAAGCAATGATTTGGGTAAAACCTGGAAAAGATGGAGTGTAATAGACCAAAATGAAGGTAAACCTGGCGCCTTGGGTAAACCAGACAAAGGCATATATGAACCCCATTTTTATTTTCTGAACGACGGCCGGCTGTCCGTGATGTATGCCAATGAAAAACACGTCACAGAAAGTCCTTCTTACAGCCAGATTATTTCCCAGAAGATCTCCCCGGACCAGGGGAAGACCTGGGGAGAAGAGATCTGGGTAGCGCATGAACCAGGACACCCGGAATCCAGGCCAGGCATGCCGGTATGGGCAAAAATGAAAAACAACAAGTATATTGTGGTGTATGAAATCTGCGGCCCAGAGGATTGCAAGGTCTATTATAAGATCAGCAAAGATGGAATAAACTGGCCCGGAGGACTGGGTTCCCCTATTCCAGACCAGCTGGCTGCACCTTATATCCTTGCTTTAACGAATGGCAGCCTTATAGTCACTTCCAACAACAGCAATATTTCTATAAGCAATGACTATGGCCTAAACTGGAAAACCATCGACAAAGCCTGGAAAAAAACCACCTGGCCATCCTTATATGAGATCAGGAAAAATGAAATCGGGGCAGTGAATTCTTTGGGCAGGAAAAAAGGCGGCCATATCATCAGCATCCGAAAGGGTATATTTCAGCGCCACTTATAAGAACAGCCCGACACTCAGAAGTAAAATAATAATCTTTACTTTTCATGCCGGTCTACCGGCAACCTTTCTTCCCGGTTGGCAATATCCCAGGCATCGTCAAAAACAAGTCTCAGCCTTTTGGTCATAAGCCCATAATTGATTTTATCAGGCGTATCTGTAAACTTGTGATAATCTTCATTAATTCCATCAAAAAAGAAAACAATAGGGATGTTATTTTTAGCGAAATTATAATGATCTGAACGGTAATAGATCTTTTCCGGATCTAAAGGATCATTGTATTTGTAATCTAATTTCAATTTTGCAAAAGCATTATTGTTGCTTTCATTTATAGGACGCAATGCAGAACTCAGTTTGTTGTCGCCAATAATGTAGATATAGTTGCTGTCTGTTGGCCTATGTAAAGTATCTACCCTGCCAATCATATCTGTATTTAAGTCTGCAACCGTATTGCCCAGCGGATATACAGGATGCGAGGTATAATAGTCTGATCCCCATAAGCCCTCCTCTTCTCCGGAAACATTCAGAAAAAGAATACTGCGCCGCGGTCCTTTCCCTCTGGCTTTTGCCTTAGCGAAAATGCCTGCAAGCTCCAACACAGATGCTGTTCCCGAAGCATTGTCGTCCGCACCAAAATAAGTCTTTCCTTCCCGGATTCCGAGATGATCATAATGTGCAGATACAATAAGCAGTTCCTCTTTTTTATCAGTTCCTGGCAGATAGCCCAAAACATTACTGGACTGTAGGCTTTCATGGTGCATCAACTGTACTGCAGAGATGGGAAGTGCTTTGTGAAAGTCAACCGGGACCACCTGACCTGCCTTCCGGATCAAGTGCTCGTATTGATCCCCAGCGATGGCTTTTGCGATGACTTTGGAGATAATATATACGTTTGTAACCGCTTTTGCCGTACGACTCTCTTCTGCAGGCCGGATAGAAATAGAGCCTGCAAACTTGTTCTGAGCAGTAGAAAAAGTAGAGTCAATTATAAATACAGCCTTTGCCCCTGCTTTTGCTGCTGCTATTGCCCGTAATTTGGTACCAGCGCTAAAGTTACCCCAACGCGATAATTGATGTGTACCGGGTGCTCCGCCCAGCACCAATAAAATCTTCCCCCTTGCATCTATACCCGCCAAATTATTGAATAAAGAATCTGTAATACCATAACCTCCCCAAATCACTTCTGAGGCGATAACTTTTTCTTGTTTATTCAAGGTCAACGGAAAGGTAAAATCAGCATGATATTTAAATTCCTGGCCATTAACCTTGATCACACTGTATTCCACACTATCTTTGATCAAAGGATAGTTTTGAAAATAGCTCCCGTTGTTTCCCGGAGCTAATCCAATCTGTTTATAATAATCGGCTATAAACCCGGCAGCCTTTACTTGTCCCGGGGTTCCGGTTTCACGGCCTTCCATTTCTGCTCCCGCAAGGATATACAGGTTCTTTTTCAGATTATCAGTATTTATCAATCTGGCCATCGTTTGTTTATCCTGAGCGGATAAAGAAGAAATACTTAAAAGGCATACCATAATGCCACAAATTACTTTCATAGGAGGAATTTTATTTGATGGAAACCGGTACAGATACTTTTTCCCAGTTTAGAGAAAATCCTTTTGAATTGATTTTATAAACAAGGTTTTCCTGAATATCTTTTAATGCCTTCGGACTAACCTCTACCCGCAACTGATCTTTAGCTTCATCATATTTGAAGGCCCCCCATTGTTTGGATTCTTTGTTAAAAACAGCTGTCCAGGTCATATTTTCTTTTGGAAGGAGAAAAAAACTATACTTTCCCGATGGAAGCAGTTTTCCCTGCACCTTAATATCCTGATCCGTTTCAAACGTTGTTGCTTCATTTGCTCCTGCCCGCCATACCTGGTCATAGGGCACCAGTTCTCCCCATATTTTACGGCCCTTCACAGAAGGACTGCTGTAACTGATGATAATTTTTGCCTGTTTAATTTTCCCCGATACGGTCTCGGGCGGACTAACACGTGGTTTTGGATTTTGTGCAACTGCACTTGCGGAAATAAGGCCTGCAGCGAGGAATAATACTACACTTTTCTTGATGTACATAATTTTATTTTTAAATGAAAAATCTCCTGAATTATCAGATGGAGCCTAAACAAAATTACAAGTAAGCCCAGGACTTAACTTGTACAATTCTACACTTATTCTGTACGTTCAGTCCCGTATTTTCCGGCATCAACAGGTATTAGAGTACTTTAAGCGTACTTCTTCCGGTATTCAGACGGACTCAGTCCTTTGTATTTTTTGAAGATTCTGTGCAAATGACTTTCATCGGTAAAATTAAGCTCATTGGCAATTTCATTGATCCGCATGTCACTGTGTAAAAGCCTCGTTTCTATCAGCCTCAGTTTATAGTTTGAGATGTATTGTTGCAGGGTCTCACCGGTCTGTTTTTTAAAATAACGGCCCAGGTAAGTCAGTGAAATGCCAAAGGTCTGGCTAATGGTTTCCGATCTTAATTTTCCCTGTTCAAATATATTCTGTTGAATATAATGCAGGATGTCGAGCACAGCTTCTCCTGTATTTTCTTTGACATTTTTCGGAAGTTTCAGTGCAATATTCCTTGCCACCACCAATAGGAGCGTATTCACAATCTGTTGTATGATCTTTACATGGTAAATCTGTAAAAAGGTATGCTCATTAAAAATGGCCTGTACCAAGGAGGCAATTAAGGGTTTATCTACTTTATTCTTTAAGATGCAGCCTGGACGGTGACTTGCATTTTGGAGAATGTACTCCATACGCTGCACCCAGTCATTTTCTCTGCTGTCTTTTGGCCTGATATAAATATCATGGAAACTCAAAAAAAAGAAAGTAGTCTTTTCCTCTACGATAAAAGAATAACTATCCTCCGGAGTAATTAAAAAGAGGTTCCCTTTCCGGTAATTAAAATCATATTGGTTAATGTATTGTATGCCGGTCCCATCCACAATATAAATGAGCTTAAAAAAATTATTCCTGTACACGGCTTTAGGAAACTCCTTCACTTCCTTAAAGTCAATTTCAAAAGGCTGATACAAATTCTCTTTTACCATAAGTATAAAGTTAATTAAACGGGCTGAAAATCAAATGGCCATTAACCTTCATTAAGTTCACTGGAATGTTCTATTTTCTTAGATTTGAATATACTTGCACCAAAACGATACGTAAAAGTAAAACTCGCCCTGGCACTTGTTGTTCTGCGCTCAAAATCCAGTAAAACAGCATTACTCTCTCTTAAAAACCCCCATTTCCGAGTATTAAATATATCCCTGCCATTGAGGGTTAAGCTCGCATTATTGTGCAGGATATTGAGTTTAGCACCTGCATCTATCCCATAGATGGCATGATTGCTATCGGGCGCAGTCTTATCTGGTGCGTGATAGTCTGCACGAACCTGTACCGAAAGACTCCTGCCAACGGAAATGTTATTGGTGATATTTGTATTCCAGCTCAGCCCACTGCTTTGATCAATTCCATACTGCGGGGCCGCTTCCGTTTTATTTTGGTATATATTCGCGTTGGCCGTAAAATCCCATCCTTTCACCAGGTTAAACCGGCCAATAAACTCCAAACCAGTGGTATAAGCATGAGGTATATTCTGGGAGATGGTGGTAATCACCCCATTTACTGGATCAGTTTCTACATGTCTGATCAGATCATTTGTTCGGCGATGGTACAGGCCAGAGGTTAGTGTAACCGCTTTCCAGTGCTTCGTATAACCCAATTCAAATAAATGAATGTCCTCTGGCAGCAAGTTGGGATTGCCGGTATCGTAATTCACGGGATCAGAAATATCAACCAAAGGGTTTAAATTGCGCATCGTTGGCCGCGTTACTCTACGGGAATAACTGAATTGCAGGTACTGTTCGCTACTAAATTTTTCTCCCAGGGTGATGCCTGGATAGATCCTGTTGTTGGTTACTTTTATAGGTGTACTGTATTTCATATTCCCGGGGTCATAACCATTCACTGTTGCAGTCTGGCTGGCAGCCTCGCCCCTCAGGCCAATTTGATAATTGAAATTTTTAATTTGGTTTGAATAATTGAAATAAAGGGCATGGATCTGGTTCTTACTATTGTAGGTACTGGTAAATGGATAATTGGGCGTATAACCGGTCGTATCACTGAAATTATAGGAAAGCTGGTCCCTGTAATCTAGCCGGATCTGACTGCGATAGCCTGCCTCAACTTTTCCGGTCTGTCCGATTGGTAAGGTAAAATCGGCTTTTACATTGTAATAATGATTGCGATTGTTATTTTCGTTGTCAAGAATTGCCGGATTTTTTTGAACTATTTGTCCATTTACAGCATAGATATCAGAGAGAAGACTTTGAAAATTATCATTGATACCATAGGCATATCCAGCACTCAATACCAGTTCTTCGCCGGGTTTACGAAACGTTTTGGTGAAATCTAAATTTAAATCATAATTGTTTCCAGTTCCTTTGGTAAGATTATGATGCCGGC
>NZ_DATMRL010000367.1:0-2566 GCF_035566355.1 Pedobacter sp.
CCTGGCCTGATCAAGCTGCCTATACAAAAGCTGAACAAATTCATTCACCTCATTAAACAGAGCAGGAATTTGATCCACCTCTTTCAGATCACGTGCACAATGTTCAATCATTTGCATGTGGTCTTTTGCGTCTTCCCTGCCCACGTACACAAAAGTTGGTTTGATCTTGTGTGCAAATCCAGAAGCTTTTGTCCAATCCTCATTTCTCACTGCTTGCTCCAGATCTGCCATATACATAGGCGTTTGCTGCTTGAACATATCGATCATTTCGATCATAAATTCAGCACTGTCTCCAGACATGTCCTTCAGATAAGAAAGATCAAGCGGCAAGTTATTTTTTTCTAAGTCGATCATTAAACAAAACTAATAAATTATACTTTTATGACTGGCAGATTATCTGCCAAACTTTTTAATATTTCTGAAATACTCACCCCTAAAACAGGATGCACTACATTTCCGGCTATTTCAGCCAGTGGCACCAACACAAATTTACGGTACTGCATTTGAGGGTGCGGAACCTGAAGCCGGTCAGGAATATCGATAATTTCGTTACCATACAGAATCAGATCAATATCGATCAATCTTGCTCCCCATTTCTCCTGCCTTATCCGCCCCAACTCGCTTTCAATTGACAGGATCTTTTCCAACACCTCCTCTGCAGAGAATCTTGTTTCTACTTCAACAGCAACATTTAGAAAAGAGGGTTGGTCTTCTTTTCCCCAGGCTGCAGTTTCATAAAAAGAAGAAATCCCTTTTACTATCCCAACTTCTTCTTTAAGATAATCAATTGCATCCGTAATCAGCTGACGTCTCTCACCTAAATTACTTCCGAGTAACAAATAAACAGTTTGTCTATCCAATAGCATATATGGCAACATTTTATAATACGCTCTAAAGTTAGGAAACATCTCGGAGCTTATTGCGTTTTGTAACCTGAAGCTAGCATAGGATTCCTATATTTACAAAATAATTCACCGTTAATATGAAAGATTTTTTCAAATATGTTTTTGCTACAGTTCTTGGCTTTGTGATCTCCATTGTTCTGATTAGCTTAGTTTTCGTGGCCATTATTGTTGGCATTGTCTCCTCGATAAGTGAAGACAAAAAGATTCCCGTAGAAAGCAATAGCGTTCTGTATTTAAATCTTGATCAAACCATTAAAGAACGTACCCTCAACAAACGTTTTGAAAATCTTCCAGTAATTGGTTCTGGTGAAAAAAGCATTGGTTTCAATGACCTGATCAGAGGCATCAAAAAAGCAAAAACAGACGATAACATCAAATGCATTTATCTTAATGTGAGCGCACCTGGCGCAGGCAAGGCTACGCTTAAGGAAATTAGAGATGCGTTGGTTGACTTCAAGTCCAGCAGAAAACAAATTATCGCTTATAGCGAAGTCTACTCACAGGACGCCTATTACCTTGCCTCTGCTGCGAGCAAGGTATATCTCAATCCTCAGGGAGCGCTGGAGTTTAAAGGTTTCAGTTCAGAACTGATGTTTTTTAAAGGTGCACTGGAAAAACTCGGTGTAGAGGCACAGATTATACGCGTTGGAAATTATAAAAGTGCTGTAGAACCCTTTATCACAGATAAAATGAGTGATTACAACCGCCAGCAGGTTACGGCTTATGTAGGTGGCCTATACAGTACCTTTCTGGAAGGAATAGCTCAAACCAGAAACATTCCAAAAGACAGCCTGTTCTCCTGGGCAAACAATTATAAAATACAGCTTCCTCAGGATGCTTTAAACGCGAAAATGGTAGACGGGTTGAGGTACAAAGATGAAATCATTGCTGAACTTAAAACGCTGAGCGGAACTGAAAAAGGCAATAACATGCGTACGGTGACCATCAATGACTACGCAGAGAACCTGAGTCAGGACACACCTTCTGCAAAAGATAAAATTGCGGTTGTATATGCAAACGGAGATATCACCGGCGGTGAAGGCGACGACAACTCTATAGGATCTGAAAGAATTTCAAGAGCCATCAGAAAAGCCCGGGAAGACAGCAGTATCAAGGCCATCGTTCTTCGAGTAAATTCTGGAGGAGGCAGTGCACTGGCATCTGATGTGATCTGGAGAGAAATCATCCTGAGCAAAAAAGTAAAACCTGTAATCGCTTCTTTTGGCGACGTTGCCGCTTCCGGGGGATATTATATAGGGTGCGCAGCAGATTCAATCTTTGTCCAGCCAAATACAATCACCGGCTCAATTGGTGTTTTTGGTATTATTCCTAATTTTCAAAATCTGTTGAACAATAAGCTGGGTATTACCTTTGATGGTGTTAAAACCGGAAAGTATGCAGATATTATGAGTGTAAATCGTCCTTTAACTTCAGGAGAACGTTTTATTATCCAAAACGATGTCAACCACGTTTACGATAGTTTCATTACCAGGGTAGCAGATGGGCGTAAAAAGACAAAAGAGTATATTAATTCTATTGGTGGAGGCCATGTTTGGGTTGGCACAGATGCAGTTAAAAATGGCCTGGCAGACAGGTTAGGAAGTTTTAACGATGCAATTGTTGCAGCCGGAAAAAAAGCAAAATTAAAGGAATACCGGGTG
>NZ_DATMRL010000368.1:0-5450 GCF_035566355.1 Pedobacter sp.
CCCTGCTGACGGATTTCTATATTTTCCTTCTTGGATCAACCTCTATCTGACAGAAGACTTTATTGCAAACGATTATAATCCTACATCGGAATTTTATCTTGAGTTTGCTTCCAAGCTTGAAGATATTTTTAAAATGATTGGAAGAAAGGAAGAAAGGCCAATATTGGAAACGATGCGGGCAGCTACGTACTCTTTTTTTTACAAGGCGAATGATGGTAAAATAATGCTCTTTCAATTGCATAACGATGTGAGTGATATCCTAATATCAAAGTTCAAACAAGCTCTCGATTTTATTTCTGATCTGTTGGTCGAAAGATATCCTGAAGTAGCGAATGCCATCATCAAAAGTTATTCCTACAACGAAAGGGTTTATTATGTAGGCTATCAACATGATTCATGGGTAATTATAGACCCTTTATTATATGTAACAGATCAAATAAATTCTGAATACAGGAAAAATGCAGATTTAAGAGCACATAAGCCAGATATCATTTTACAAGAGGATAACTTGAACCGCCGTCACACATTCGGTGATAATTGGGTATTAGAATTTGACGGCCTTTCTACGTATCTGGATCGACCAAATGATGTTGGCTTATATTCGAGCATTTGCGAAAAAAACCTCCTGGCAGCAAGAAAATTCTATGATGAAACCATTCTGATTAGGCACCAGTATTATAGCGGTAATTTTCCGATACCAGAGCAACAGCGAGAATATTTCGACTATTTTGAACTGATCACAACTGCGCTGATCTTTGCCTATAGTTCAATTGAAGCATTCATAAATAATTTCATTCCAGATGGTTACACTTTTACCAAACCGAATGGTACTAAAGTGATGGATAAAAATCATATCGAACGATCTCTACCTTTGACCACCAAGCTGAAAACGATTTTCACAGGCATATACCACACACCAAATCCAGAACAGGAAAAATGGTGGCAAAACCTTGCTGATCTCCAAGAATTAAGGGATCAGACCATTCATACCAAGCAACATTATTCGCAAACCCGTTACTCTAAATTACTGAGCCGGGAGATCTTTGATACCGTACAAGTCTACAAGGTTATCATTGCATATTATGGTAAGTACATATTGGAGAAGGACAAGAGCCTAATTAATGACTTCCCTTATAATTTTGGCTTTGACCAAGTGTACCCAGCACTGATGACGGATCGTACTTACAAAGATATTTACAATAGCCTTCACAATCCATCCAATCCTTTGTAAATCAAGCTAATCCAAATACACTTATTTCCATGACCCAAAAGAATTCCCTGGACGAACTTTATGATCAGTTAAAAAAGTTCCATTTATCCGACGGGCTGTATGTAATTGGTGCAGTAAATGCGGCATTAAAGTATGGGACCGTTAAAGCTGACAGAAAGAATATACCTGATTGGATATGGGCTTGGTTGCAGGTTAGGGGGAAAACTGAACACGATAGGCGATCACTATCTATTGTGCTTTCCAGGATGGCGCGCTTTCTGCTGCTTTCGTCGGCGAACGATTATAAAGGCGTTTTTCTTGACCTGAATAATCCGGCGGTTCACAAGGCCTACAATCAGGTGGCGAATTTAGAAGACTTGGAAGAGTCCTCTGGAGAGGACATATTAAATAGTTTTTCCCTTTACTTCAACAGGATAGGACAAATTCAATTCCCGTTACAGGCCAGTAAAAAGACAATAGTCGGTAGAGGTTTTTTGTTATTTCATAAGCTGATCCTTGCCACCCCAACCGATTATGACTTTGATAAGAAGTTTAGGGAATATTTCGGACTCTCCCCTATCGAGTTTATGTCAACTGGCTTTGCGATGTGGATTCTATCAAACGGTACACTGGATTACGAGATGAAGAATGAAATAGCAGAACTGAAACACGTAATTACGCTGGATACGCAGCGCATATTCCTTTCATTGTCTTGCGGAACACCACAGCGTTATCGGGAGTTAGTTCGCGGGGCGGATTGGAAAACACCTCATAAGCTCAAGGATATGTATGCCCTTGAACCATTAACAATCATGCCTGCCGTTAAGGTTGAAAAGTCCTCAAAATTATCTTCTACTACCTATCTCGTACCTCAAGCCAAATATCTCCTTGATAGAGCAAGTTCTGGGATATTCTATTTGTTAGGAGATAAAGAAAAGGAATTGGCCGAAAAGGAAGGAAAGACGGGAAAAAATCCGTTCAGGAATGCCTTCGGAATGGTGTATCGTGCCTATGTAGGTGAACATTTGTCCATACCGGGCAAACATGATTTTATCGATCTTGATAATGATTTTGTTCAAACGACGGGGAAACTCCCTGACTTTGCAATTGTTCAAGGAGATATATGCGTCTTATTTGAAGTCAAAACTTCGCTACTCAATATTGATTCCCGCACCTATTTTGATAAACAGTCACTGGAAAAGGAAGTGAAATCAGGCAATGTTCAAAAGGCAATCAAGCAGTTAACGGATTTCAAGCAGAAAATATTAACAGCGCAAATAGATGATGCTAGATTTTCAAAAATTACTTCAGTAGTTGGTATTATTGTCGGCTATGAGGATATTTTTTCCATAAACTCAACCCTGTTACCGATGCTTGATAACCTTAACGGATCGTCGGTAGATGACCTTCAATTTGCCTCAATCTCGGATATTGAAGCCATTGGTAGCGCTATTGACCAAAAATTGAACATTATAGAGATGCTACAAAAAAAGGTGGCAAGTCCTGCTGAACGCCAATGGTCTATAGCAACCCTTTTCCATAAGGATATGGATCACAGAAATTCTGTGTTGGATCAGGCCTTTAATGAGTTTATTATAAAAATGGGAGTTCCCGGTTTTGCAGGTAAATCTGTATAAAACATTAGCCAAATCGTTTTCCAGTCATCCAGCCCTTTAAAGAACTATATAAGTCTGAATTTATTTCCCGATACTCACTTAGCGGATTTGCGGTAAAATCATAATCCGCCCAACGAATAAAATAAGCTTCCAATATTTGATACAACTGATTGTCGATTTTTTTCAATCGGAGAAGTTCAGCGTCGTAGTTGAATGTAGGGTTTGGATCACATTTGAACGCAAAGTATTTACCAATGAAGTTTCTTACAGCAGAAAAGTTATATAAGGTACCCTGCTTGTAATAACGGGCGATCTGGCTAATAAAACCAGGTTCCGTCTTAAACTCATGATAATCTAACAGAAACATACTTTTCTCAAAACCCATTTTAAGGTACAAGGGCAACATTAGGGTATGGGCGATACTGTTGGTAATGTGTTCAGCCAAGGGAAGATCAAGCAATTGCTTTAAAATATTGCTCTGCCACATCGTGTTTTTAAAATTGCCACCGATATACGCTTCATGATAATCAATATAAGCGTGTAACAGCTCGTGAGTGAACGCATCTGCCGAATAAACGCCTACAGGAATATAGAAGGTAATCGAATTTCCTATCGTGTATACCGAATGTTCACCGTTAAAGGACGGCTCGAAACTGACTTTAAATTTTGACTGGATTTCCTCAAAAATATCCTCGTTTCTTGGATCGATTAGTCTGGTATAATCAATTGTGCTATCCATATTTCAGTTTCTTTAAGTACGCAAATAATTCTTTGGTTTATCATAAAACTAACCGCTAGACTCGGTGCCTGTTATGAGTAATTTTAAAATCCATACTATAACCTTTTGTCCGGTTTGTCCATAGCTCTTTTTTAACAGATAACTTAGCCAGCACATTATTGCAAGTAGTATTCTTTGCCTTAATTATTGCGTTCTTGATCTTATCCGGTAAACCTTCACCAAATACGCTTTGATGAAGCATTTCTGAGCATTGCAGTAAGTACATCAGGGAAGCTGTATTATTTATAGTTCCATTAAAAACTTTTAGCCCAATGTGGAGTTCAGTCGCTATCAATTGGTCACCGAGTACCATGTAGGTGATAGTATCTGAAAATATGGGGTCGTCACTCAGCTTAAAAGGAAGAGAAATAGAGCAAAATTCTTCATCAATAGTGTTTCGGTAATCAGGTGACTCAATTCCTTTTGAAACGAGTAAGTCTTTAACCTGATATGGTGACCAGCCCAGCCCCTCGTTTACGGTATGCGGATTTTGCTCTGCATCTTGCAAGGTTTTAACCAAAGTAATGGCCTCATCCACTTCCTTACGGGTTTGCAGGTTCTTGGTGAAAGCCATTCTTTTCCAACGTTCCATTCCCTCAAGGTCACCATGAAACCGTAGCATCACTTTTAACATAGTATACTTGTAAACACCAGGTAGCTTGAACTGACTCTTTAAAGCCACAAAAGCCGTTTCATAATGGGTAAACATAGCTATTCCATACAAAAATGGGACGAACATCAGAGATAAACACAGTGGCATGATGAACTGCATTGCGGTTAACCGGTTAAGATAGTCGGTATAATGATGAATCAAATGGATAACAACCGCAGCTAAAGAGATCAGTCCGATTAAAATAAATATGCCATTCATGAGTTTATGTACCTGCCTGTGTTCTGGTTTCTTTTCACTGAAAGCAAGCATTCCCCCAATAAAAACTGCTACAGGAACCATTAAAATTTCGATCCACCAGTCGAATGTATATAAGCCAAAGATGTATTCATATATGATTGAAAAAGCCACTAAGGGCCGAACTACCTGCTTGACAAATTTTTGAAAGCTGTTGATCTTGGCGGCATTGTACATTAATGGTAAAGCAACGAACAGGAACCACATCACCGTATCTTTAATCAGCGAAGAATCCCATATTTTGACCTTGTAAAGTACCCAGACGCATATAAAAAGATAAGTAAGTGCTATCAAATAAACATAGACAAACTGTTTACAGAAGAAAGCCTTTATCAAGTCGATAAGGGATGAACGATTTTTTCCGGAGAAAAAAAGGACAATTAAAAGTAAGGTGCCCCAGATTAAATAGGCTATCTCCCGTGTGTTGAACATAATGTAAGGCTTTGACTTATTTATCAAAGATAACTAAAGCACCAACGTATAAACTAAAATTATTAGTAAAAAGTTATAGATTAGATTATTAATAGTTGGCAATGAGAAAATCTGTGTTCGACAGTAGAGAAGAGGAAAAGCTTTTTAAGCGATTAAAGACCTATTGGAGCAAATACTTAGACGTTTTTCCACAACTCCCACCTAGAAATGTGTTCGGCTATGATGAAATCATGAAGTCAGATATGAAGGTCGGGGCAAAAACTTTTTACTCAAAACCAGTTTTGATTTTGTGATTTGCGACATCACCACTCATGCGCCCTTATTGGTAATTGAATTTGATGGCCTGTAAGGCGGATTTTCAAGGGAAGCAGAATATTTTATTAAAAAACCCTTTAGAGATGATCCTCATAGAGAACTGAAAATGAACACCTACAGGCCTGTCGTGATTTCAATATCCCTGCTGTAGTAGTATCGTACTAGAGGTAAAGCATTAATAACATTAAAACA
>NZ_DATMRL010000369.1:0-5324 GCF_035566355.1 Pedobacter sp.
CAGGTACCTTTTTGTGAAGAAAGTGTGTCTGGTGTGTGCATGATGTGAGGCTCTGCGATTAACCAGGAGCAGACAAAAATATCCTTATTCCACTATAAGGTATAATCTTCTCCACTTCAGAAACAGATCTGTTTTTCAAAATAAAAATAATGCGTATATTGCTAATTACAAACCAATTATAAATTTAAATAAAAAAAATGGGTAGAATAAAAAAAGGGATCATGGGCCCCTTCTCCGGAAAGGTGGGCACGGTGGTTGGCGCAAGCTGGCACGGAATAGACTATATGCGAAGCTTACCAACAGCAAGTAGCAAAAGCGCTTCGATTCCACAGGTAGGACAACGCACCAAGATGATTTTACTGAGAGGCTTTCTATTGGGCACTGATGAGATTATCAAACGCAGCTTTCAGAATTTCACTCAGGCAACGCCTATGAATGGGGCACTTTCATATAACCTCAAACATGCGATTGCAGGAACTAGTCCTGATCTCAGGATAGACTTTCCAAATTTATTGTTCAGCAAAGGTGATCTTCAGGGAGCCTCGTTGCCAGAGGCTGTTTCTGTACTGCGCAACGCTTTAGATTTCAGCTGGATCAATAGTGATTTTTCGCCTATGAATGCCGCAGATGATCTGGTAACCCTGGTGGTGTATGATCCGGTAGAAATGCAATTCTCAACACTCAGCGAGGCTGGAAGCCGCAACGAAGAGATCGTTCGGATTGTCCTTCCCGAAAAATTCAGCGGACATGCTGTGCATTGCTATATCAGCTTTTTTTCACAGCAATTTCAGATCAGCTCCACCAACCAATATTTGGGTGCAATTGAGGTTAAATAGTGCGCAAACACCGTATTTAACCTCATTCTGAAATTTAATCTTTCCACTTCCACTCTCCTGCGATCTTAAGCGGGAGTTCAAGGTTATTCTCTATTAGAAAAGCTCTCAACGCTCCATCAGATTGGCGGGAAACAGGAATCACCGGTGTATTGGCCAGTGCATAAGTCAGCATGGCGCTATAGCGTACGGTGTTTTTCAACCCCTGTTCATCCACCAGATTGAATACGTCGCCATTTGAGTGGTAAAATTGCCCGGATTGGTTGGGCAACTCCCCGCCAAAACCACCGCCTACAGGAATACCCATCAGCATAAAAGGTTCATGATCACTGTGCAGTCCGGCTTCCCGAAGGAATCCATTCCTGAAACCAGTATCCAGTTTAGCGATATCGCCTCCCCATGAGGTGAACAGGTCTTTCATCTCCTTTCTGCTGCTCAAAAAACCTTTTGGATCATTGGTCATATCATAGTTCAGCATAAACTTCAGCTGACCCAGTGTATTGGATTTCAAGGCATCAGCGATATACGCTTTAGAACCCAAAAGTCCCTCTTCTTCCCCCATAAATAACACAAACTCCACAGTCCGTTTGGTTTTCAACTTGAGTGCTTTAAATGTGCGGGCCATGTCTATCACAGCAAAAGAACCGATCCCATTGTCAATAGCGCCTGTAGCCAGGTCCCAGCTGTCCAGGTGTCCGCCCACAACAATCTTTTCTGCTGGCAGACTACTTCCTTTTAAACTGGCCACCACATTACGGGCTTTGATCATTCCGGAGAAATTGGTCATATGCAAACGGGCAAACTGCCTTTGTGTTTTCAGACTTTCCTTTACTTTCATCCCATCTTCCAGGCCGATACAGACGGCAGGAATCGGAATCAGCTTCCCGGTAACGGATGCAGTCCCTGTTAAAAGCACATTATTTTTTACCGTATTGATCATAATAATTCCAACCGCACCATATTTGGTCGCAATAGCGGTTTTTTCTGAGCGGTGCAGGGAGGCTGTTCCGGCAGGAGATCCTGGAAGAACGCCAAGATAAACCAGGGCAATTTTTCCTTTGACTTTATCTGCCACCTGCTGATAATCGGCTTCCAGTCCATTGCCCATGTCTACCAGCTCTGCCTTTACATCGGCTTTGACCGGGGAATGTGCCAGGGCAACAGAAGAGACTTCTTGTAATTGATCGGAACTATTTCCTATCGTGGTTTCGTTGCTGAGCCTGCTCCAGCTTTCTACTTCGAAAGGCTGGTACTTCACGTCATATCCATAAGATTTTAACAGGTTATAAGCATATGTTTCTGCCTTTGCTCCATTGGCCGAACCGGTTAAACGGTGTCCAATGGTTTCGGTAGCTTCTTTAAGATTGGAGTAGGCTTTAGAGTGGCTTTGAACTTCAGTATTAATAGCAGAAAAAGTATTGGAAAAATGATCTTGCGCAAAAACAGAGATACTGCTGCATAAGAACAATAAACTAAACAAGTATTTCATAGATCAAATTTTACGAATTAAGATTTTAAATGGAGACTGTATGGGCAAAAATTATTTTTTGCGCTCCGTGGTATAACGAACCAGTTGCTCCAGGCCGGTTCTGGCATCGCCAGGTTCAAAACTGTGCAGAATATCAAAAGCTTCCTTCTGGTATTCTTCCATCTTTTCATTGGCATAGCGGACCCCTTCTTTTCCGTTCACAAAATCAATGATTTCCTGGATCTTTACCGGATCGTCCTGATGATTTTTAACCAGGTTGATGATGCGTTTCTTTTCTGCTTTGTCTGAACGGTTCAACGCATAGATCAGTGGAAGGGTAACTTTCTTTTCTTTAATATCTATACCTATAGGTTTGCCTACATCATCGGTTCCAAAATCGAAAGTATCGTCTTTGATCTGAAAGGCAATACCTACCTTTTCACCAAAAAGGCGCATCTTTTCAATTACTTCATCGCTGGCTCCGGCAGATGCAGCACCGCAGGCACAGCAGGAAGCAATTAAAGAGGCTGTTTTCTGACGGATCACGTCAAAGTATAAAGCCTCACTGATGTCCATACGCCGTACCTTTTCGATCTGGAGCAGTTCACCTTCGCTCATTTGCTTTACAGCCTCTGAAACGATCTGAAGTAAGCGGAATTCATTGTTATTGACCGAAAGCAGGAGGCCTTTGGCCAGGAGATAATCACCTACAAGTACAGCAATCTTATTTTTCCACAAGGCATTGATGGAGAAGAAGCCTCTTCGCTCGTAAGCGTTATCTACTACGTCATCGTGTACCAAAGTGGCTGTATGCAAGAGCTCTACCAGTGCAGCGCCCCGATGCGTGGATTCGACGATACCACCGCACAATTTGGCGGCAAAGAAAACGAACATTGGACGGATTTGTTTCCCTTTCCTTTTAACGATATAATGCGTTATACGGTCAAGTAATGGGGCATCACTGTGCATAGAAGCTTTAAACTTCTCCTCAAAAACCGTAATATCGGCAGCTATGGGTTCTTTAATCTGATCTATTCCCGGCATGCAGGTTCAAAAATGTTGTCCACAAACATAAATTAAATTCCTCTAATATGGGCAAAAATCTGCTCTGCATGTACTCTTGAGTTTTCTATGAACCATTTATGGGTGTCCAGTCCACCACAAACCACGCCTGCAACATATAAGCCAGGAAGGTTAGTTTCCATTGTATCAGGGTTATATGCAGGAACGCCTCCCTTTCTTACTTCCAGCTGTACGCCTAATCTTTTCAGCATATCAGCATCTGGTTTATAACCCGTCATTGCAATTACCCAATCGTTCTTTATCTCTAAAACCCCTTCTTCCGTCCGGATCTTTACGGAATTTTCCTCAACAGACAGCAGTTCCGAATGATAATAGACCTTGATTTCACCTTCTTTGATCCTGTTTTCAATATCCGGGCGTACCCAATATTTCACATATGAACCAATCTCACCTTTACGGATCACGAGTGTAACTCTTGCTCCCTTTCGGTAGGCTTCGAGCGCAGCATCTATTGCAGAATTGTTCGCACCAACCACTACAACATCCTGAAAGGCATACAAATGGGGATCCTTATAATAGTGGGTCACTTTTGGAAGCTCCTCTCCAGGAATATTCATCATCACCGGAGCATCGTAGAAACCAGTAGCAATCACGACATACTTTGCGCGGTATATTGCTTTAGTGGTGTCAACAAAGAAAGAGCCATCTTCCTGCTTTTTTACCCCTTTAACGGGCTCAAACAAATGGATGTTCAAAGAAAATTTTTCCGTTACACGGCGATAGTATTCTACAGCTTCATTGCGGTTAGGCCTGGCATTAATACTTACAAAAGGAACACCGCCAATTTCCAGTCGCTGGGAAGTGGAAAAGAAGGTCATAAAAACCGGGTAATTATACAGGCTGTTCACCAGCGCACCTTTATCCACAATCACATAGCTCAATCCCGCCTTTTTTGCTTCTATACCGCAGGCCAGCCCGATCGGTCCGGCTCCAATAATTAATACATCATATTCATTCATCAATTGACAGATTAAGCTTTCATGGCTTTAGAAGGGCAGGCAAAATCTGTCCTTTTAAGACCTGTCTGTTTAATTGCCCCATAGCCACCAGCAATATCGATCACCTGTTCTATTCCTCTGGCTTTTAAAATAGAGGCTGCGATCATAGACCGATAACCGCCAGCACAATGAATATAATAGGTTTCATCAGGGTGGATCTCATTGGTCCATTCATTGATATAATCCAGCGGCCGGGTCAAAGTGGATTCCAGATGCTCTGCTTCGTATTCTCCCGGCTTGCGCACGTCCAGGACATGAATTTCAGGTTGTTGGGTCAGAATGTCTTCGAAGGCTTCGGCTGAAATAGAGGTAATGGTATCGGTATCTTTTCCTGCTGCCGTCCAGGCCCCAATACCACCTTTAAGATAGCCAATGGTATTGTCATAACCTACCCTGGCCAAACGGGTCAGGGCTTCTTCTTCTTTTCCTTCTTCTACGATCAACAGCAAAGGATGCTGCAAGTCGGTGATCAAGGCGCCTACCCATGGGGCAAACTGACCGTTTAAGCCAATATTTACAGAAGATGGGATAAATCCTTTGGCAAAAACCTGCGGATCTCTGGTGTCGAGCAATAAGGCTCCCGTTTGATTGGCCAATGCTTCAAATGCTTCCGGGCTGAGCGGGTTTAAGCCTTTCTCAAAAACCTGGTCAACACTTTCATAGCCATGTTTGTTCATGGAAGCGTTTTTTGCAAAGTATTGTGGAGGCGGCAGAATGCCATCGGTGACTTCCTGGATAAATTGATCCCTGCTTGTCGCTTTTAAAGCGTAATTAACTTCTTTTTGATGACCCAGGGTATCAAAAGTTTCCTTGCTCATGTTCTTACCGCAGGCAGAACCTGCTCCATGGGCCGGGTATACCAGTACATCATCGGGAAGGTTCAGGATTTTACTATGCAGGGAGTCGTATAAAGTGCCCGCCATATCTTCCATGGTCAGATCG
>NZ_DATMRL010000370.1:0-10093 GCF_035566355.1 Pedobacter sp.
GATCCACAGATTGTCGAATTCTCGGAATCGGTAAGAACGAGAAAGAAGTTTGCTCTGAATGAAGAGAACGGACACCGTTCGTGTAATATCGTAAATATTGGTTTGGCTGCCCTAAGGTTGGGCAGATCGTTAAAGTTTGACCCTGTTAAACAAGAGTTTATTGATGATGACGCTGCAAACAGACTAATCAATCCGGTAATGCGTGCACCATTTTCCATTTAAAACATTACGTAATAGAAACCATCATGAATAAAAAAATATTAAGGGTGCTGCTGGTCCTTGTAATGCTTTCAAATGCATTGTTTACATTAACGGCTCATGCACAAGATAAAAAAGACGAAAGAACTATAAATACGCGTATTGCCGATTTATTGGCGCAGTTACCTGCCAGAGATGCTGTACAGTTAGAAGGTAACATGAAAGAAGTTGCCAATTTAGGTGAGGAGGGTTATGTAACCTTAATTAGTAGTTTAACAACTTCTAAACAAGGGAATAACGCTTCAATTGAATACGCGATAGGTGGTTTTACTGCCTATGCTACAAAAAGTGGTCAGCAGGATTTAAGGAATATGGCAGTCAATGCTTATTGTAAAGCTCTGGCTAAATTATCAGATAAGCAGAATAAAGCATTTATCATTAGCCAGTTCGATCTGGTAGGGAATGATAATGCTGTATCTTGTCTAGAAGGTTACCTTGCTGATGACCAATTGGCAGACGAAGCCTCCAGAGCTTTAGCTAAAATTGGAACAACTTCTTCAACAACCGCATTAGTGAACAGTTTAAGTAAAGCTACGGGTAAAGCGAAAATTGCTATTGTAGAAGCATTAGGACATACAGATGCTAAAGTAGCAGCTACGGCCATTGTACCATTAACAACGAGTACAGATAAGGAATTAACCAAAGTTAGTTTATATGCTCTAGCGAATATTGGCGAAGCCTCTTCAAAAGAAATTTTATTAAAAGCAGCCGAACAAGCGGGTTATAAATATGACCAAACCAATGCGGTAGCCGCCTTATTGGTATATGCACAGAAAAATATAGCAAATGATAAAGCGGGTGTAGAAACTATAGCGAAAACAATTTTGGGAAGAGCAACAGCTGGTGATCAGGTCAACGAACGCATTGCGGCCTTAAAATTACTTTCGGCAATACAAACTGATCAGCAAGTTTTGTTGTCGGCCATGGCCGACAAACAGTTTGAGTTTCGTGCTGCGGCGGTTAAATTCGCTGCAGCAGATGTGAATGATACCAACAGTGCAGCCTGGATAAGTCAACTAAAAAAGGCAGATGCCGCAACGCGGGTTTCTATTTTAGATATGTTGGGAAATAGTACAGCAAAATCTGCACTGCCAGAGGTGTTGAAGTTCATAAAAAGTGATGATCAGCAGGTAAAGCTTGCCGCCATTGATGCCGCTGTTAAGCTGGGACAGGAAAGTGTTTTAGAGGACTTGCTGAAAATAATGGGTAAAGGGGATGCGACAAGCATAGAGAATATTGCTCGTGGTATTTCAAGAATAAAAGGCGAAGGCGTTACCACTAAAGTTGGGGCTTATATCCCAAAAGCTAAACCAGAGGTTCAGGTGGCCTTGATTAATATTTTAGCTGCTCGTGCAGCAACGAACCAGATAACAGTTATTTATCCTTTATTAAATAGTAAGAATGCTGAAGTTAGAAAAGCAGCATTTCTTTCCCTGCAACACGTGGCTGTAGCAGAAAACACAACACAATTGTTTGACCTTTTAAATAAAACCACCGATGCAGGTGAACTTACTGCCATACAGGAAGCCATTATTGCTTCTATAAAAGGAACGGCGGATAAAGATGCGCAAACTGATGCTATACTTCAGCAAATGAGCAATACGCCTGCAGATAAGAAACTGCTATTTTACAAGGTATTAGGTAGTTTAGGTGGACAGAAATCACTAAAGTCTGTATCTGAGGCATATACCTCAGGCGATGATAAGACAAAGAAGGCTGCAATTGAGGCCCTCTCTTCATGGACGGATGCAAGTTCGATTAACGAGTTGATCCGTATTGCCCGCACGACTACCAATCCAGACTTCTTGAATCAAGCTATTATCGGTTATCTGGCCTTGGTAAGAAATACCGACTATCCTGCCGAGCAACGTTTATTATTGTTGCGTAATGCAATGGCAGTGGCCCAATCGCCAGTGCAGCAACAGCAAATTCTGAAAGATACAGAACAAGCCAAATGCTTTAATGCGATTGTCTTTGCAGGGCAATATTTAGATAATGGGGCTTTACAACAAGCTGCGGCGAATGCAGTGATGAACATTACTATGTCCGGAACGTATAACGGCGACATTGTAAGAGACTTATTAAATAAAACAATTGCAGTAATCACCGGAGGAGATGCAGGCTATCAGAAAGAAGGTATGCGTAAATATATTTCAGAAATGAAGGCTGGTGAAGGTTTTGTACAAGTTTTTAATGGAAAGGACCTATCTGGTTGGAAGGGGCTTGTAGCCGATCCGATCAAAAGATCAAAAATGGATGAAAAGACCTTGGCTGCTGCACAAACTAAAGCCGATGTGGAAGCCCGGGAAAGCTGGAAAGTGATCAACGGCGAACTTCAATTTCAAAGCCATGGTAATAACCTCGCAACTGTTAAAAAGTATGGTGATTTTGAAATGCTGGTAGATTGGAAAATTATTGACGATAAAAAAGGTGAAGGAGATGCAGGTATTTATCTGCGCGGCACGCCACAGGTTCAGATATGGGATCTTGCCCGTACAAAGGTTGGTGCACAGGTAGGCTCCGGCGGTTTATACAACAATCAAAGTAATGAAAGTAAACCGCTTAAAGTAGCAGATAATAAGTTAGATGAGTGGAATACATTCAGAATCTTAATGAATGGTGACCGGGTTACAGTTTACCTGAACGGACAATTGGTTACAGATAACGTGATCTTAGAAAATTACTGGGATAGGGGCCTGCCGATTTTTGCAGAAGAGCAGATTGAATTACAAGCGCATGGATCGCCAGTGGCTTATCGTGATATTTACATTAAAGAAATCCCCCGGCCAAAACCTTTTGAACTGAGTACACAAGAGAAAAAGGAAGGTTATAAAGTATTGTTCGATGGAACCAATATGCACAGCTGGACAGGCAATACCACCGATTATGTAATTGAAGATGGAACTATCTCCGTCAGGCCAAAACCAGGTAAAGGATCGGGCGGTAATTTGTTCACCAAAGAAGAATTTAGCGATTTTGTTTACCGTTTTGAGTTTCAGTTAACACCTGGTGCAAACAACGGATTGGGAATAAGGGCACCATTAGAAGGTGATGCCGCCTATGTGGGAATGGAATTACAGATTTTGGATAATGAAGCACCAATTTATAAAGATTTAAAGGCATACCAATATCACGGATCGGTTTATGGTACCATTCCTGCTAAAAGAGGGTTTCTAAAACCTATAGGAGAATGGAATTATGAAGAAGTAATTGCCAGAGGATCTAAAATTAAAGTGACCTTAAATGGTACCGTGATTTTGGATGGTGATATCGAGCCATTCAAGAAAAGTGGTACCCCCGATCACCAGGAGCACCCAGGTTTATTGCGTGAACGTGGACATATAGGTTTCCTTGGTCATGGATCGCCAGTGCAGTTCCGCAACATCAGGGTTAAAGATTTGAGCAAAAAAGATCCTGCTGAAAAAGAAACAGCCGTAAAAGCTACATCTAAAAAGAAATAAGTTAAATTTAACATAATAACTGTTTAAATAATGATTGAAGATAAGGCAAATTTGAAAACCGAAAATTCGAGAAGAAACTTTATTAAAACAACAGCACTCGCAGCAGCTGGATTTATGATTGTACCCCGATATGTATTAGGTGGACCAGGTTTTCTGGCCCCAAGTGATCGGTTACAATTGGCTGGTATAGGTGCGGGTGGAAAAGGGGAGGGAGATATTGCCAGCATTGTTAGAGGAGGTAAAACGGATGTCGCTTTTCTATGCGATGTGGACGACAGAAGAGCTGCAAATTCCTTAAAGAACTTTCCAAAAGCAAAATATTATAAAGATTATCGTGAATTGCTGGATAAAGAAGGTAAAAATATTGATGCCATAACCGTATCCACACCCGATCATACCCATGCGCAGATTGCCATGGCTGCTATGCAGTTGGGTAAACACGTATATGTGCAAAAACCTCTTACCCATGATATTTATGAAGCTCGGATGTTAACCGAAGCCGCAAATCGTTATAAAGTGGTTACGCAAATGGGAAATCAGGGGGCATCTGGCGATGGTGTCAGAAGGCTTCAGGAATGGTACGATGCCGGTAGAATCGGTAAAGTACATACGGTTTACTGTTGGACCAACCGACCAGTATGGCCACAGGGAATTTCATGGCCAGCAGGAAAAGCCGAAATACCAAAAGAGCTCGACTGGGATTTGTGGTTAGGAAGTGCTCCATATAAAGAATATGTAAATAAACTGGTTCCTTTTAACTGGAGGGGCTGGTGGGATTATGGTACTGGTGCCATCGGCGATATGGGCTGTCATTTGGTGGAACCACCTTTTAGAGTGTTAGGCTTAGATACGCCTATAAGTGTAGAATGCAGCGTGGGGAGTGTATATGTTGATGAATTCAAACGGGCCTATTTACCGGAAAGTTGTCCCCCTTCAAGCCACGTCATCCTAACTTTTGCCAAAACCGAAAAAACCAAGCATGAAGTTCAGCTACATTGGATGGATGGTGGAATCAAACCTGAGCGTCCTGAAGAATTAGGGCCGAATGAAAGCTTTGGCGATAATGGTGTGCTTTTTATCGGTACAAAAGGTAAAATGATCTGCGAAACCTATGGTAAAAATCCGAAGCTATTGCCATTGTCGCGCAACGAGTCAGATAGAACCAAAATTACCATACCGCGTATTGCTAATCAGGAAGAAGGTCATTATACACAATTTGCCGAAGCTGCAATTGCCGGCTATGGAAAAATGGCATTGAGTTCGCCATTTGAAATTGCCGGACCGCTTACCGAAACTTTATTGATTGCCAATTTAGCCATCAGAGGCATAGATATACAGCGCAGAGATACAGCAGGTAAAATCAGTTATCCGGGCAGAGATATGAAACTGCTTTGGGACAAGGTAAATATGAAGGTGACCAATTTTGATGAAGTAAACCAATTTGTAAAACGAGAGTACCGTAAAGGCTGGAGTTTGGGTGTTTAATATTTAGTATGTCAATAGAAAATAAGAATTTAAGAGTATTAGTAGTAGGCTGTGGCAATATGGGGGCTTCCCACGCCACAGCTTATCATAATTTATCGGGTTTTGAAATATGCGGATTGGTTTCTACCGGTAAAAGCAAGGAGATTCTCAATCAAAAACTAGGTGGACAATATGCTTTGTACACAGATTTTTACAGGGCTCTTGAGATCACCAAGCCAGATGCCGTTTGTATTTCAACTTATCCTGATACGCACGAAGCTTACGCGATAAAATCTTTTGAAAATGGCTGCCATGTATTTATCGAAAAACCACTGGCTGATAGTATAGAAGGGGCAATACGAGTAGCAGAAGCGGCAAAAAAAGCGAATAAAAAATTATTGGTTGGTTATATCCTCCGCTATCACCCTTCATGGGAAAAATTTACCGAGTTGGCCCGGGAAATGGGGAAGCCATTGGTTATGCGTATGAACTTGAACCAGCAGAGCCATGGGCCTAAATGGACAGTGCATCGCAACCTGATGAAAAGTTTAAGCCCAATTGTAGACTGTGCTGTACATTATATCGATATCATGTGCCAGATGACACGATCGATGCCCATACAAGTGAGCGCTATTGGTGCCAGGCTTACTGACGATATTCCTGAATGGAATTACAATTATGGGCAGTTGCAGATTCGATTTGAAGATGGCTCGATCGGCTGGTACGAAGCTGGTTGGGGGCCAATGGTTAGCGACAATGCTTTCTTTATTAAAGATGTCTTTGGACCAAGAGGCGCAGTATCTATCGTGGCAAGGGAGGCATCAGCCAGTGGAAAATCTGATTCGATTGATTCTCATACTAAAACGGAGTCCATTAAAGTCCATTACGCAGATCTGGATCAGCACGATGAATTTGCAAAGATAGACGAATACCTGGATCTACAGGATGAACCCAATCATCAGGAACTTTGCGACCGGGAACAAATCTTTTTTCTAAAGTCAATCCAGGAAGACCTTGATCTTAGCTCAGCGACAGAAGATGCTGTGAACAGTCTAAAAATAGCTTTTGCCTGCGATGAATCTGTAAAAACGGGACAGACAGTGTTACTGTAGAGCCGAATGATAAAAAATCATTTGGCTGGTGTAATCACAATATTTCTGAATTCAATAGGACCATGATCTCCCTGGAAATAGATTGGACCTGGTTCTGCTTCGTTACAATCTAATGCGCCGCCAGTAATACCCGGGATCTCCTGATTACAGATGATGGTTTTACCGTTCGCTACAATCGTTACGATGCGGCCTACCAGTGTAATATCAAATGTCTGCCATTGGCCAGGATCACCTACAACCATTTCATTAGGTACCAGGAATCCGTAAATTCCACCAAAGAGGTGACTGTTTGGATGATCAGTTTTGGGGTTATCAATGATCTGAGTTTCATAACGGCCACGCAGGTAAACACCGCTGTTGCTACCTTGCTGGTACCGAAATTCTACATGGAGTTTAAAATCTGAGAACTTTTGTTCAGAGATTAGATTGGATCCGGAATGAGGACTGGTCAATACACCATCTTTAACGATCCACTGGTTTTTTCCAGAAACGTTCCAGCCATTGAGGTCTTTTCCATTAAATAATTTAATTGCTTTACCCCATACAGGTGCAGTTGCTCTTTTTAGATCAGGGGCTTTCGTTCCCGTAAAAGGGTAACTTTGTCCACTGCTGGTATGAATAGTACCACGAATAGCAATATCGGAAATAGTGCCTTCAAGCGTCATATCACGGTCTTCCCTTTCCCATTGTGGTGGGATAGAAAAACTGAATTTCCCATTATCATAAGCTACTTTAGATATAGGTCTGGCACTTCCCCCTGTGCCCACAAAGCGGCCTACCAGTGTACTGAATCCAGAAAGCTCTACCTCCAGCCAGGAAGGATGATCTGATCCATTTTCACTTACTTTGATATCCCACCGACCTATCAGGCCACCACCCTTTACGCTTTCCGTCTTGATAGCAGATACTTGAGCCATTATATTGGAAGGATTCATTAAACCGATGCTGCATATCAACCCTGCGATAAAGTATTTTCTATTCATGTTTATATTTATTGATGACTAAGATAAATATAAACATTATTATTAATGTTACCAGATCCCACTCAGACATCAGGCAGATATTGCTGCGCCCATATTAGTTTATAGCCTGCCCGGGGTGGCAGCAGTTTTAAAAAATATCGCTTCGCTTTGGAATTCACATAAAAAGATATACATTTAGTAGTGTAATGAGATTTGATTTGAACCTTAAGTACCTTCTGATTCTCCCATTCATATTTGGACTATCTTGTACTCAGAATAAAAAACCAGCAGCCGTAAAAACAGAAACTGATGAGTCTTGCTCCGCGCATTTACCATCCAGGTACGGCATTGCA
The DNA here is from genome assembly GCF_035566355.1 of Pedobacter sp. Taxonomy (GTDB): domain Bacteria; phylum Bacteroidota; class Bacteroidia; order Sphingobacteriales; family Sphingobacteriaceae; genus Pedobacter. Next base: position 7,611 of record NZ_DATMRL010000370.1, read on the forward strand.
GTAACCCACTCTTCTGCAGACAGCACCTTTTCTTCGAACTCAAAAACATCACATCACGGAATGAAATGGATTCCTCCGGGTGTTTTTTCTATGGGGGCGAAAGATCAGGAGGGGCGAAAGGATGAATATCCCGCACATCAGGTCAAGCTGGATGGGTTCTGGATGGATGAAAAAGAAGTAACTAACAAAGAATTTGCCGCATTTGTTAAAGCCACTGGCTACAAAACGGTTGCGGAACGAAAGCCGGATTGGGAGGAGATCAAGAAACAATTACCGCCGGGAACTCCAAAGCCTCCAGATAATATTCTTGTTCCTGCAGCACTTACATTTAACCCGCCGTCTCATCCGGTTCCATTAGATAATGCATCTCAATGGTGGGCCTGGACTAATGGGGCGAGTTGGAAACATCCTGAAGGGCCAAAAAGTACTATTGAGGGAAAAGAGGATTTCCCCGTAACGCAGGTATGCTGGGAAGATGCGAATGCTTATGCTAAATGGGCCGGAAAGCGATTGCCTACAGAAGCGGAGTGGGAATACGCGGCACGTGGAGGGATGAAGGATGCTATTTACCCCTGGGGAAATGAGCCTGTAGAAAGTGGGAGGCCTAAGGCCAATACCTGGCAAGGAAGTTTCCCCGACAAAAATACCGACTGGGATGGATTTCATGGTCTTGCACCAGTAGGCTCATTTGCTGCAAATGGATATGGGTTGTTTGATATGGCGGGAAATGTTTGGGAATGGGTGGCCGATTGGTATAAGGCCGACTATTATCAGGGTTTAGAGGGTAGAACCAGTGTTAATCCAGGTGGACCAAAAGATAGCTATGATCCGGATGAACCTACTGTACCTAAAAAAGTAACCAGGGGTGGTTCTTTTATGTGTAACAGCTCTTATTGTAAGGGCTACCGGATTTCGGCAAGAATGAAATCATCGCCTGATACTGGTTTGCAGAATACGGGTTTCAGATGTGTATCCAAATAGTTGATTTGCAAACTATACGAGGCGATGTTTTTATATGTATTAATCGAATAATCGGGAGAAATGGCTTTCCAGGTGATTACGCATTCCATTTCTAAGCAATTCTGCGGAACCTTTTTCTATGAGTTCTACAATCTGTTTGTGGGATACAAAATTTTTCGAAGAGATTTGTTTCTTCAATAAACCGCTCTGGTGAACATAGTCAAATACGGGTAATAACATTTTCTGGAAATTTTTTAAGGTCTGATTGCCTGTGATGTCATAAAGCTTTCCATGGAACTTGATTTCCTGTTCAATTCGAAAGATGAAAGCGTCTGCCTTTTTTGGCTCTGAGGCAACAATCTTTTTTAATTCGGCAATATCTTCAGGGGTTACTCTTTGAATAATAAAATCGGCCATACCAATCTCCAAAGAAAGCCTCATTTCAAAGATCTCTTTCAATGTAGCGACGTCAAGCATTTGAGGTTTCATACTTTTCTGGAGTACGGAAGTCAGATCAGGACTGGTAATGATGGCACCGCGGTGTTTTTTTGAATCAATCAGTCCGATCATTCGCAATCTGAGTAAAGCCTCCCTGATGACCGTTCTGCTCACGCCCATAGCCTGGGTAAGCTCCAGCTCTTTGGGTATACTGTCGCCAACTTTGAATTTTTTTTCAATGAATAATTCTATCAGGCTTTTTTCCACTTTATCTACTAGTGAGCTGGTATCTATATTCTTTAGACTTTCTATCAAATCTGTTTCTTTCATAAGCTTAGTGTATAGATGTCGTTGATGTTTTTTTACATAAAAGACTTAAAAACAAACATACAACATATTTTTAAAAGGAGAATGTTTGACATAAGGATGTTACTGGCTGGATTATAACCCCTTTAGCTGTGTAACGTCTTGTTATCAGCAACTTCCGACCGGTTCTTAGTAAGTGTATTTATAACACTCAGGAAATCAGATTATAAAAAATACCTGAAATATTTGGTAATAATCTTTTTTATTTATTACTATTGCTTTATGTATGACATATAGCTAAATCTAAACTCAACCACATGAACCAAAAATTTACTAAAATTAAAGCTTTTCTTACGGTCGTTTGTATTTTGCTCTCCTCCGTTTTGTTAGCACAAACCAGAAAAATTTCTGGGAAAGTACTGGCGGAAAAAGAAAAGATTTCCTTACCTGGCATTAGTGTGCTGCTTAAAGGAACAAAAACAGGAACCATAACCAATAGTTCTGGTGAGTTCGCTATTCAGGCGGCTAAAGGAGACGTTCTCATATTCTCTTCCATTGGTTATCTTTCGAAAGAAGTTACCATTGGTGAATCTTCTGTTCTGCAGGTCTTTCTACTGGATGACAATGCAAAACTGGATGAAGTTGTTGTAGTGGGGTATGGGCAGCAGTCCCGCAGGAATGTGACAGGGGCGGTGGCGAGATTAGATAGTAAAGTACTAGATGCAGCACCACGATCTAATATTGGTACTGCGTTGCAAGGTGCTATTTCGGGTTTATCT
>NZ_DATMRL010000371.1:0-7361 GCF_035566355.1 Pedobacter sp.
CCCAATCCAGTGAGCCAAATTTAAGAGAGAAAATCCGGATTTCACTTACCAGAAGACCGCTCATGAGCAGCGTTAAACCCAAAAGCAGTAATGTAGAATTGATCAATGCGGGGTAATCTCTCTGAATAAAAGGAAGTGAAACGATAAATAAAGTATTCATAGGTGTGTTTAAACCAATGAAATCTTCCGTTTGTCTGGTATCTATATTGAATTTTGCTAACCTGAGCGCAGAAAAAATAGTGATGATGAAACCAAAATAAGGCAAATACGGCGAGGAGTAGTCGCTCTGGGATAAAAGCTGGAACATGACCACTCCTGGAAGAAAACCAAAACTCACCATATCAGCCAGTGAGTCCAGTTCCTTACCAATATTTGATTTTACATGCAGCAACCTGGCCGAAAATCCATCAAAGAAATCAAAAATCCCAGACATTAAGACCGCATAGGCTGTAATATTAAACTCGCCCTTAAAAGCAAAAACAATCCCAATACATCCGGAAAGAAGATTCGCGCAGGTTAACGCATTAGGAATGTGTTTCTTCATTATCTAGCTATTCATAGATATTAAAAACTCTTCATTAGATTTTGTGCCTTTTATTTGTGCCTGTACAAATTCCATAGCTTCCTGAGAGTTCATGTCCGCCAAATGGTTTCTTAAGATCCATACACGCTGTAGAGTATCTCTGTCATGTAACAGATCATCTCTTCTGGTGCTTGAGGCTGTAATATCAATTGCAGGGAATATACGTTTGTTCGATAATTTACGATCCAATTGTAGTTCCATATTACCTGTACCTTTAAATTCTTCAAAGATCACTTCATCCATTTTTGAACCAGTATCCGTTAAAGCTGTTGCAAGTATCGTTAATGAACCACCCTTCTCTATATTACGTGCTGCACCAAAGAAGCGTTTTGGCTTATGTAGAGCATTAGCATCTACACCCCCAGAAAGAATCTTTCCTGAAGCAGGGGCTGTTGTATTGTATGCTCTCGCTAAACGGGTAATTGAATCCAGAAGGATAACTACATCGTGACCACATTCTACCAATCGTTTAGCTTTGTCTAAAACAATGTTAGCGATTTTAACGTGTCTTTCTGCAGGTTCATCAAAAGTAGAAGCAATAACTTCTGCTCTTACACTTCTGGCCATATCTGTAACCTCTTCAGGTCGTTCATCAATCAAAAGAATGATCAGATAAACTTCAGGGTGATTTTTCGCAATCGCGTTGGCTACTTCTTTCAGCAAATTGGTTTTACCCGTTTTGGGCTGTGCCACAATTAAACCGCGCTGACCTTTACCAATTGGGGTAAACAAGTCTATGATACGCGTGGAGTAATTATTGGTTTCTGTAAACAGATTTAATCTTTCTGTAGGAAATAGCGGTGTCAGGTAATCAAAAGGAACACGATCTCTTACGTCTGCCGGTAAACGACCGTTAATCGTTTCTACTTTAACCAATGGAAAATATTTCTCACCTTCTTTAGGAGGGCGGATACTTCCGTTCACTGTATCTCCTGTCTTCAGTCCAAATAATTTGATCTGGGACTGGGATACATAAATATCATCGGGCGAAGACAGGTAGTTATAATCAGCCGATCTCAGAAAGCCATAGCCGTCAGGCATAATTTCAAGAACCCCTTCGTTGGTAATGGTATTATCGAAATCCAGATTCGAGTAGCTGTTTTCGTTCTGAGGTTGCTTATTGTTATTTCCGTTATTGTTCCCGCTATTGCCATTGTTGGCATTTGGGTTTTTAGGTCTGTTCTCAGGTTTATTCCTCTTCTGATCCGGATTGTTTTGTACAGGAGCAGGGGCCGGAGTTGGTGCTTCAGTTACTTTTTTATTCTCAGCAGCCTGTACAACAGGTGAAGTTGTTTTTACTGCCGGCTCTTCTGCAGGCACTTCAGGAAGGCTTTCCAGCGGCTCTGCCGAGGGGGTGTCAAATAACGTTGCCTTATTTGGAGCTGCTGTATCTTTCTCATCCTTCGCTGGAATGCGTGTGCGTTTTCTTACAGGTTTATCACCTGTTGGTGCAGCTTTAGTTAATTTAGGTTTAGCAACTTTTTCCAGAACAGTTTCTGTTCCGGGTGAGAGTGTTGCAGTGTCCTGGTTCGTAATTTGAGCCATGATCTCTACCAGTTCGGCTTTACGTAACTCATCAGCATTTAGGATGCCCTGAGCTTTTGCCAGCTCACGCAATTCAGCAGTGAGTTTTTCATTTAATTCTGTTTTGTTAAACATTTATGTAGTATGTAGCGAATTTTTGTTAAAAGTAATTATCAACTGAGCAAAGCAAAAAATGCAAGAGTAAGTGTTATTTTGAAACAAAACGTTTGAGATTTTCTGGAATGGTCAGATAACTTTTAGAGAATTATGTTGCAATTGTATGTATTTGTAAATTAATCTCCAAGAAAAAAAGGAAAATCTTAGAAATAAATTACAAGAAAGTTTAAAAATCCCTTCTCGATACCTGTTTAAAATTAACATATTTGCACAAATTTTACCAGATGAACAAAACCCAGCTATTTGAAGAAATCCAGAAAAAACGGTCTTTTTTATGTGTAGGCCTCGATACCGTACTTGAACAAGTTCCAGAACATCTGCTTAAGTATAAAGACCCGGTACTGGAATTTAACAAACAGATCATTGACGCAACACAAGATCTTTGTGTGGCTTATAAACCCAATACTGCATTTTATGAGGCCCGGGGTTTAAGCGGCTGGGAAAGTTTAATAGAGACCTGGAAATATGTTCCGAAAAATATTTTCACCATTGCTGACGCAAAACGGGGAGACATTGGAAATACATCAGCAATGTATGCTGATGCTTTTTTTAACGCGGAGAAATCAGGAATGAGCTTCGATTCAATTACTGTTGCTCCTTATATGGGTAAAGATTCAGTAAGCCCTTTTCTGGAATATCAGGACAAATGGGTGATCTTACTGGCATTAACTTCGAATCCATCTCATAGTGACTTCCAGACCCAGCAAGTACCTGAGGGTAAATTATACGAAGAAGTGATTCGGATTTCTTCACAATGGGCAAATGCAGAACAGTTGATGTATGTGGTTGGTGCGACCAGAGGAAAAGAATTTGAAAATATCAGAAGACTTGCTCCAGATAACTTTTTACTGGTTCCCGGAGTCGGTGCACAAGGTGGAAGCTTGTCGGATGTTTGTGAGTTTGGGTTAAATTCCACTTGTGGGCTACTTGTTAATTCCTCCCGAGGAATTATATATGCGGGTAAGGGCCTGGACTTTGCAGAAAAAGCAAGGGAGGAAGCAAAGAAACTTCAACGCGAAATGGAAGATATCCTGGTGAAGGCCGGATTGGTATAAGCTACAGAAGTTTATAAAATATTTTGATTCAATACCGATTCCTGGTTTTTATACGTTTTTGATTAAATAATAGTGCTCGCAATCAAAAAAAATGTCTAAATTGTATGACCAGAATAAAAACTAAAGGAATTGACATGTTTCAGCGAGTGGTTACTTTTTTTGAAAAGCAAAGTTTTGGCGTATGTACTTACCTTGCCGATAAACTGAATATATCCATCAGCAAGATCAGATTGTTCTTTATCTACTCCTCTTTTCTGGCGGTAGGTTTTCCAATTATCTTTTATGTGCTTGCCGCTTTGGTGCTGGATGTAAGACATTATATCAAAAAAATAAGACTCAGAATCTGGGATGTATAAAATCTCTAACAGATCAGTAATGTTCAAATATATTATAGATGTACTTGCAATCCTCAATACATACAATTTTTATATTTTATATTTGCTGGTGATTAATACGAATAAAGTAAAATGGCGCTAAGGGGAAACCAATTTAAATCTAATTCATTCAAGAACGAATCCGCGGAAAAACAAGGAGCAAGGTCGGCCAAACCGGAAAGAGAGCGATTCCAGACAAGAATGCCCAGCTTTGATTTTCATAATGAACGTGTCATTAAAATTCTGGGATTATTTTTTGTAATCCTGTCTTTATATTTTCTTATCGCGTTTACTTCCTACCTGTTTACATGGCAGGACGATTACAGCTATGTGATTGATGCGAATGGTGGGTGGCACAATTTATTTAAAACTTTTGATGAGCTCAAAGCCATGAACGTGACCCCGGTTGTACAAAACTGGTTGGGTAAGTTTGGAGCATTATTGTCTCATCAGTTTATTTATGAGTGGTTTGGATTGGCTTCTTTCCTGTTCATTTTTGTGTTTTTTGTCATTGGATACCGCCTGCTGTTTAAAGTTCGGATTTTCCCAATGGAGAAAACTCTTGGATACAGCTTGTTTTTCCTGTTGTTTACCTCTTTAACACTGGGTTTTGCTCATTCTTTTATGGGAGAAGCCCCTCATTACATTGAGGGTGAGTTTGGTTATTGGACCAATAAATTACTGGTTGCACAGATTGGTGTGGCAGGGGTAGGTGGTTTGGTTGCTTTCCTGGCCTTAACCATTCTTATTATTGCCTATAATATTGACTTTAAGCTACCGGAACGAAAGAAGGACATTGTTCCTGAAGTTCCGGACCATGTCGAGCTTGATAATGAGATCAAATCTGAGCCCGTTGAATTCCCGGTAAGAGACCGTTTTCCAAGTCAGCGAAAACAAGAACAAAATATTGTACAAAACCCAAACAGGTTTGAAGAAAGAAAGGCTGAGGAACCAGAAGAAATTATTCCAGTATCCTTGCCGGTATCTAATACACCAATTGTACTTTCACCAAGTCCGTCTACACCACCCCCTTCCGCTATACAGCCCAATAAATTATTTGAAATGGAAGTGGTGGCAGAAGCGCCTAAAGCTGAGCCGGAGCTTACTATAGAGAAAACAGAAGAGGAAAAAAAATCCGAAGAATTGGTGGAGCAGTTTGGTAACTATGATCCTACACTTGATCTGGCCAGTTATAAGTATCCGCATCTGGACTTGCTGGAAAACTATGGTTCCAATAAGATCTCGGTTAATGCAGAAGAGCTGGAGGCGAATAAGAACAAGATTGTAGAAACGCTGAACCATTATAATATCGAGATTGATAAGATTAAGGCGACCATTGGTCCAACTGTAACGCTCTATGAAATTATACCTGCTCCGGGTGTAAGGATTTCGAAAATTAAAAATCTGGAAGATGACATCGCCTTAAGCCTCGCTGCCTTAGGCATACGTATTATTGCCCCTATGCCAGGAAAAGGAACTATTGGTATTGAAGTGCCAAATATGCATCCTGAAATGGTTTCTATGAGAAGTATCCTGGCTACAGAAAAGTTCCAGCAAACTACAATGGACCTGCCGATAGCAATGGGTAAAACTATTTCCAATGAGGTATATATAGGCGATTTGTCTAAAATGCCGCACTTGCTTGTTGCTGGGGCGACTGGTCAGGGTAAATCTGTAGGGATCAATTCCATTCTGGTGTCTCTTTTATATAAAAAGCACCCTTCACAGCTTAAGTTTGTGCTGGTTGACCCTAAGAAAGTGGAGTTAACCTTATTTAACAAGATAGAGCGGCACTTTTTGGCTAAACTTCCAGGGGAAGCTGATGCAATTATTACAGACACTAAAAAAGTAATTAATACGCTTAATTCTCTCTGTATCGAAATGGATCAGCGGTATGACCTGTTGAAAGATGCTCAGGTTAGAAATTTGAAAGAGTATAATGAGAAATTTATTAAGCGTAAGTTAAATCCCAATAACCTCCATAGATTCCTGCCATACATCGTGTTGATTGTGGATGAGTTTGCAGATTTGATGATGACGGCAGGTAAAGAAGTAGAAACTCCGATTGCCAGATTGGCACAACTTGCTAGAGCGGTGGGAATCCATCTGGTTCTGGCCACACAGCGTCCGTCAGTGAATATTATAACCGGTACCATTAAAGCCAACTTCCCGGCAAGACTGGCCTTTAGAGTACTTTCTAAAATTGACTCACGTACCATTCTGGATAGTGGGGGCGCAGATCAGCTGATTGGTAGAGGGGATATGCTTCTTTCAACAGGAAACGATCTGATCAGGCTTCAATGTGCTTTTGTGGATACACCAGAGGTAGACCGAATTTCTGAATTCATCGGTAATCAGAGAGGTTATCCCGAGGCTTATCAATTGCCGGAATATGTAGATGAAGCCGCTGAAAACGCTAAAATGGATTTTGATGCTTCAGATCGAGACTCTATGTTTGAAGATGCTGCCAGATTAATTGTTATGCATCAGCAAGGTTCTACTTCTTTGATCCAACGCAAATTGAAACTTGGTTACAACCGGGCTGGCCGGATCATAGATCAGCTTGAAGCAGCAGGTGTTGTTGGGCCGTTTGAAGGAAGTAAAGCCAGGGAGGTATTAATTCCTGATGAGTATGCTTTGGAACAATTCTTGAATAACTTAAACGATTAGTTCATCAGGTAGTTCAAAGCCTGTAAAAATTTTTTTTATGAGAAAGATAACAGTCCTGTTGTTCATGTTAATTGCAGGGATTTATATCCCCGGACAGGCACAACCAGAAGCAAAGGCCAAATCTATTTTAGCAGAAGTAAGCAAGAAATACAGATCCTATGACGTGGTAAAGGCAGAGTTTGTTTTTACCATAGATAATCCTGAAGCTAAAGTAAAAGAAAGCCAAAAAGGCACATTGTACGTCAAGGCCAATGCAAATAAATATAAAATGAGCATGGACGATAAAGATCTGATCAGTGACGGTAAAAGCCAGTGGAGTTACCTTAAAGCAGATAAAGAGGTACAAGTTTCTAATGTAGATAATGGTAGCGATGCCCTAAATCCAGCCCGAATTTTTACCATGTACGAAAAAGGATTTAAGTCTATCTATACTGGCGAAAGTAAATCTGCAGGGAAGGTTTATCAAATGGTTGACCTGGCACCAAACGATATTAAAAAGCCCTATTTTAAGGTGAGGCTAAGTATAGATAAAATTGCTAAACAGATCTCTGGTGTGGTAATTTTTGATAAGAACGGAAATAAATATACTTATAACGTTAAATCCTTTGTGCCGAATGTCAAAGTGCCTGAAAGCACCTTTATTTTTGATGCAAAAAAATATCCTGGTGTAGAGTTAGTTGATTTGAGGTAATGAAGGTAACGTTTTTAGGAACAGGTACCTCACAGGGAATTCCGGTCATTAGTTGTGGCTGTGAAGTTTGCCTATCTGATGACTATAGGGATAAACGCCTCAGAACTTCTGTTCTTCTAGAAACAGAAGATAAAACTATTGTTATTGACAGTGGTCCCGATTTTCGTTATCAAATGCTCCGGGCCGGCGTTAAGGATCTCGATGCGATCATTTATACACATGAGCATAAGGATCATATTGCAGGCTTGGATGATATCAGACCCTTTAACTACCTGTTGAAAAAGAAT
>NZ_DATMRL010000372.1:0-16271 GCF_035566355.1 Pedobacter sp.
ACAAGTATCAGTTTAACGGAAAAGAGAAGCAGGATCAGGAGAAGATGTATGATTATGGGGCTAGGTTCTATGATCCGGTGATTGGACGGTGGAATGTAGTGGATCCTCTTGGAGAGAAAGCCTACGACGTTAATTTATACGTTTACGTGGATAATAATACGGTTAATAATCTTGATCCAACTGGGATGGAGACTCTTTATGGACAGGAGGCTAAGGATGCCTTTATCAAGGAGAAAGAGAAATTTTTGAAAGGTGATGATAATAATGGACCGGGTGACCCTATAAAAGGTAGAAATATTGTAAATACTAAAGGTATCATTTTTAGAAAGGATTTTAAAGGAATTCTTTATACTACTTTTCATGTCCAGGATAACAAATTTAGTGCTTATCTACAGAAAAGAATTGAAATTTTAGAGGCTATAGAGAAAAATAACAGAGCGGATCATCGAGTAGGTCATTTTAATTTCGCTACTGGTAAGATTAACGGTTGGGGAGGAATTGAACCAAATTATTTTTTTGAATCTATTTTTATAGGTGGAAAATTATTAGAAGGAGGGGGATTAATATACGAGAGCTTAGCGGCTAAAGGTGGCGGACAGCTGTTTGAGGTTGCCGATGGTGTGAGAAGAGCAAAGGCGGCTCAACAATTGGGGTATGAGACGATTGACGCTATGGATAATACTGGAAATATTTTTCAGGTCCCAATTAAAAATTTAAGTTCTCCAATGAAAAGTTCGATTGATATTAGTAACCCTCTTAATCAATTGAGGTATGATAGAATTTACAACGGAATGAAGGCTGGTGATAAGTTGCCTCCAATTTATGTCAATCCTGGAAATAGAGGTGTTAGTATATTTAATGTTGTTTTTAAACAGTAATTATGATAAAAGAAGAGAAATTAAATAGTTCAATATTGGCAATTCAGGATTTAATTATACGAGCTCGAAATTTAGCTTATGAGAATCATTCGGTGGCAGCTTTAGCTGAATTCTTGGACGGGATAGAATATCTTCCTGCTTTAATGTTGGAAAAAGAAGACAGAACTGAATTATTTGAACTTTTCTTGGGGGAATTATGTGTTCGACATGGCTTCCCGGAAATTTTGGATAAATATAGAAAACCGAGATAATTATAAAACCCTGCACTTCTTTTCTCACTGGACTTTACAAGTCCTGAGGTGTGAAAAGAGGAGTAGGGTTTTTTTAGGTTAATATACTTGTGAAATTTTATGCGTATGTATTTGTGTATTGGTATAAATATATCTATATATCATTATTGCAAAGGGCTGGATGTATTTCACGAGTACAAATGTTTTTTTCGGACTTCTTTATTTGATTTTTCTGTTGGGATTTCCTTAGCCTAGCTTTTTGCATAAGTGGTTTAAAACTTGGTGACTTCAAGGATTTAACTATAACTATTTTAATGAAATTTTGACTTATTTGTGTTTTTGAATAATATGGAGATGTGCTAGATTCGTTTTCTCTTATGACTATTACAGTTGTGCCTATTTTTAAGAAGGAAGTTAACTCAGATGAACATCTCCATCATGTAATGTATGGCAGGTTGCAGCGGTTTGCTGATGAATTAAAGCAGGTTCATTTGAAGTCTCTTCAAACTGCTGAGCCTTTAATGATGACGTTGTAATTTACATCAGTTATAACAACAAGTACGGCGTTTTGTGGAAGGTGGTTAATGATGTTTCGCCAGAAGTTTCTGACTATGTTACGCATCAGTGTATGAATTTGGGTTATCTGGAGTGGAATCAGGACGTTGGCTATTTGAAATTATAGGTTTTTGAATTTTTGATAAAGTGATCATTATTAATAGGTATTGGTGATGTGGTGTATTGTGGTTCTTATATCGAAATTGAGTTTGTGAAAGAGTAGGTTGTGTGGTTTGTTTTGTGCAAGAAACCATAATAGATCTTTGGTGTATAGGATACCGATACATTTTCCGTTTTCTACTATATGTAGAAATTCTGCGTTTAATTGTGAGAGTTTGGTGAGTGCATCTACAACAAGTTGATCTGGATGTAAATGCTGGGAGGTAATTTCTTTGGAGGTATAAGTTTCTCCGTTGGTGATGTATGAGTGGAATTCCATGGCAGGGGAATGCACTACTTCCTTAAATGGTCATAGTGATTTATGGTAAATGAGTGGACTGGAGCTTTTATTGCTTTAGTTTTTTAAGGTATTCTCCTGGGCTTAGACCAGTTTGTTTTTTGAATTCTGAAAAGAACACACTTCTGGATTTAAATCCGGCTTCTGTTCCAATGCCTTCTAGGGTGAGGTGTTTATGATCGGTGATATTAGCGAGTTTTTGTTTAACGTGTTCTATTTTTAGAGTATAGATAAGTTGATTGAAGCTTTTTTTATACTTTGTTTTGATGATGGAGCTGAGTTGATGGGCGGGAATGTCTATTGTTTTAGCAAAGCTTTTTAAGGTGATTTTGGGCTGGTAGATGATATTGGTATGTAGTAAGTGGTGTTCTATTCTTTTGAAAAGTGTGGTGGTTTGTTTTTCGTCGTTTTCTATATGGATTTCTTTCTGGATCCTTTTTAAGGTTTCTTCACGAATGCCTAAATAGTTTGCTTGGTAGGGGAAGGGAATGCGGTTGATGTGTTGTGGAATATGTTCTAAGAGGTAGAGATATTTTTCCTTTGCCGTTCCTAGCCGAATCATTTTTGAGCGTTCATGGGCTTCCTGAAAACAGCGTTCCATGATACAGCGCATGATTGCATTCATCTCTGGGTGATGTTGGTAGAAGTAATGGAAGTCTTGTGCGTGCAGTGCAATAACTAAGGTGTCTTCAATGGCAAAAATGCTTTCATCGGATGGTCTTTGACCGTACATGCCGGATATGGAGGTTACGAAGCTTCCATCTGCAACGATGAATGTAGTGAGTTGTTTGTCGTTTCTGTTGGTTGTAGAGGTGAGGATACCTTCTGCTAAATAGTAGAAGTGGACACAGTATTCTCCTTGTGTAGCTAGGCAATGGCCTTTTTGTAGTTGCTCGATTTTTAGCCTAATGGTTAACTGGTTTTTTAGTTCTTCGCTAATGGGATGATAGGAGGAAAAAATATCGATTAATTGATCTTTTTGGCTTGAGGCGTTACCGTTTTTAGATAACTTTTTTCGCATGTTGGTTTACAAATGTGTATCGAGCGATAATTCTAATTGGGCACGATACAAATATAGGTATATGTTAGGAAGGTATGTTAGGGGAATAATATTTGGTTGTTATTTAAGTGTCTGTTGGTCAGTTGTTTGTGTGCAATTTTTTTGATTATAGTTCTATGTTTTTTGATTAAAGTGCTATTAATTGGAAAAAAGCTACACGTCTTTTCTCAAGGACCTTACAGGCCCTGAGGTGGTTAGGTTGGTGGCTGCTGCGGTATTGTTGCACTAAAGCTAGTAATTTTTCTTGTTGATGGGGTGCTTATAATTTTATAAGTGGGGATACTTTTTGTGTGGGTATCTTGTATCAATCATCTTTTATTGTGACTTAAATTAATGCTATGGAAAAACTCTTACTTAGATTTTAGATGCGATGTTCTTTCGTGTCGGTTTTGCAGATAGACTGGTTATTGTTTTTCTGCTTCTTATTTAATTAACGGTGGTATTTGCTGTTTTTGGGATTGCTTTTACCATATAATCTTAATTTATTATGAAAACATTTTTAGAGAATATCATCATGATTGTGAGGATTTTGGGGGAGATTAAGGAGGGACTGGAGGCTTGGAGGGCGGAGAAGAGAAGGGTGGAACGGGCGGTTGAAGAAAATGAGGTTTGGCTGGATAGTGCTGATGTGAAGCAGTTGCTGAATATTGGTAAGGCGACGTTGTACAGGAGGCGTGAGGATGGGGCCTGGGTTTCGAAGAAAATTGGGAAAAAGTGGTTTTACTTGAAATCTTCTTTGTATTGAAAGGGATCAAATGGGCTCAGAAAGGGTTCAATTTGGTTCAAAAGGGTTCAGTGTTTTCTGAACTGTAGTTTGTTGTTTGTGAGGTGGTTATCTTTGTGTTGTGGGTGTTTGATTCTAATTGACTGGCCAGTACGGAAGGTTTATCGCTTACGAAATAACAGATTTTTTAACCCTTAATTTTTAGAAATATGGGAAAATACAAGAAAGGGATTCTCGGCCCGTTCCGGGGAATTGTGGGCACCGTTGTTGGTGCGATTTGGAAGGGGATTCATTACATGCGAAGTTTGCCGGATGTGTCTCCGGATAGGAAGCCTACGCCGGCGCAGTTGAACCAGCAGCTGAAGTTTAGTACGGTGATGGAGTTCTTGAAGCCGCTTAAGCTGTTGCTGGAGATCGGTTATCAGGCTTTTACAGATGGAATTTCACCTTTTAATGCGGCTTGTTCTTATCATTTAAAGTATGCGGTGATGGGTACTGCTCCTGATTACTTGATTAATCCGGTTAAGGTGGTGTTTAGTGTGGGTGATTTGGAGGAGCCGCAGGATCCGGGTGTGACGACTGGTGGGGCAGCGAAGGTGCTGTTTGACTGGGGTGCTTTGGTAGATACGGATCATGGTGATGCGACGGATAAGGCGACTTTTATGGTGTATAATCCTACGTTGTTGAAGTATGTGACGTTGCGGAATGCGGTGGCGAGGACTGCGCTGTCGTTTAGTTTGCAGTTGCCTGCGGCCTGGATTGGTCATGATGTGCATTGCTATATGGCTTTTGTGAGTTTGGATGGGAAGCTGGTGAGTAATAGTGTGTATTCGGGTGTGTTGCCTGTGATTTAATGGTTTGGCGTGCCCGTTTGGGCACGCCTGCTTTTGGTTTTATTTTAATGGTTTATGTTATGAAAACGTTGAGATTAAAATATTTGGGTTTAGAGGTGGTGGATTTTATGGGGAGGGTTAAGTGGGAATACCATGTATTGGTTTTCTTGGTGGTGGTTTGGTTTTTTGTTCCTGGTTTGTTGAATAGGTTTGATGCGCAGGCGGGCTTTATTGATCAGAATATTTTGTTGCTGATGGTGTTGAGTGTGATTGGTTTTTTGGCTTTGCTGGGTTTGTGCTGGTGGTTGCTGGATAGGTTTTGGAGAGGGATTGGTTTACCGGGGGTTGGTTTGATGGTTTTACAGTTTAAGGATTTGGATTTATGGATGCAGTTAGGGTTTTACTTGTGTTCTTTTGCTTTATTGCTTTTGGCGGCAGTGGGCTGCATGGTGGCGATTTGCTAGGTATCGCCAATCGAGAGGTTGGTGTTAGGGAGTGGAGTGGGAGAAATGATGGGCCGCGGGTGGAGGAGTATTTGAGTTGCGTGGGTTTGAAGCGTGGTGCGCCTTATTGTGCGGCTTTTGTATCCTGGGTTTTTATGAGGGCCGGATATGGGGCTCCCAGGACGGGTTGGTCGCCGGCTTTGTTTCCTGCTGATAGACTTGTTGGGAAGCCGTCGCCTGGGATGGTTTTCGGGATCTATTTTAAATCGCTCGGTAGGATTGCGCATTGTGGTTTGGTTGAGAAGGTGAGGGGGGATTGGGTGGTTACTGTGGAGGCGAATACGGATCCGTCTGGTGGTAGAAATGGGGATGGTGTTTATCTGCGGATGCGACATAAAAGGTCTATTTATAGGTATTGTAATTGGTTGCGCTATGGAACTGGAAGATGAGATTAAAGGGATTACTTATCATTCATTAAATTTTGTGATTTGCAGATTGATGGAGCAGTGTTTTTCCTTGGCTTTTGAAGGGGAACTTTCTGATTTGAAAGATTTGGTTGAAGCGAACTCGTATTGTGAAACGACAGATCATATTAGCGCACTGAATATTGAATTGGATTTGTTGGATTCATTGGAAGATTCTGTGATTAAGGGATTGATGGTTTCTGTGAATAGGGTATTGGAATGTTCCAGAACTTTTTTGATGATCAACAGTCTGGAGGGCCTAGATATTATTCAGGAAACGGATTGCTTCGATTTGGCTTCGGGGCTGTATTATTCTTATGATGTGGAAGAGCCGGAGGAGGGGATGAGTTATAAGGATAGGTTATATGCGCTGTATAGTCATTATTTGATATTTCAGATGGTGATTTGCCATTGTTCATGCCTATTTACGTTCAAAAAGCGGGAGGCTTATCCAGAGGCTGAGGCTTTGTATTTTGACCGGATGGATGATTTGTTTGAGGGTAAGATTGAGGCTGAGGATAAGAATGCGCAGTTGTTGTTGACGCTGATTGCTGGTTTACAGGATGATATTTTGGTGTTGGGTGAAATTATTGGTTAATGTTTTAATTTAAATTTTATAGATATGGGAAGGTATAAGAATGGTATAAATGGGAATGTTTCGGGGAAAATTGGTAGTGTGATTGGTTCTTCGTGGAAGGGTGTGCCGTATTTGAAGGGTTTGCATAATTTGAGTAGTGTGCCGCCTACGGAGGCGCAGTTGAATCAGCGGTTGAAGTTGTCTATTGTGAGTAGCTGGTTGAGGCCGTTATTAAGTTGGATCAATATTGGGTATCAGCATAGTGTGGAGGAGAAAACGGCTATGAATGCGGCGGTTTCGTATCATATGAAGGAGGCGCTGGTGGGTGAGGGGCCTGATTTTAGCATTGATTTTTCGAAGGCGATTTTTAGCCGGGGGGAGTTGTTGATTTCCTGGGTGAAAAATGTGTTTTTGTTATTGAATGCTTCTGTTCATGTGGTTTGGTCTAATGGTCCACTTTCTGCGTTTTGTGGGGCTTCGGATTTGGCTAATTTTATTGTGTATAATAGTACGAAGGGGAAGTTTTTGGGGTTTAAGGATGCGGCGTTTCGTTCTTCGAAGGAGGCGTTGTTGAGGTTGCCTGTTGGGTTTGTGGATGATGTGTTGTATGGGTGGATGCATTTTGTGAGTGAGGATGGGGGGAGGGTGAGCACGAGTGTTTATCTCGGCAAGATTGGGTGAAAAAACCTGCACTTCTTTTCTCACTGGACCTTCCGCGAAGGGCTTCAGGC
This sequence comes from Pedobacter sp., assembly GCF_035566355.1. GTDB lineage: Bacteria > Bacteroidota > Bacteroidia > Sphingobacteriales > Sphingobacteriaceae > Pedobacter. Next base: position 6,953 of record NZ_DATMRL010000372.1, read on the forward strand.
CCTGAGGTGTGAAAAGAGGTGCAAGGTTTTTTTGGGGGGAGTATCCAGGGATGGTGCGTGATTGGGATAGGGTGGAATAAAAAAAGGACAACTTTTAGGTTGTCCTTTTTTTATTATATCTAATGTGATTTCTTTATAGTTCCTGGATTGTTTCTAATGGAAGTTTGGTAAGCTTTGCTATTTGTTCGATTGGAAATTTATCTTTCTTCATTTCACGGGCCATTTCTTTTTTTTCTGCCAGGGCTTGAGCCTTACCCTGTTCTAAGCCTTGTTTTAAGCCTTGTGCCAAGCCTTGTTCAAGGCCCTGTTTCGTGGCTTGTTTCTTTGCGAAATCCATTACGTTTTGGTTATCCCATCTAACTTGTTGTGCGGTTCTGTACATTTCTCTTTCCTCCGGTGTTAAGTTGGTTAATTTTGCCAGGTTAAACAATTGTTCAATTTCGGGTTCTTTTAAATAAGGGGGTTGCTCGCTGAATTTGGTCATATGCTTTAGTGCATATAGCCACTGGTCGAGCCCTGTTTCCAGTTCTTCTGGTTTCTTAAGGAACTTATTCAGTTCAATATATATAAACGACAGTTTACTGTAAAATACATTTCCCTCTCCATTACCTAGGCTAATATCGTGAAAATATTCATTTGGTTGGGTATCGGGTAAGTTGAAATTTTCCAAAAGGGAAATGGTATATACTTCTTTTAATTTGTAGGCCCAATCTCTTCTGTCTCCTTTTGGTGCTTGATCACTGATTAGACGGGAGGCATAGAATACGGATCTTTCTTTAAAGTTTTCTTGTTCGGCTCTTTGTACTTCTATAAGAAATTTGGCACCATGGTCATCTGTACATACGATATCAAATACGGCTCCGCCTTCTTTTTTGATTTCTCCTGGATATTCGTTCTTGTTGTATTCTACCTTTTGGATGTGTCTGATGCCGGCCATTACTTCGTTTAGAAATGCTTTTAAAAGATCTCGGCTGGTTTCTGAAGCAAATATTTTTTTGAAAGCAAAGTCTATGAAGGGGTTGATGTAGGGGCTTTCTACAAAGGGGGGCGGAATTTTCTTTATCCGTGGCCGGTGTCGTCTTGGTTTTTCTCCCATTTTTTTTACTTGTTGTTAGTTAATGGGCTAATATATGTTTTGTAATTTATAGTTTCAAATAATAATTATTAGTTTGTTTTTATTTCATATAGAGATAATTAAAAGGAAAAAGAAATTCCAAATAAGACGGAGTTTTAGATGAAAAACCTGCACTTCTTTTCTCACTGGACCTTCCGCGAAGGGCTTCAGGCCCTGAGGTGTGAAAAGAGGTGCAAGGTTTTTTTTGGGGGTATCCGGGTATGGGTGGTGAGGGTGGAAAACCCCGCTCTTCTTTTCTCACTGGACCTTTCGCGAAGTGCTTCAGGCCCTGAGGTGTGAAAAGAGGTGCGGGTTTTTTTTGGGAGTGTCTTAGTTTAAGTTTTCGCTATTAGTTTTTTGATTGGTTTTGTTTAAATAAGGAAAATCATGTTCATAGCGAGTTACCACTGAAATTTTGTTTATTTCAGTTTTAATATCGTTAAATCCAGTTTCAAGGATTTCTATTGTTGAAGAGGAGTTCCCTTGTATGAAATCAACCCTTTCGCTAAGTGAATTTAGTTTGACATTGATTGCATCGAATCTTTTATTAAATGATTCGAAGTTTTTATCAATTTTTTCAAAGGCGGCCTGGGTTGCTTCTTTGAAGGTGTCAAATGACTCGAAATTTCTGTAAATCCTTTCAAATGCGGATTGTACTGCTTCTATGAAGGTGTCAAATGATTGGAAATTTTTATCAATCTTTTTAAATGCAGATTGTCCTACTTCTACAAAGGTGTCAAGTTTCTCTTCTAATCTTTTTAATTTTTCTTCCATTTCAAATTTCTACTTGGTTAATATATTCAAAGGTAGGTATAGTAATTTTAAGTTTATGTATTTATTTAAAAATTAAATTATGGTATTTTGGAGATAATTTTGAGAATTTCGACAGAAAATTGCAGGAAATTCCAAATTGGACTGAATAAGGGGGAGGAGGGAAAAACCTGCACCTCTTTTCTCACTGAACCTTCCGCGAAGGGCTTCAGGCCCTGAGGTGTGAAAAGAGGTGCAGGTTTTTTTGGGGGGGGGCCGGGGATGGGGGCTTTTGGAAGATGGGATTATCGACGTTTTTGAATGGTGTTTAAGTATTGTCTTATATCTGTTTCCAATTTGACAGGATATTCATATCCCAACTTTTCTGATAAATCAGCTCCGATTTCTGATACTAAATCTGCTGTGGCGAACAGTGCATCCCAGTTTTCATTTTTATTTTTTCCCGAAAACGTTCGTTCTATTTTTCCCCAAATTTCAGGGGTTAAATATTTTTTGAAGAGCCTTCCGTATTTATTGGTTGTGATATTCCAATCGTGCTGATTGGCGATGTACCATTCAATTAATGGAATTAGGTAATCCGTTCGAATATTGTTTTCTGACATGAATTTTGCATAGAAAATTTCATCTCTTGCCAGGCATTTGGCTACATAGGTTGTGTCCCACCAAAAGTCATTTAGAACCTGTCTGAATTTTTGTTCTGTAGGTTTTTTAATAATGGAAACCTGATGAGTAGGTTCTTTCATCTCTTTCGTTATTCCGTTTTTATCAATCAATACTTTATAACCAATGTCCCAGTCTTCACATAATTCATTTTGATTTACTTCTTCTAAAAAACAAGGAATACTATACAGTTTGAAGTCCACTTTTACATAGTCGTCGTACAGTACCATTTTCATTGCGTACTTATCATCGAAATAGCTTTCAATTTCCTCAATCATGGCAATGGGATTTCCGAAATGATGTACCCAGTCATTGCTGGATATGTATTTGGTATTATCGTCAAAAACAAGCTCAATATCTAAATCACTGAATTCATCAACGGGTGCTAAAGGATTTACAAGGGAACTTGTGAGCAAAACTGTTTTTATGTCTTTATTGCCTTTGGCCCAATCAATAATAGTTTCTAATTTTTCTTTTCTTAATTTTATTGATGGTTTATTTTCCATAACGATCCTTCCTTTTTATCTTTTAAATCTAATTCTATTTTCATTTATTTCTTCTCTTCCGCCTTCAAGTTCAACTCAATTACGTCGACGCAATTGGCAAGAACCTAAAAATAGTCTGTTTTTTAGTGCTGCCCGGGTATAGGGGTTCAATGCGATGCTGGTAATGGCAATTTCTATAAATAAAATTAGGATATCCTAATTTTTTGCTGCTTGTCCTTTCTGAAATTAGGTGTAATTAATTAAACCTAATATTTAAAAACGATGATGAAACATCTAAAATCAATGCTCGCATTCGCCATAGTGGTGGGTGTTTGTTCGGCTTTTACTTTTAAAAGCGAAGGATCCAGTAAAAGCAGGTTTGCTTCGGTGGTTTATGTGTACAATCTGGGAGATTCTTCGGGTGCGAGGAATGCGACCAATTGGACACAGTTACCTGGCAGTGGTTCTGGTCCGGCTTGTGGTACACCTGGTGATGTGCCATGCAAAGTTGTGATAGACAGTTCTGTGTATCCAACATTACAGAGTTATTTTGATGCGCAGCATTTTGCATCTGATAATGACGTGGCTTACGGGACGGGCGTAATCAGGAAGCAAGGTAACTAGTTTTCTTTTTTATTTCTGGAATGGACCCGTAGAGCTTTTCTCTACGGGTCTTTTTGTATCTATACATAAATATATAATGATATTCATATATAAAGAGCTCAGAATGAACCTAGGGTGTTGCTATAACAAACGGCGAAATGAAGCGTATGTGAAACGCATATGAAACGCACCTTGTTCGGGATTTTTGGTTTCATGTGCGTTTGATGTGCGGCTGGGGTATTAGATTTTCAGCCGCTTGTTGTAGCCACTTGTTAGCACCTCCTTTAAGTCTGAATCTTTCAGTTTTTTTTAACCTTAAAAAGCAAATAAAATGGCAAGAATACCAAGGGGCATTATGGGCCCGATCATTGGAAAATTAGGTCCCTTAGTTGGGGCTACCTGGAAAGAGAAAGCCTATGTAAGGGCGCGTCCGTCTAAAAACAAAAAGAAAGGAACTAAATCTCCGGCTAAGTATGCTGCAGAACAAACTTTTAGGTTTATGCATTTGTGGCTGGTTCCTTTTCATGATTATATCATGATTGGTTTCATGAACGTAGCCAGGGAAATGACCCAGATCAATGCGGCATTTTCCAGAAACTTCAAGGCAGCATTAACTGGTGTTTATCCGGATTTAGGTATTGATTATTCCAAAGTTGTCATCAGCACAGGAGATTTGCCGGGCCTCCGGATCCTGCAGTGTCGTATTGAAAATGGTGTTTTAGAAGTGAGCTGGGAAGATCATCAATTTGATAAAGCCTGGTATGATGATCAGGTAATGTTGGTTATTTATGAAGCTTCTCTACATGTAACAGATGGTTTTGTAGGTCGGGCCAGCCGTTCTGATGGTCAATTTAAATTTCCATTGAAAGATGACCTGGTGGGTAAAACCCTGCACATCTATATAGGAATGGTTTCGCTCAACCGGGAACTGATTTCTGAAAGCCAATACTTAGGCACGGTCCAATCTTAAACGCTCAAATAATGCTCTGCCATGCACATTCACATTTCTACATTAAGAACACTGGTTACAGGGTTTTTAAATCCTGATCGTCTGAAGGAAATCACTCCTGCATGCAGGAGTTACTGGACGGAACAATTGCCTGTTATCAGAGAACAGCTGTTTGAAGAAATGCGGCTGGAGGTTTTCAGTGCAGTAAATGACCGGGTGATAGAACGGCATATACAACAGGTTCAAAAGGATTGTATAGAGATGATGAATGTGCTGCAGGGCTATACTTTGAATGGGGTGGAAGAAGAGCTGTATCAGGAAGTGTTTTCCTGTCTGGAGCAGATATTAAGGCATATTGAAAAACACCATTCCCGTTTTTTTGATTTGAATGCGGAATTACCCAATGGGTACTTCCGCATTTCTGTGGAAGACATTGCGCAGAAAATTAAGTTGCTCAAAGCCTTATTTAAAAAGCATAGGCTAGAAGAGGAACTGCAGCAGGGTCTGTTACATTGCGCTACTGCTTTTACAAGGCAAGAGGCTTGTACCTATCAGGAACTGCTCTATCTGAAAGACCTGATCGAATCTGTATTGCTGCTGCAGTATGAGGAAATTACTTTTGAAGAGGCGCTAAAAGAACACTTGTTGTATTATCGTTTTAACCATCCTGAGTTTTGGAAGTATTATTCCAGGAAAATTGAGGCTGAACTTGGCCTTTTGTATGACCAGCAAGAGAAATACGAGCGTTTGTGTTTATATGAGCGGCAATTTAAAGCACAGCAGGAGCGGAGCTGTGCGAATTTTATCCCGGTAAAGGAAAGCATTAAATCCATGCTGCTGGATTTTGTAAAAGCTGAACTCAAATTTTTACAGCGGAAACAAATGAGTTTCTTCTCTGCAGGCTGTGGGCAGCCGGAGCGTAAAGTAAACACCTACAGAATGAAAGTTTCCCTATCTGTGGATGGGCTGGCCTATCTCATCCGCTTAATGGTAGAGGCTGGGGTGATTCTTGCAGGATCCAGAAGCGAATTACTGGAGTTTATTTCAAGGCATTTGCAAACACCCGGAATCGGAGCCGGGCATCTATCGGTGAAAAGTTTGAACAATAAATACAAGCAGGTGGTGCAGAGTACCATTAATGCCGTTAGAGCAGCGTTGATGCGCATGTTGAAGATATTGGAGGGGAAGATTGCCTAGATTCCTGGTGTTTGTCCTTGTAGCCTTGGAAATACCATATGATGAAACCATCATGAGCAAACCATTGAAGATATGTAACGGTGGTAAAAAAGAACGAAGCATAGGGACGGGCTCGAACCGTCGTAAAAGGTTTTGCTGACCTCCGCCTTACCACTCAGCCACCCAGCTTCGCACTTATGTATTTAATAATTAATTCCACCCACCACCCAGTGACCGATACAGATCGATTACTGCGTCGAGCTGTGCCTTTTTAATAGCTGCCAGTTCCAGTTCGCCGTTCAGTACATTGCTTTGTGCGGTGATCACTTCCAGATAATTGGCCCGGCCATTTTTAAATAACAGCCCGGCATTACTTGTTGCGGTTTGCAGTTTATTAACTCGCTCAACGGCGATTGCTTGTTGCTGATCTAGTTTGTCAATACTGACCAAGGCATCTGACACCTCTTGGTAAGCCACTAACACAGACTGGCGAAACTGCAATACGGCTTGTTCCCGATGGACCTTAGCGACATTATATTGTGTTCTCAGTTCTCTTTTTTGTAGTAAGGGCTGTGTTAAACTGCCCATTACTGTACCGAACAATGAAGCAGGTAAATTGAACCAGTTACTGGCTTTAAGAGCGTTTACACCACCCGTAGCCGAAATGGTCACTGACGGATACATATTAGCCCGTGCCAAACCGATGCGTGCGCTGGCGGCCTGCAATTCTAATTCACTACTTTTGACATCCGGCCGACGACTTAACATTTCGGAAGGTAGCCCGGCACTTAACTGCGCAGATATTGTTAATTCATTTAGTGAACCCGAACGCGTAATAGCCTGTGGTGTTATGCCCACTAAAACACTGATGGCATTTTCCTGGATATTAAGCTGTTGCTCCAATTTGGGGATCAGCTGTGCCGCTGCCAACCGTTGTGCTTCTTCTTGCTGTACCGCTAATGAGGTTACTTGAGCGGCTTCGTATTGCAATTTGAGGATGTGCAGGGTACTGTCGGTCAGTGCAAGATTCTTTTTAGCAATTTCCATTTGCTTGTCCAGCATCAGCAAGTTGTAATAACCGTTAGCTATAGAAGCGATCAGTGTTGTCTGGATAGCTTTACGTGCTTCCTGTGTTTTTAAATAGCCTGCTAAAGCCTCGCGTTTCTGGTTTTTTACTTTGCCCCAGATATCCGCCTCCCAGGAAACATTAAGAGCGCCGGTATAATTGTCCAGGTTTCTAGTCCCCAGGAACTGACCGGCAGTTAAACCGTTCAGGCTATTTTCGGCAGGGATGCTGTTGCTGGAGCTAACTGAAATACCGACTACAGGCACTAAACCCATTTTGGCTTTTTTGAATAGCTCATTAGCAGCTTCGATGTTTTTGACAGCCACCTGGAGATCATTGTTTTTAATTAAAGCCGTATCGATCAGTGTGGCCAATTCCCGGTTGGTTAAAAACCGTTTCCAAGATAAAGCGGCTATGCTTTCTTTAGTTTCGGTCGTATCGTTACGAAAAACAGTTGGGCTGGTGGCGGTAATGTTCCCCGCATCTTTAGGCACGGCACAACCAGTGGCGACCAGGATTAGCAGCGCCAGGAATACCCGGCCGGCTGCTATGATATTTTTATATGTTTCCATTATCTGAAATTTTAAAGATGATTAATTAAGCTCATGTGCTAATTGCGGCGCAGGAGTATGCTCTTGATGTTTATCTTCCAGCGGTGGTAGCGGTGTTACCTTTTCATGCAGGTATTGAAACACCACGAATAAAACAGGTATAATAAATACACCTAATAATACACCACTGATCATACCCCCGGCAGCACCAGCGCTGATAGAATGGTTACCCGCAGCAGACGGGCCGGTGGCGCGCATCATCGGTAAAATACCTGCCACAAAGGCAATAGAGGTCATGATGATCGGACGCAGACGCGCCTTAGCGGCTTCCATGGCAGCCGTAATAAGGGTTTCACCCGCATGCCTGCGCTGCACGGCAAACTCTACGATCAGGATGGCGTTCTTAGCTAACAGACCGATGAGCATGATAAGGGCCACCTGTACATAGATGTTATTCTCGATACCGGCAATGCCAATAGCCGTAAATACACCGATTACACCTGTTGGAATTGACAGCAACACCGCCAATGGCAGAATATAGCTGTTATACTGAGCTGATAAGAGGAAGTAAACAAATACTAAAGATAGTAGGAACACAAATAACGATTGGCCACCTGATATGATCTCCTCACGGGTAACACCCGAGAACTCATGCGAGTAACCTGCGGGCAACGTTTGTGCAGCCACTTCTTCTACCGCACGGATCGCATCACCTGTACTGTAGCCCGGTTTTGGGTTAGCATTCATCGGGATGGAATTGTACAGGTTATAGCGTGTTACGGTTTCCGGGCCTAATACGGGTTTCAACGTTACCAATGAACTGATCGGAACCATTTCGCTGGTAGTGCTTTTTACGGATACCCCTTCCATTGATGACGGATTGGCCCGGTCGCCTTTAGCAGCCTGCAGCATCACCCGGTAATATTTACCGAATCGGTTAAAGTCTGATACCTGCTGGCTGCCATAATAGGTCTGCATGGTTTTCACCACCTCATCCACATCTACATTCAGCTGTGCTGCTTTTTGCTCATCGATCACCATTTCCAGTTGCGGATAATCCGCCCGGAAAGAGGTATAGGCTAGCGCGATCTCTTTGCGTTTATTTAAAGCAGACAAGAATTTACTGGATACGGCGCTGAACTGATCCAGTCTGCCGCCAGTACGATCCTGCAAGGCGAAATCCAGACCGTCTACGTTCCCAAAACCAGGTACGGTTGGCAGGGTAAACACAATAACAGTAGCGCCTTTAATATCCGCCAAACGTTTTCGCATATCATTCATAATATCATTCAGATCGCTCATTTCACCACGGTCTTTTTTCGGCACCATAAAGGCTACAGCCGATGATGGACTGGTCGCGCCGGTAAAAATGTTCAGGCCGGCGATCTGGGTCAGGCTCTTCATGACTTTCATCGGTAGCAAACGGTCGTTCACCTCTTTAACCACCTGCTGGGTCCGTTCCTGGGATGATCCCGGCGGCAAGGTGATGGATACTGCGGCAAAGTTCTGGTCCTCGGAAGGGATAAATCCTGTGCGGGTATTATGTACCAGGATACCTGAAACGATAGCCACTATAGCCAGTCCGGATAAGCTTACCCATTTGTGCTCTATCAGCCACTTCAGGCCACTGATGTATTTGTTGGTCACGTTTTCAAAGCCCTTATTAAAGCCGGCAAAGAAGCGTTGTTTGAATGTGGTCTTTTCAATAGGTTCATTATTATGATGGACATTCTTTAAAAACAGGGCCGCCAAGGCAGGGCTTAATGTTAATGCATTAACCGCCGAAATAAAAATGGCGATAGCCAGTGTGAAGGCGAATTGTTTGTAGAAAACACCGGCCGAACCTTTCATAAAACCCACCGGCAGGAACACGGCCGACATGACCAACGTAATAGAAATAATAGCCGGGGTGATCTCGTGCATGGCTGCCAGAGTAGCGGGTTT
>NZ_DATMRL010000373.1:0-6141 GCF_035566355.1 Pedobacter sp.
TCACGGAAACGCCCTCCGGGGACGACAAATTTTTCAGGCAGAGCAAGGAGAGAGCCATGATGATCGGCTGCGGTTCTTGTTAAAACATCCCAGAGGCTGTGAATATGGTATTCAATGCCCTTGCTGACCTCGCTTTTGAAATGACTGGCTTCTGTTTTAGGTGCCAGGAAATTTTCTGCAACGAAAGCTTTCAGGTCAAAGCCCAAAGTATGATATTGAGTTCTATACTCGCTGAGAATTTCTGTTACGGGCCGTTTTGGAATACAATCCGGAAAGGTTTTCTGGTCTGGAAAGACAGCACTCATCTGTACAACTGTAAAGAGTTCTTCCAGTTCTTCTACAAACAGGGATGGGCTATGTGGACTATTTTGGTGCATTGTTTTCTTTATTAATTCGGGCGGCGCTTCTTGTTCTTTTGAAGATAAAAAGAGCTATGGTGAGTAAGGTGAGTGGTACAAGGGAAAAATAAAATGCACTTTGACCGCCATAATGCTGGAAAATATAGCCGGTGATCAGAGAACCTAAGGAACCTCCAAGTGCAGAGAATACAACGATCAGTCCAGACATCGCACCATGTTTTTCTTTGGGCAGTGCGGCCAGAATTACCGAATTGACGGCTGGATAAATCGGTGCAAGAAAGAAACCAATCAGTGGAAAGATATAAGCAGACAAAGGAACGTCAGCCCAAACATGTATTTGGTGGCCGCTTTCTGCTTTGGCCAGGGGCAACGCTATTAAAACCAGACAGGCCGCCGCGATCAGGCAAGTGGTTAAGGCAATATGCCAGGATATTTTTTTAAGTATGATTCCGGCCAGAAAACGACCGATTGCTGTAGAAGCGGCCATAATTCCCGCCATCAGAACACTGAAGGAAGAGGGCAAATGCAACACTTTATTGTTAAATGTTGGCAGCCAGCTCATGATACTTTGTTCAATAAGTACATAAAGAAAGGCGCAAATCACAAAGGAAACGACCAGTGGAAGAACCAGGAGTTTGAGCATATCCGAAAAAGACTGCTCGGCTTTAAGTAATTCAGCAGGTCTGGCTTCTGATTCGTTAAGCGGGGCACTGCTCAGCAAGAGTAATGCAAGTAGATAGAGTCCTCCTATAAAATAATAGATATGGAACCATCTTTCTGAGGCTGCATCTGCATCATCAATAAAATAGCTAAAAATGAAATAGCCCATTAAAATTCCAACCATGAAAAAGCTTTCCAGAAAATTCATGAAACTGATGTGTTCTTTTTCTCCTTTGGTGATTAAACCAATACTGCCAAATACGGAGATTTTAGTTAGAGCGAAACTGGCCCCGGTAACTGCAAAAAGCAATTTGATCGCAATAAAGGTTTTAACGGAAGGGACCAGAAAGCATGCAAGGGCTACTGCAGTCAGACCAATTTGCATAGACTTTTTATATCCGATACGGGTGATGAAAGATGCAACTAAAAAGGAAACAACGGCTATAGTGATGTCTTTGAAGGCCTCTAGTATGGAAGCAGATGATTCAGTAACTCCATAATACCGCTGGACTTGCAGGATCACCGTGCCTACACTGTTTAACATGATGCCAAACAAGAGGTAGTTGATAAATACAGATGCTTTAATTTTTAAATTTCCCATTTCTTACACATAAGGTTGATAGCCTGTTTCTTATGTTGTGGCTATTTATATTTGGTTAACTAAAATTGAGGATTAATTGGCATTAAAAATTATCCTGTATTCATTTTTTATTGAACTATATTAATATAAATATGGTTATATTTATGTTTTAAGCATTAATAAGGATGAAAATAGAATTTGAAATTGTAAAACCAGATGAAAATTCTTCCTTTAGGTTTCTCTATCAAAACAAGCCAATCTCCGAATTCATATGGCAGTATCATTATCATCCGGAGTATGAACTGGTGTGTGTGGTTGGTGGTGGTGGTACCCGGCATGTAGGTAACCATTTAAGTATGTATGATGATGGAGATCTGGTATTGATTGGTTCAAATATGCCGCATTCCGGATTTGGACTGAATGCAACAGAACCTCATGAGGAAATTGTGGTGCAGATTAAGCCTGAGGTCATGCAGCAATGGATAGCCGACTTTCCGGAAATGAAGGAAATTTCAGACCTGATTGTACGCTCCAAGCATGGCTTGAAATTTAAAGGCGAAGTTAAGAGCCGGATGACTGCTTTGCTGATAGAGATGAAAAACATGCCGCCTTTTGAAAAGCATTTGTCTATGCTGAAAGTACTGCATCAGCTTGCGCTTGCAGAAGAATATGATGTTTTAAATAAACAGCCTATACTGGCGGAGATGGTCAATAAACACCGGAACAGGTTGCAGAAAATCTTCACATACGTTGAAAATTACTATGATCAGGATATTGATATTCAAAAAGTGGCAGACATTGCTAACATTTCTGTACCGTCATTTTGTAACTACTTTAAGAAGACTACCCATATCACCTTTACGGAGTTTGTAAACCATTACCGGATCCAGAAAGCCTGTTTGCTCTTACAGCAGGACAAGACAGTGGCTGAGGTTTGTTTTGCCTGCGGTTTTAATAATGTAACTTATTTTAACAAGATCTTCAAAAAGATCATCCATAAAACACCCTCCGATTTCAGAACAGAGAAATAAGGGCACAAAAAAGGGTACCTGTTCTTGCAGGTACCCTGGATATTTTAAAGGTTAAAAGCCTAGGTATAACCCAGAATCTTCAATACCTGTTTACTGTTTTGCTCTTCGCCGAATACCTCGAAGTTGAAAGTTTCATCTCTGTTTCTGCGAATGATCACATGTTTAGGACTTGGCAGCAAGCAGTGGTGAATACCGCCATAACCGCTCAGTACTTCCTGATAAGCACCAGTATGGAAGAAACCAAGGTATTGTACTTTACGTGTTTTTGGCATAAACACACTGTTCATATGTGCTTCCTGGTTGTAATAATCCTGACCGTCGCAGGTAATTCCACCAAGGTTTACTTTTTCATATTCCGCATCCCAGTTGTTGATAGGCAACAATACATATTTTTGGTTCAGTGCCCAAACATCTGGAAGATTGGTAATGAAAGAACCATCCAGCATTAACCATCTTTCACGGTCATTCTGCTGTTTACGGCCCAATACCTTATACAATATACCAGAAGCTTCTGCTACTGTATATTTACCAAATTCTGTGATGATATCCGGTTCAATAACATCATGTTCAGCGCAGATCTCTTTAATTCGTTTAACGATCTCATTGACCATATATTCGTAATCGAAATCAAACACCAGGGAGTCTTTGAAAGGCATACCACCACCGATATCTAAAGTATCCAGCTCAGGGTTGATCTTTTTGAATTTGCAATATAAGGTTACATATTTCTCCAGTTCATTCCAGTAATAAGGCGTATCCGAAATACCGGAATTGATGAAGAAATGCAGCAATTTAACCCGGAAATTAGGGTTGGATGCAATCTTACTATTGTAAAAATCAATGACATCCTCCAATCTTACACCTAAACGGGAAGTGTAGAACTGAGAATCCGGCTGCTCTTCAGCGGCAATACGAATTCCCAAATTACAAGGGGTATCCATCTCAATTTCATCATCATAGAGGTTAAATTCCTCTTTGTTGTCTAAAACAGGGATGATGTTTTTATACCCATCGTGCAGCATATCTATGATATACTGTTTGTATTGATAAGTTTTAAAACCGTTACAGATCAGCGTAATGTCTTTGGTCAGCGCGCCTTTTTTCTCAAGGGCGTCTACCATTGGCATATCAAATGCAGATGAAGTTTCCAGGTGGATGCCATTTTTAAGGGCTTCTTCCACGATGTGCCGGAAGTGGGAGCTCTTGGTACAATAGCAATACTTGTAATCACCTCTGTAATTGTTCTTTAAGATGGCGGTCTGGAACAAGATCTTCGCCTGCTGAATTTTTTTGCTGATCAGCGGAAGATAAGTGAAACGTAAGGGCGTACCATAGGTTTCAATCATCTCCATTAAGTTTAGGTCCTGGAAGTATAATTCATCGTCTATAATGTCATAGCCTTCCTGTGGGAAACCAACACTTAGATCAAGAAATTCGGAGTAACTCTGCATTTTTTATATTTTTGAACAATTATTAAAGGTGTGGCAAATAAAATAAGTTAATTTTGGCCCAAAGATAAACCTTTTATAAAATACACTCGTAATTTTTTTTATGACTAAGTCTTTAAAGATAATTGAAGTAAAATCTGAGATTGGCGCGGGTACCCGCGGAGCCAGTCTTGGGGTAGATGCGATAAAAATTGCGGCATTAGATTTTGGAAGCAGGTTCTTTAAAAAACACAAATCTATTGAAGTACCAAATGAGAACCATTTGTTGCTGGAAAGTACCGGGAGTCCTTATGCCAAAAGGATTTCGGGCATTCTGACCATGGTGGAGCGGGTGAGTGAGGAGGTGAAAAATACCCTTGGAAATAATGAATTTCCAATTGTTCTGGCTGGCGACCACAGTACAGCTGCAGGTACCATTTCGGGAATAAAGGCTGCTTATCCTAAATCCAGGCTGGGTGTAATCTGGATAGATGCCCATGCAGACATGCACTCTCCATACACTACACCTTCCGGAAATATGCATGGTATGCCCTTGGCTATGGTGCTGGACGAGGATAATACGGATTCTAAGGTGAATAAACTGGACCAGGAAACCATTAATTACTGGTATCAGCTCAAAAATGTAGAGAATATAGCGCCTAAGATTAGTTACCGTGATCTGGTGTTGATTTCTGCAAGGGATATGGAAAAAGCAGAAGAGCACCTGATCAAAAAAAATAAAGTAAAAAATATCACCACTGCCGAATTCCGGAAACGGGGAGTAGAAAGAACGGTGATTGAAACGATGATGTACCTGGACCATTGCGACCTGATCTATGTCTCTTTTGATGTAGATTCACTGGATCCAACAGCATCAAGAGGTACAGGAACTCCGGTAGCCCAGGGTTTAACAGAGAAAGAAGCAGGTGGTTTAATGACCAGGCTCATTACACATCACAAAGTGTGTTGTTTTGAAATTGTGGAAGTAAACCCAACCTTAGATAAAGAGAACCAAATGGCAGAGCATGCCTTTGAGATCTTAATTAAAGCGACGAACGCTTTTAGAAACGAATAGAATATGAATATTGAACAACATATCGTTGCTGCTACGATAACAGCAGTTAAAGACTTATATCAACAGGAAATTCAGGAAAGCCAGATCAGTCTGCAGGACACCAGGGTTGAATTTGAAGGGCAAATCACTATTGTAGTTTTTCCAATTGTCCGTTTTTCCAAAAAATCGCCAGAAGTTACAGCTCAGGAACTTGGTGCTTACCTGGTAGAGCATGTTACAGATGTTACAGGATTTAATGTGGTTAAAGGCTTTTTAAACCTGAGCATTGCAGATGCTTACTGGTTGAATTTATTGAACGATACGCTGTTGAATAAAGATTTTGGTGCTTTCAAACCCAACGGACAGAAGGTAATGGTAGAATATTCTTCTCCAAACACCAATAAACCACTGCATCTTGGGCATGTTAGAAACAACCTGTTGGGCTATTCTGTTGCGGAGTTACTTAAAGCCAACGGCTTTGAAGTATTTAAAGTAAACCTGGTGAATGACCGGGGTATCCATATCTGTAAGTCTATGCTGGCCTGGCAAAAATTTGGAGATGGAGAAACCCCGGAGAGTTCTGGCCTGAAAGGAGATCACCTGGTGGGAAAATATTATGTGATCTTCGATAAAGAATATAAGAAAGAAATTGAAGCACTTAAACTTGCTGGTCAGACAGAAGAAGAGGCTAAGAAAAATGCACCGCTGATTAAACAGGCACAACAAATGCTGCTGGAATGGGAGCAAGGGAATACAGAAGTACTGGATCTTTGGAAAAAGATGAACGGATGGGTGTATGCAGGTTTCGATATTACTTACAAAAATCTGGGCGTAGATTTCGATAAATATTATTACGAAAGCAATACTTATTTATTAGGTAAGGATACGGTAGAAGAAGGTTTAAGCAAAGGCGTATTCTTTAAAAAACCAGACGGGTCTGTATGGATCGATCTGACGGAAGATGGCCTGGACCAGAAACTCGTATTACGTGCCGACGGAACCTCGGTATACATTACCCAGGATCTTGGTA
>NZ_DATMRL010000374.1:0-6945 GCF_035566355.1 Pedobacter sp.
TTACCCATCATCGCCACATCCGTGCGGAACTTAAGCGGTTGCTTGCCCCAATCGGTTACATGGTTTGAACTGCTGATGGCCGGATAGAAATAAGAATATTCCCATTGCATAAAAATACGCTCCAGAGGATCCGTGTTGTCACTTGGCCAGAATTCGGTAAAATACTGTAATGCCGCATAATCTACCCTGCCGCCACCGCCAGAACACAACATCATAGGTACGGTTGGATATTTAGCACGGATTCTTTCCAGCACCTTGTACAGTCCACGCACATATTCAATGTAAAAATGGTTCTGATTTTTCAGCGTGGCTGAATGCGCGTTGTAAATTACCGCATTACAATCCCATTTAATATAAGCCAGCTCCGGATTTTTAGTAAACAAACCATCTACAACACCATATACAAAATCCTGTACCTGCGGATTGGTCATATCCAGGATCAGCTGGTTCCTGAAATAGTATTCCTCCCGCTTCTCCTCCTTCACCACCCAATCCGGATGCTTTTCATAAAGTTCACTTTTAGGATTTACCATTTCAGGCTCAATCCAGATTCCAAACTTCACGTCATTATTTTGCGCCTCTTTTACCAGCGAAGCAATGCCATTAGGCAATTTCTTCTTGTTCTCCTGCCAGTCGCCAAGGCCCGCATGATCATCATTTCTTGGATATTTATTGGCAAACCAACCGTCATCCAGCAGAAAGAGATCAACGCCCAGTTTTTTGGTGTCCTTCAGCAAGTCTGCAAGCTTATTTTCATTGAAGTCAAATTGCGTAGCTTCCCAGTTATTCAGCAAGGTAAGCCGGCTCCCTTTTCCATCCATCAGTTTATAATTCCTTGCCCAGCTTTGAAGTTTGCGGCTGGCTGCACCTTTACCCTGATCAGAAAAAGTATATAAAAAGGCCGGTGTCTTAAAGACTTCACCTGATTTTAGGGTATAAGGAGAAGCATAGTTATTGATCCCTGCGATGATCCTCAGGTTGTCCTGATAATCTACTTCAAGGTCAATCCTGAAATTGCCACTGTACTCCAGTGCACCATACAATACATCACCTTCATCTTCCCCGGCAGGTTTATCCAAAGAAACCATAAATACCGAAGGCTGGAAAAGGTTGGCCCGGGTACCCAGTTTAGTATCCAGTGTCTTGATACCATGGGTCAGTTTAGATTCTTCCGGCTGCATTTCTTTAGCCCAGTCGCCATGGTACTGTTTTAACCAGTAGCTACCTGCCTTTAAATGAAGGTTGGCCGAGGCAAATTTGTGCAGAACTACATTTCCTTTTTCCTGGTGGCGGATTTCTGTCCATTGCTCTATCACATCCTCATTGTAATACACCTGGTAAAACAGGGTCACTTCAAAGGCGTAAACCGGATCTTTTAATACTACAGACAGCAATTTTACCCCTTCTTTTATATCTGTGATGTTGTGGCTCACATATTTAAGATCCAGGGAATTGTTTCCATCGGCATGAGTTACAGTAATGGCAGGTTCCATAAGATTCCGGGAGCCAGATGGTGTATACACAGAATTTAACAAGCCCGTATAATCGCTGGTCTGTTTATATACACCCGGCACATGGGCATATTCACCCGTGCTGGTTAATTTTTTACCAAAATAAATGGTAGAAAGATCCTTTTTGGCACCCACCTGAAGGGCGAGTGCATTATTTTTTGATTCTATCGGAATCACAAATGCAGATTGTGCCTTTGCCACAAAGGAACTGCCTGTACCGATAAAAAAAACAAAGAAAAATGGTTTAACAAGGAATCGAAATTTAAAGGTCATATCAGTGGGTAATTATTTTTTAGTAAGTTCAAATCTTAAAATACGGACATCCGCCGCAGGTATGGATTCTTCCAGAATTGTTCCTGCCGTACCCGTTTTACCCGTCCACAGCTCTTTATAGCTGCTTCCATTTAGAAAAACGCCCGGAATGGCAGTTACCGGGATACGAAGATGAGCTTCCTCCTTACCGTAGTTAAACAAGGCCAGGTAAAGGTATTGACCGTCTTTTCTGAAAAAGGCGTTGGCTGCCTTTCCACCTTGTGCGGGATAAACAGGTTGGAAAGACTGTCCCGAACGGGCAATTGCATTAACATCGGAATTGGTCAGGAATTTAAGGGATTTTGTTTTCGCCTCCGTACTTCCCCCCGCACTCAGATCGTCGCCTGAGATATAGATTCCAGTGGTTACGGACGAAGTTACCCTGGAACGGTTCTCCGCTTCAGAATGTCCTTCCAATACAATATGGTCTGCATCGTTGTACAAATACACATTGGAGAGCCACCAACCGTAGGTAAGCGAATTCATGGCGTATTCTATTTTTTCTGTATCTCCAAAGACATCACAGGCAATGCGCCTGGACTGTGCATAATCTGCCGGGAAAATTGGCGAAATGGCCTGATTGAGGTAAATACTATCGCCCAGTACTTCCCTCAGGTATGTCATTCCTTCATTATATGCCTGGATTCCAGTCGTCACTTTCGGATTATAATAATGATCGGACTCCAGGGAAGCATGAGCCAGGAAATCCACTTTCATAAATTTAAAACCGAGCCGCTTAAATCTTTCCAGGGATCTTTTAATTCTGGCTTTAGTACCCGGATGGGTGGGATCAATAGCCGCAGCACCATCAATATATTGCTTGTTGCCATGTGCCCTGAGGTAAAGGTCCTTATACGTATAAGGCGTTCCTTCTATAGTCCTGGTACTGTCTCCCCCCCAATCGGCAAAGGGTCCATAATAACCACCCGGGACCTGGTTATTCTTCCTGCATTCGTTTACAAAAGCAGTCAGTTCTTCATCTGTCCGGTCTTCAGCTCCGGCATCGAGTCCGATATAGGTTACCCCATCATTCTCAAAACTTTTATCTTTAAGTGTTTTGGCAAAAAAATCAGATACTTCTACTGCTTTTTGACCGGTCAGGTTGAACTGAATCTTACCCCAGCTGTTCCAGCCAAAGGGAACGCCTCCAGGCCATTTCAGTCTTTTATGTAAGCCAGAATTGACTGCAGCAAAATCATTCATTCCTTCTCTCCAGTCTGCATATGAACCTGCAAACATTCTGGGCGAACGCACCAGCTTGCCGCTGATCTTTCCATGAGGAAGAATATCCCTTGAAGTAGCATAAGTAAAACCACCATAAGCTTCCAGACGACGGAGTGTATTGCCTTCTGTTGCGGTCACCACACCTGTTTTCCAGTTATCGTGGTCTACAGAACCGATCACCAGCCCTTGGTTTGATTTTTCATTAAACAGTACAGAAACTTCATGACTGGAGACCACCTTGCTAAAAGGAAAGGCGACATAACGCACCCATTTGTCGTTGTCAAAAGGCACAAATAAAGCATAGTTATTTCCTGAGGGAAGTACCTGAAAAGAGGTCTCAGATTTTAATGGGGCCATGTAGGCGCTGCCGAATTCCTCTTCGCTCTTTACAGAAAGCCTGCTCAGGATAAATCCTTTATCTGCATACAGCCAATATTCCTGGATCATCTCCGGAAGTCCTTTTGCAGTGGAACTTACCGTAAAAAGTGTTCCGCTGCCGAGTGGATCTGTAAAAGGTTTTTCTTTGATTTCATGTCTGGGATAATCCATGCTGGAAATCACCTTTGGAATATGGGCTTCTGCATATATATTGGAAAGGATCTGTTTTCCGAGGGTATAAAAATCGGCCGTACCGGTTTTAACATTGTAGTTGATATAGGTATTGCCTTTACCCAGTTTCCGGATATCGGCGGCTTTTTTTACAAATGCTAAAGCGGTAAAATTTAAAGCTGCCCCATTATCTTTAGGCCCTGCAGTACGGGAATGTGGAAAAATAAGCTGGCCATTGGCAAATGCAGAGAGCAAATACTCGCCTTCCGGAACATCATTGATCTGGTAATTTCCGGCAGCATCAGTACTGACCATACGATCTGCCCCGCCCCTGAGCTGAACCTCTACGCCTTTAACAGGTTTCCCGCTCTTGTCTTTAATGGTGCCTCTAAAGTTCAAAGACTTTACAGGGACAGTACCGTAGGCAATCCGGTCCAGATCCGGCCCACCTTCAACTGAATTATCAAAAGATACCGTATTAAGACCTGCTTTCAGCGGAACAAATATTTGCTGTAAGCTGGACTGCTCCGCCGGCGCAATACGCCGGAAAACAACTTTCTGCGGAACACTCTCCTGGTTGACCCGGATGCTCAGACTCCTGTCGTCCGAAACCCTGAAATAAACGGTTAAAGGATACAGACCTGCCTTGGGTACCTGCAGATTAAAAACGGCCGTTCCATTTTTCAGATCTCCTAAACCAGCTACCTTATTTCCACCCGAACAGGTGGAACAGGCTTCTATTCTAGCACCATTAGACAGTGTTGCAACTTCGGCTTCTATAAATTTTTCCTGAGCCAATAGCTTTTGACAAAAGCCGCCCGACAGGCCAAGGAACGTAATCAGCAAAATTCTTGTTCGCATCTTGAGGTAATAATTTGAGTATTCAATGATCAATAAATCTATATATATTTATATCTTTCTGTTCTTAAAAACCAGGATTTTGTTTCAGTACACCTTTAGACAGATCAATATCTTGCTGTGGTATTGGAAACAAATTGTGTTTTTCTGCTACATCAGCACCTTTTGGATTGCCTTTATCATATGGGTCTGTACTGGTGCTATTGTTATAGGTATAAAAATCTTTAATCACCTGCACCAGGCGGTGTTGCCTTACCAGGTCATAATAGCGGTGTCCTTCCATAGCCAGTTCCAGTCTTCGCTCCAACCAGATGTCATTTAACAATTGTGTGCCTGAAGAACTTCTCGGAAGAACGGCGCCTGGGTTCAGGCGGTTTGCTCTCTCCCTCACCATATTCAGGCTTTTTAAGGCTACAGCTTCGTTACCATTACGATAAGCAGCTTCTGCATCAATGAGCAGTAAATCTGCATAGCGCATCTGGATAATATTCAGCGGTGCATGGGAGAGTTCATTTGCGGGGCGGTCTGCGGGAGCCAGATAGAATTTCCTGCTGATCCTGCCAGATTCGTTTTCAGACAACTTGGTGTCATAATGTGAATAATCGAAATTCGGCGTAGCTGCACCAACGTTATCTCCCTGCTTAATAATAGTCCATTTCAATCTCGGATCATTCTCTTTCAAGAATGCCTGCTCCAGATGGCTTGAAGGTGTATCAAAGCCCCATCCGCCATCAGCTCTGCTCCGCGTCAGTGTGGTCAATGCAGTTCCTAAATTAAAGGTCTGGTCTGCGTTGTATTGAAATTCAAAGATCGACTCTACCCCATTTTTGTTACGCACACTCCAGACATTACTGAAACTTGGTTCCAGGGTATACTGTGCCGAAGCAATCACCTGATCAGCATACTTTTGCGCCTGTGCCCAGTTTTCCGTAAACAGGTAAGCCTTGGCCAGATAGGCATTGGCTGCTCCTTTGGTGGCCCGTCCGATCTGATCCGCACCTTGCGCCGCTCTTTCTGGTAACACTGCTGCTGCATCAGAAAGGTCTTTAACAATCTGAGCGAAGCACTCTTCTTTACTTGATCTGGCTACCGAAAGTACAGCTTGAGGATCCGGCACATTCAGTACCAAAGGTACACCTCCAAAACTCTTCACCAGTTCAAAATAGCAGTAAGCCCTTAAAAATTTAGCCTCCGCAATCAGCTTTTGTTTCAGGGCATCGTCTATCGTAGAGGTACTGATGCCCTCGATAGCAAAGTTACAATTGCCTATCCCTTTCCAAAGGTAGCTCCACCTGAAGCCAAACCATTCATTTGTTGCGTCAAAGTGATAACGGGCAATATCTCCAAAAAGCGACTGATCGCCCGGGATAGAATTACCTTTAAAAGCATCATCACTTAAGGCATCCCCCATCATTTGACTTCTATCCAGTTCATACCACTGGTCAGAATGCGTTCCAAAATAACAGGCAATCACAGCGGCCTGGCAATCGGCTTCTGTTTTAAAGTAATTATCAGTATTCTGACGGCCAATAATAGGCTGGTCCAAAAACTTTTTGCAGCCTGCAGAAAGTGAAGCAAGTGCGATGAGCATGAATATATATCTTTTCATAATAAGTCCTCTAAAAGTTTAGAATGTAAAATTTAATCCAAAAAGAAAGGTCCTTGAAGTTGGATAATTACCCCAATCCAGTCCTCTGTTCAATGCGGAGCTGTTGTCAGTCCATTGCGTACCATAGGCCAGTTCAGGATCCAGACCTTTATATTTGGTTATCGTCAGCAGGTTCTGGGCACTGGCAAATACTCTGATCTTTCCTACCTTCTCGCTGTTAATGGTATAACCTAACTGTAAATTCCTCAACCTGGCAAAAGAACCACTTTCAATATAGAAATCGTTGAATTTAGAGTAATTGCCATTGTTGTCAAAAGCGGCAATACGAGGTGTGGTGCTGGAGGTACCTTCTCCATGCCATGCAATACTTTCCAGCCCCGCAATTTTATTGTAATTGTTACTTCCCGAATTGGTATATCCTTTCAATACATTCACCAGATCTCCGCCCAGGTTTCCAGTAAAAAAGACGGTAAGGTCGAAGTTTTTATAGGCAGCAGTAAGGTTGATGCCAAAGGTAAGCTTTGGTGTAGGATCGCCAATAAAAGTACGGTCAGAAGAATTGATCACACCATCGCCGTTAAGATCTTTAAAACGAAAATCTCCTGGTACAGCATTTGGCTGGATCAAAGTACCAGCAGCATTTTTATAGGAAGCTACTTCTGATGCATTTTGGAAGATCCCATCTGTTTGAAGTCCATAAAAAGCACCTACCGGATGTCCTTCCCTGGTTAAACTGGTGGTTCCAAAAATAGCGGTATTACCCGAAAGAATATCATTTCCCTGGGCCAGCTTTTTGGCTGTAGCTGTGTAGTGTGTGGCATTCAGGTTGATCCCATAACTCACCTCTCCCGCCTTGTCCTGATAGCCAATACTAAATTCAAA
>NZ_DATMRL010000375.1:0-13899 GCF_035566355.1 Pedobacter sp.
AATTCCACTTTACCGAGGATCATCTGGATCAGAGGAGTTGTTGGACTATATGGATGCAGCCACGTATAATCTGGAGAACAAGCAAATTGTTGTCAGCAAACTGGCTAAAGATGCAAAATTTTCAGAAAAACATGATAAAAACTGGACTGTAAAAAAATTCACGCTGGCCAATGTAAAAGAAGGTTCCATTGTGGAATATAAATACCGGATCAAATCTGATTTTATTTTCAATTTACGGCAATGGAATTTCCAAAGCTCTGTACCTACCCTGTATTCTGAATACGACATCCGCATACCAGAGTATTTGAGGTATAAAGTAACTCCCGGTGGTTATGTACCTGTAAGCCTTGTAAAACAGGAAATGATCAATGAAAATTATTACATTCCCTCTTCCGGGCAGGAAAAACCTGGAAATGTACAGGCAACAGCACTAGAGATGAAATATGTTGCAGAGAATGTTCCAGCAATAAAAGAAGAAAGCTTCATCACGACTTTGGACGATTATATCTCCAAGCTCGATTTTGAACTCACTTCTACTAAATATCCCAACAGTCTTTATAAAGACTACAGCTCAACCTGGCCAAACATTGTCAAAATGCTGATTGAAGACGATAACTTTGGACATTTTGTTAGGAAAAACGGATATGCCAAAGCCACATTACCTTCCATTATAAAAACTGAGACAGATCCACTGATCAAAACCCAGCTTATTTTTAACTATGTAAAAAATACCCTTAAATGGAATGACAGACATAGTAAGTACACCTCAGAGACCAATCCTAAAACCATCTTCGATAAGAAGGCAGGTAACAGTTCAGACATCAATTTATCCCTCCTGAACCTATTGACCGAGGCGAAGATAAGTGCTGTACCAGTGCTGGTCAGTACCAGGGAAAACGGGGCACATCCAGGTCATCCCCTGCTTGAAAAATTCAACAATGTTATTGTACAAGCAGTCATTGGAGACAAGACTTACCTCCTGGATGCTACAGATAAATACTTAACAGGTGATCTGATCTCCTATGAGAATCTGGCACACCAGGGCTTCAAACTAAATTTAGATGCAGAGGCTCCTTCAGGAGAGTGGATCTCTCTGGAGCAAAATACAACCAGTAAAAATAACACGTATTATAACCTTGTGTTAAGCGAGGACAATAAGCTTTCGGGGACTTTATATTTGTCTTTCAGCAATTATGCAGCCTTAACACAACGGAATAAGTTCAGTTCAGCCCTCAATGAGGCCGAGTTTATTAAGAATTACAAAAAAGATAAGCCAGGAATTGAAGTGAAAAGTTTTAAGATCGAAAACCTGGATAATCCTTCAGAGTTATTAACAGAAACCATGGAGGTCAATATTGAAGATAATGTTGAAGAAGCTGGAAATATGTTATTGTTAAGCCCTTTGCTATTTGACAGGACCAAAGAAAATCCTTTTAAACAAGAGGAAAGGAATTACCCGGTAGATTTTGCCTATCCACTGGAAGAGAACTACAGGATCACGATTGAATTTCCAAAAAATTATACGCTGGATAAATTACCGGCCAATGGTAAAGTAAAACTTCCAAATGATGAGGCTTCTTTTACCTACCTGTTTTCTACTGAAGGTAATAAAGTGGCCATTGTCAGTAAAATAAACATTTCTAAATCTGTATTTACAGCAGAGGAATATGGCTATCTGAAAGAATTATTTAAGAGCATTGTTGAAAAACAAGCACAACAACTGGTATTCAAAAAGAGCTAATTCCATGAGAACACGACTTTTCTCCTTTCTGACCGGCATTTGCGCTGTTGCTCATGCCCAATCCCCTTATGACATCGAAAAAATTCCAGCCGAACTGAGCAAAAATGCTTCTGTGGTTGTTCGAATGGAAGAACGGATCTTTGATTTGAAGACGATAAGTCATGCTACAATGACCTATAAAACGGCGGTTACCATTCTCAATAAGAATGGTGAGGAAGCTTCTTCTATGCAAGAGTATTATGATAAATTTTCCAGCATTTACAACTTAAAGGCAGTAATGTATGATGCAAAAGGAAATAAATTGAAGGATTACAAAAGTTCTGATTTTAAAGACAAAAGCGCAACTTCCGACGGGACCATTTATGATGACGGTCGGATGAAAGAACTTGAATTTCTGAACTCGAACTTCCCCTATACCATTGAATATAGCTATACAAAAGATTATACTGGCCTGACCAGTTACCCATCCTGGTATCCGGTTAGTGATTTCGGTTATGCACTCGAGAAATCTGCCTATATATTCAGGATCCCGGAAGGAATGACCTTTAAATACATTAAGAGTCCTGGTTTAAAAACAGATTCTGTTAAAATAAAGGATAAAACAGAATATAAATGGGCTTGTGAAAACATTAAGGCATTAGAATACGAGCCTTTTGCTTCCGGTCTCAGAAACATCATGCCCTGGGTATCTCTTGCACCTAATGATTTTGAGTATGACAATTCAAAAGGCAATATTGAATCCTGGAAAAACGTTGGAAGCTGGCTTTACACGCTCAATAGTGAGCCACAGGTTTTACCTCCTGCTGTGAAAGCAAAAGTAGCGTCTTTGATCACTGATGCTAAAACACCTAGAGAAAAGATTAAAAGATTGTATAGTTATTTACAATCTAATACCAGGTATGTGAGTGTGCAGCTGGGCATTGGTGGACTGAAACCCATTAATGCAGATAAAGTGGCTGCAGTTAATTATGGAGATTGCAAGGCTTTGTCCAATTATATGAAAACCTTACTGAATGAAGCTGGTATTGCATCGAATCTCGTTGTTATAGGCTATGATATGCCTTCCATGAATCCAACGTTTTCCAGCTTGAACCAGGCAAATCATATGATCCTTTGCGTTCCTCTTCAGAAAGACACGGTGTGGCTGGAATGCACCAGTCAGCACAAGCCCGCAGGCTATCTGGCCAGTGGCTGTTCTGACAAGAATGTATTGCTGGTTACTGCAGATGGCGGTAAATTGGTACGGACTCCTGTATATTCTCCAGCCGATAACTATCAGAAGAGAAGCGTTAAAGTAAACCTGGATGAACAGGGTGCTGCGGAGGTGACCATTGATTCCAAATATGGTTGCGCACAATTTGATGATCATTTCCAAATGACATTAAGGGAGCCTACAGAACAGCGAAAAAGGCTCATTAATCAACTGGAAATTCCAAACCTGCAATTGAACAATTTTAGTTATGTCCAACCCGATAAGGATGTTCCAATGTTAAAGGAAAACATCAGCTTAAAAGTTCCCCAGCTTTTAACCAGAGGAGCAGATAAAATGTTCGTTACGCTAAATCTATTGAACCGCAGAGAAAGTGTTCCGGCTAAGGTGGAAGATAGAAAAACATATTTTTCTGTCCCTTATGGTTATCAGGACGAAGATGAGATCACTTTTGTGATACCAAAGGGTTATACCGTAGAGTTTGTTCCCAAAGAGATCCATCTCGAATCAGAATTTGGGCAGTATACTGCAAAAGCAGTGGTCAAGGAAAATACCATTGTGTACACCAGGGTCCAAACGATGAACAGCAAAAAATATAGTCCGGAAAAGTACAGTGCTTTTGTAGATTTTTACAAAAAGGTTTATCAGGCAGATAAATCAAAAGGAGTATTGGCTAAGTTACCTTAGCCAATACTTACTATTTTTTTCCAACAATTACTTTAGAAAATTCTTCGGTATTGAGGTATTTGTTAGCCAATACTTGAATCTGTGCCGCATCAATTGTTTTAACCGTCTGGATATAATTATCATAATAATCGTAACCCAATCCTGAAAAATGGATATTTTTGAACTTGTCTGCATGCGAGAATGCATTCTCAAGACTTCCCAACATAGAACCCAGCATGTAATTCCGTACAAGGTCCAGTTCCAGATCAGGTACAAGTTCTGTTTTTAAAAGGTTAATTTCTTTTTCAATTTCTTCCAGTGCGCTGCTGCAGACTTCCGCGCCAACTTCAGTGGCAATAAAAAAGTAACCGGCATCTTTCATGGAAACCACTGCAGAGCCTATTCCATAGGTATAGCCTTTATCTTCCCGAATATTGGCCATTAGTCTGGAACCAAAATAACCGCCTAGCAAACAGTTTAAGACCTGGAATCCGGCAAAATCAGGATGGGTTCTGTTGATGCTCCTGCTTCCCATTCGAATGGCCGATTGTATAGCGTCAGGCCGTTCAATCAAAATTTCTCCTTTAGGTGCAACAGGAAATACAATATGATTTTGAACAGAAGCTTTATCGTTATTCCATCCGCCGCCAAAAATGCTATTCAGCAATTCAAATTCCTTTTGCTCAAATTTACCAGCTACAAATATAGAGCAGTTCTCTGGCTTATAGGTCGCGTTATAATAATCCAGCAAGTCCTGACGCTGCAAAGCATCATAATCTGAAAGATCGATGCTTGCCCCATAACTCGATTGCCCGAAAATGGAATGTGCAAAATGCTTACGGGCAAGAAAATCATTCTTCTGAAGACTGACCTGCAGGGATTGCTTCTGGTTCTGTATAAAAATGGCCAGTTCCTGTTCAGGAAATATACTCTCATCTACAATCGATTTGAGTATAGGCAACACCGATTTTAGGTGTTTATTTAAGGTATAAAGCTTAATACAAGACTGATCGGCTCCGTATTCTGTTTGCAGAAAAGCACCATAATAATCTACCTTATCTGCAATATCTCTGGCGGAGAGCTGGGCTGTCCCATTATTGACCAGGTGGTTTACACCAATAGCCTGTAAAGGTTTTGAGGCTTGCCAGTTCACGTTTTCAAATATGAATTCTATCCTGACCAGATCTTGTTTACCGGCATTAATGGTATATACTTTTATACCATTGTCCAATTCCTGCTCTTGAGGCGCTATAAATTTAATATCATTAACCTGTTTAGATTCAGGTACGAGTGTACGATTAAGCATCTTTAGCGATTAAATAGTATAAAGTGGAACATTGAGATGGAACAAAAGTCCGTTGGGCAGCCTGCTGCATTTGTTCTTTACTAACAGCAAGGTACCGGTCTATCTCTGTATTGAGCAGTGCCGCGTCTCCTAAAAGCTCATAATAGGCCAGATTCATGGCTTTATCCAGCAAGCTCATTTCTGCAAAGACCATAATAGACTCTGATTTGTTTTTAACTTTGGTCAGTTCATCAGTAGTAACCGGCTCTGCTTTTATCTTTTCGAGTTCTGCCCATATGGCTTGCTCTGCCTGCTCAGGCTGAACACCTTCCACCAGTTTACCTTCAACCACAAACAGACCTTCATCTATACTGCTGGTAATATAGGCATGAATATCACTGAACAATTGTTGTTCCTTGAGTAAGCTATTATATAAACGGGAAGATTGTCCCTGCGAAAGCACATCAGAAATGAGGTCAAAGCACTGATAATCTTTGCTGTCTCTGGCAGGCATTTTAAAGGCCATATAAATGGCATTCAAAGGAACTTTGGCATAGACAGTCTCTTTACGTTCTGCGGTTTGCTGAGGTTCTTCAGGTAAATTCCGGAGGTACTTCTCCCCCGCCGGGATTGGCGCAAACCATTTTTCTGCCAGTGTCTTTACATCTTCTGTCTTTACATTCCCACCAACAACCATGATGGCATTTTGAGGATTATAATGTTTTTTAAAGAAAGCTTTGACATCTTCCATTTTGGCATCTTCAATTTGCTTCAGGTCCTGACCAATGGTCGCCCATTGATAAGGGTGTTTTGTGTAGGCCAATGGTCTCAATTTCAACCATACATCGCCGTAGGGCTGGTTAAGATATCTTTGTTTAAACTCTTCACAAACCACATTACGCTGGGTTTCCAAACTCTTTTCAGAAAAGGCCAGGCTCAGCATCCGGTCACTTTCCAGCCAGAATGCAGTTTCCAGGTTTACGGCAGGTAAAGTGATGTAATAATTGGTGATGTCATTGCTGGTAAAGGCATTGTTTTCTCCACCTACCCGTTGAAGGGGTTCATCATAAACAGGGATATTTACAGACCCTCCAAACATCAGGTGTTCAAACAAATGTGCAAAGCCGGTCTTATCCGCCTCTTCATCTCTGGCACCTACATCATATAAAATATTTAATACCGCCATCGGCGTCGTATCATCTTCGTGTACCAGGACACGTAATCCGTTAGCTAATGTAAAACGGTTAAAGTCTACCATATTTAGAAAAATAATTCTGCCAAATATAGGAATTTATGATTAGGCTAAATGTGATAATCTTGTGAAATAAAAAGAACAGAACTTATGGTATATTTGCAGTATGAATACTGCTGATTTATTACACAGGGCACTGCATTTTGACTTTTTGAGCAAAGAAGAGGGTGTCTTTTTGTACCACCATGCCTCCACTGCTGAACTGGCTTATGTAGCTAATGAACTGAGAAAAAAGCAGGTACCCAGTGGAAAAGTGACCTGGCAGATTGACAGGAACGTGAACACCACCAATGTGTGCATTGCAAACTGTAAATTTTGTAATTTCTTCAGAAGACCGGGACATGAGGAAAGCTATATTACCGATATTGAAACCTATAAACAGAAAATAGAAGAAACTTTTCGTTTAGGTGGAGATCAGCTTCTACTTCAGGGAGGACACCATCCTGATCTGGGCCTGGAGTTCTATGCCAGTCTGTTCAAACAACTTAAAGAGCTTTATCCGGATCTGAAACTTCATGCTTTAGGCCCACCGGAAATTGCGCATGTTGCCAAACTGGAAGGATTGTCACATACGGAAGTTTTAAAGGCCCTGAAAGAGGCCGGAATGGATTCCCTGCCTGGTGCAGGCGCTGAAATCCTGAATGACCGGGTTAGAAGACTGATTTCTAAAGGAAAATGCGGTGGACAGGAGTGGTTGGATGTGATGCGCGCTGCCCATCAACTCGACATAACAACTTCTGCAACCATGATGTTTGGTCATGTGGAAACTATCGAAGAGCGTTTTGAACACCTGGTTTGGATCAGAGACGTACAAAGTGAAAAACCGGCTGAGGCAAATGGCTTTTTAGCCTTTATCCCATGGCCTTTCCAGGATGATGGCACATTATTAAAAAGACTCCGCGGAATCAGCAATAATGTATCTGGCGATGAATATGTAAGAATGCTGGCTTTGAGCAGGATTATGCTGCCTAATATTAAAAATATACAGGCATCATGGCTAACGGTCGGAAAAGCAGTAGCACAATTATGCCTTCATGCGGGCGCAAATGATTTTGGCTCCATAATGATTGAAGAAAATGTAGTTTCTGCTGCTGGTGCTCCACATCGTTTTACGGCTAAAGGAATTCAGGATGCGATTCGGGAAGCTGGATTTGAGCCTCAGCTCAGAGGTCAAAAATACAATTACCGCGATCTTCCGGAACACCTGGAAGAACAGGTGATCAATTACTAATTATAAAAAAAGAAGAGGGCTACTGCCCTCTTCCCATTTTAAAACTTAAACAAAAATCCCTATTTAATAAATAAACCGGCGATGGTCAATACATCTGCTTTTGCTAAAGGTTCGTCAAAACACTCTGCAGCTGCGGCGGCAGTTATACCTGTGTTTCCATTAATACCAACGATGTTGATATTGGCTTGTGAGGTATTGTTTTCACCTGCATAAACAGGGTCTGCTGCCGGCACGCCTGAATCATTTGAACTTCCACCCGGACCGAGACTGATCCATGGCTTAATACTTACCCCACTTGCAGCACGCATATAACGAATATGTGCAGCATGGCGCGCTTCAACGGAGTGGATTTGCAGAGCAGTGGTTAATACAGCATTTCCTTTCAATACAGTAGCTTGTCCTTTGTAAGCTCTTACACCGGTGTCTTCGAAAGCTTGGGCGACCGCAAGAAAAGTTCCATAATCTGAAAAAACATTAGGGAATGTACCTTTCGCTGTATAGTCAAAATCAGTATAAGCTTTTACGGGTATCGCGGCGCTGCCTAATGCACCTGCAAGCAAAGCCACATGTGCCTTTTCATGGTCACGGATGGTTGTGATTGCGGTAAGCGCGGCTCCTGAAAGCGCAATTGCACTTGCATTTGCAACTGCATGGTTGTAAAAATGATACTCCAAATACTCTAAAGTTAATGCAAAATTTAGTGTAGCAGTAACGTCAGAAGGTGTAGATTGTCCATAAGCTTTGGTAAACATGGATCCGAGTGCCATTGGCATTGCTGCCAGCGCTACTTTCTTTCCCATATTATAAAAATCTTTCATTGCTGAACGTCTTGGGCTCAATCTCTCATAGATCTCACCATCAACTTTTTCAATTTCCTCAATTATATTTACGATATTCATGTTTTCTGGTGTTTAAGGTTATAGGTTAATGACATTAACTTTTGTTTTGATGTATTTTCCTGCAGCTGCAAGTACTTTGTCAGGTGTTAAAGCCTGATCTAAACCTGTTGTTGCGTCAACCACATCTGGTCCGGAGAAACTACCTGGAGAAATCAAATCCCGGATATAGGCTGCATGTCTGGCTTCTACAGATACAATTTTTCCGGCAAGCACAAGGTATGCGTCTGTTTTAATACGAACGCCAGCACCATTATAAGCAGCAACCCCTAAATCTTCGAAAGCTTTTGCCGCGTTCAGCACACTTGCCCGGTCAGTAAAATTGATGGAAGAAAAATCTACGGCTAAACTTCCTATTGCAGCGGTACCCAATGCATTTTTAAAGAACTCCCGGTGTGCAATCTCGTGATACTGAATATCCTGAAAATATTGTTTTTCAATTGCACTAAATCCTGACGGAGGGTTAGAGGCTACCTGTACATAAAATGCCGCTTCCAATTGCTCCAGTGCGTACGCATAGTTTAACACGCCAAAATCATCCTTAAAATCAAGTGTCACCCCGCCATTAACTGGAGGCATGTCGTTTCCATGGTCTTTCTTACATCCTGCAGCAATTAATGCAATACCTGCTGCCCCTGCTCCTGCATATTGCAGAAAGGATCTGCGGTGCAAGCTGGCGGTAAGAATGCTGTTTTCTTTTTGCAGCATTTCCAACTCTTTTCCTGGTTCTGTTTTCATAGTTTCTTTTATTTAGAGTTCAATGGTCCTAAAACTTGCATACGCAGGTTTCGTTATTAGTTTTTTAAGTTTCTAAGCCCATTTACGAGAGAAAAAATGATACGGTTTTTACATTTCTACTATTTTTTAATAAATTGATGCCATATATGCTTTTACTAAATACCATTATTGTCGATGACGAGGAATTTGCCCGTTCTTCCTTATATTTTTTATTACAGGAAAACTGTGAGAATATTCATATCTCCGGTATTGCAAAATCAGTTGCTGAGGCCCGAACGCTGCTTGCAGAACAAGAAATAGACCTTATTTTCCTGGATATAGCTATGCCAGGTGAAAATGGTTTCGAGTTGATATCAAGTGCCCAGCACCATCATGCTCATGTGATATTTACAACAGCTTACGATCAGTATGCATTAAAAGCGATTAAAGCAAATGCTCTTGATTATCTGCTGAAGCCTATTGATATCGATGAACTGAAAGAAGCGGTAAAAAAAGCGGTAAAACATATCGGCCTAAACAGGCAGAATGAACAAAACAACACAGCCCGCTTAAATCAGCTTGCCGAAAACCTGAGTGAACGAAACGAAATCCGTAAACTGAGTCTTCCTAATGGGCAGAGCGGTTACACTATTGTCGATATCAATGACATCATCAATATTGAAGCAGACAGCAATTATTCCGTATTTTACTTGTCAGGAAAGGATAAAATCACCGTTTCAAAAGTTCTTAAAGATTATGAAGAAATACTGCCTGAGAATCAATTTGTACGCGTTCACAAATCCAGTATCATCAATCTTGACTTTTTAAAAGATTACAATTCCAAAAATGGCGTAGAGTTAACACTTAAAAATGGTGTAAAAATTGCAGTTTCACGTAGAAGAGCAAGTGAATTTGCAGAGAAAATTAAATTATATACAAATCATAGAGGTGATAAATAAAAAAACCAGAAGACATTTACTGTTTTTATGTCTTACAGTATCCCTGATTATTTTCAGCACCTCGGCTTATGCTCAATCAGCCTATATACAGCATTATACCACAAAAGATGGTTTGCCAAGTAATAATTGCTATTATATCCTTCAGGACTCCAAAGGATATATCTGGATTGGTACAGATGCAGGCGTTTGTCGTTTTGATGGCAACCGATTTGAAAACTTCTCCATTGACGATGGCTTACCGGATAATCAGATCATCCAGATCAAAGACGACAAAAAGGGAAGAATCTGGTTTGTAGCATTTAACGGAGAAATGAGTTATTTCCAGGATGGAAAAATCTACAACAGTCTCAATGATAAAAACCTGAAGCTGCTCAAATTTAATGCGGTAGTCATTTCTATCTTTGAAGACACTCAGGGAAGAATCTGGTTTGGGACCAACAAAAACATCCTGTTCAGATTTGATGGAACCTCTCTAACGACCTACACCTCAAATGATTTCTCCAACCAGCTGATCTCCGCTCATATCAATGAAGATGCAAGGGGCAGAATATGGGTATACAGTGAACATTGCATCCGATACTTTGAAAACGGGGTATTTAAAAGAACCAGTTATCCTCCGCTAAGGCCTCTTTCCTATAAGACGATCACCAATTTAAAAAACAACCTCAATCTGTATATCGATAAAACTGGCCTGAATGCACAAACCGGTGGAGATAAACAATTGTTGTTCAAGATTCCCCCAAGTATCATCAACGACAACCTGGGTTATTTCTATATCCACAATACCGACCTCTGGCTAAGCAATAACGAAGGTGTTTATCACCTAGATGATCGTCAAAAAATAACAACCTATTTAAAAGGTATCCCAACAGTACAAGTACTGAAGGATATGGAAAGCAATACCTGGTTTACAACGAGTAATGGTATTTACATGCTGCCAAGAGAAGAAAACAGGATGTTCACCGTTGACAAAAGTTTTGGGGTTACAGGAAATAGTATAAAAAGCGTTACCAAAGATCAGAAAAACAACCTCTGGCTTGGCCTCGATTACGGACATATAGATGTACTGAACAAAAGAACAATGCAGGTAAAACACATTGATCTTCCGGACAAGAAGACCTTTAACGGCATCAAAAAACTACTGATAGATTCGCCAAGCGGCTCGGTTTTTTTTGCTTCTGATTATGGCCTGGGTATCACCAATAATGAAAATCCAGAAAAAAAAATCCGTTATCTAAGAGAAGCAAATCATTCCCTTTTTGTCATTAAAGACTTCAGCATTAGTCCGACGGGTAAACTTGCACTCGCCTTGTCCTCTGGTGTTGCCGTCCTGGATCTTAAAAATAAAGGACTTGATTTTTGTATCTCAGCGCTCAAGGAGAATCATGAGTTTTTTAGTAACCGCTCTTATTGTACTTATTACGACCGTCAGGATAACCTTTGGTTTTCTAATATCGACGGGTTTTCGAAAGTCAGCGCTTCCGGCTCCTTCACTTATTATAAAAATGAATTGTTAACGAGAAGGATCAATGACATCCAGCAGCAGCAGGACGGTACACTGGTGCTGGCAACCGATGGTTATGGGCTTATTTTGATCAGGGGAGAGAAAATCATCCACCGTTTTACTCAGAAACAGGGGCTTTCCAGCAATATTTGCAAAAAAATCTTTATCCGGAACAATCACATCTGGGTAGTGACAAATAACGGACTCAACCGGATCTGTCTGGATGGCAGCGCACCTCTGGTTGAAGCTTTTGAATATACCAATCCTCTATTAAAAAACGATGTGAATGATCTTTATATTGATAAAGATACAGCCTATTTTGCAACCAACAAGGGGCTTGTATTTTTCCATAACAGACCACATCACGATTTCTCCGAAGCCCCAAAAGCATTAATATCAGCCATCGTTGTTGGTCAGGTAAAACTCAGTACTAAAAAGGACCCAATTGTTCTTGATCCATCCAACAATAAAATCACTTTTTATTATGGAGCTATAGATTTCCAAAACCAGGACATCTCCTATCGCTACCGCTTAAAATCAAATGATGCATGGACAGAAACAAAAAACAGACGCATTGAAGTCTCTTCTTTGGAACCCGGGAAGTATAGTTTTGAACTCTGTGCAAAAACCAATAACAGCAGCTGGGGCATTCCTGCCTCTGTCGATTTTGAACTTAAGGCGCACTTCTGGCAGTCCTATTGGTTTCTGTTGGTTTTATTTGTTATTGCTGGTTTTACATTCTACTGGATCGCTGTTTTCGTTACGAAAAGACAGAAAAACAAAGAGCAGCAAGAGCTTTTATTAAGAAATAAAATCCTGATGTTGGAGCAAAGAGCTTTGCAGGCAATGATGAACCCGCATTTTGTATTTAATGTGATGAACTCCATTCAGCATTATATTAATACTAAAGATACTTCTTCGGCAAATAAAGTTTTAACAGGCTTTGCTAAACTGATCCGGAAAAACCTGGAAATCTGTACAAAAAGTTTTATTTCTCTGGAAGAGGAACTGGAATACCTGGAACTTTACCTGAGCCTGGAAAAGAAAAGATTTGGAGATAAACTCAGCTACCGGATACAGGTAGACCCATTAATTGATAAAGATGAGACCTTTATCCCCTCTATGCTGCTGCAGCCCTATATAGAAAATGCCATCTGGCATGGTATCATGCCTATGGATGATGGCGGTGAACTGAAAATTATCATCGAACGGGAAGAAGAACACGGTTTGACCATCAGTATCATCGATAATGGCGTAGGCATAAACAATTCATTAAAGAACAAAAGGACGGAACACGTCAGCAAAGGCATGAGTCTTACTCAGGAAAGGGTGAACCTTTTAAATAAGATTGAAGCAAATCCCATACAGATTTTAGTCCGTCAGAACGGAATTTCGGGCACTTCTGTAGTAATTACCATACCACTTTACTAGTTTATTACCGTTTACTCAATTATTCATACCACTTACTAATTTGGATATTAATAACGGCAGAAATAGCATTAAACTTGTTATAGATATTAATGCAAACATAGTTTGTAAAAATCGTTCTTATAGAATTGGCAAAGATATTTTAACCTAACCTAAAAAACTATCTCAATTCAGGTTTCATTTGTGTGTTAAAAGTGGTAAAGCCAAAATCTTTACCACTTTTTTTTTGAATACATGTCTCATTATCCATTTATTGATCTCTAATATTTTTTTTAAAAAAAGTTCTTTAGAAAAAATCTTTTTATAGTAATTTTGATGTACGGAAAAAGATGAGAAATATAACCAGGTTGTACTTCCTTTTTCGTAATTTTAATTTATCAAACAACACTTTTTGCATTTTATTTTTTTTGTAATGACAACTCCAAAAAAATCCATTAAAAAAGGTCCTTTAGATGAGTCTGAAGACAGGGATATGATCAATGACGATTCAAGAAATAAGAAATCGTTTGATGATGATGATGACGACTTTGATATGCCATTAGATGATCTTGATGCATTTGATGACTTTGGTGATGACGAAGACGATTATTAATCAAAATCTATTATAACTTATTTCTAAGCATCCTTAAAGGATGCTTTTTATTTTAAAACATTTCATACATGCAGATCCTCCCGGTTCAAGATTCCAAGACGGTTAAAGAATTTTTAAATGTTGCCAGAACAATTTATAAAAACGACAGTAACTGGATTTGTCCCCTGGATAATGATGTAGAAGCTGTATTTGACAAAGCGAAAAATCCTTTCTTTAAACATGGCACTTGCATCAGATGGATCTTAAAGGATAAAGATGGAGTAACCATCGGTCGCGTTGCAGCCTTTGTAAACGAAAAGAAAGCACATCAATATGAACAGCCTACAGGAGGGCTCGGTTTTTTCGAATGCATCAATGATCAAACTGCTGCTTTTAAGTTGTTTGACGCCGCTAAAAAGTGGCTTCAGGAACAAGGCAT
>NZ_DATMRL010000376.1:0-4296 GCF_035566355.1 Pedobacter sp.
TACACGGCTAATGGCAGAAGAAACCACATTTTCTTCCACAACCTCACCATGCTCAATTCCCCGGATACAAAGCGTATACAGGTTATCCTGTGCGTCAAATTCGCCTGTATTTCCGGCGGTAGATTTTACCACCACCACCCGGCCATTAAAATATCCTTTCCTGTTGGCTTTATCTATAAAATAGTCCGGCAGTCCGCGCAGCAGGACACCTGTTCCAAACTGCAGTACTTTTTCCGGAAGACTAAATACCGAGACCTCTGGTACAATGACCTTTGACCTGTTTACATTCTTTAAGTTCTCCTTTGATAAGATCATTTTTAATACACTACCTTCCTTTGATCGCAAACAATTCTACATAATAAATGGAAACAATCCCCCTGTCCCGACCAAATTATTTCCGCAAACGTTACCGTAAAAAAACCTCTTTTCAACCTATTTGTTTTTAACCGTCAATTGTTCCGCAATCCAGTTCACCAAATCAGCACCCGCTGTGAAATTATCATAAGCTGCAGGTAATTTTCTACCGTCTACATACTCATTATACAACCAGGGATCACCAATGATGAATACACTTCCCTTTCCTAATTTCGATACTGCCATCACATCATCCCCATCCTTGTCCTTCAACACAGAACTTGCAGGTGCCTGTAAGGTCAAACTACTGTATTCCTTTATATACAACTGTTTGGCTTTCTTTAATACCGGATTGCCATCTGCCACACGAATCTCCCCCTGGGGGTAATTGTTATTGATCACCCGTCCTTTACTGTTCAGGTTAAACTGCACTCCAAAAGCACCGGCCAGTTGGTTAAAATGTTCCAGTTCCACATTACCTGTATCATTGGCCATCAAGACCAATACACCACCTGCTTTCACCCAGTCTGTAATCGATTGAATATGTTCGGGCAAAATATACTTCGGATTTTTAGTTTCCTTTTCTGTATCGGGATCCACAATAATATAAGCGGAGGCATTTTTCAGATTTTCTGCAGAAGGCGCGGCATATAAAGTTGATGTTTTAAACCCCGCGTTATTGAACTGTATCCCCCACATCGAAAAACCGCCATTGGCCAGTTCCTCCCATTTGTAATGCCAGGACATTTCATGTCCGCTTTGGTCTTTTTTTGTTTCATTGTTAAAATAAGAATCCAGCAATACCATTTTGCCCAGACCTGGTTTAGGCAGCGAGGCCAGCAGCATTTCATTCAGGGCAGGTAATAATTTTCCTCTATAACCTTTACGTGCCGTTTTAAAATAAGCCGGTTTGATATATCCTAAACGAACCGCTTTTGCCAGGGAATAGGCAAAAAGGTCACTATTTTCCGCTTTCACAACTGCTGATTTTCCCGCAGTCTGATCTTGTTCTGCCAAAATAGCCCTACGCTGCAGTTCAGTTGTAAATGACCGGTATAAAGAAGATCCTGATGGCAGGTTCTCTAAGGCATCGACCAATGCAACAGCATAGGCTGCCTCTCCTTTTGATCTTTGCTTTGCACGTTTCAACAATATGGAAGCCGTTTCTTCCAGTATGATTTTGTCCTGCATCAATGATGCATATTTCAGTATAAATACAAGTGCCTGATCTGTATAATGAGCTTTTGCTATACTTTTCTGCTCTTGATAGTTACTCCAGATTCTGGTCGCAGCCTTGTAATACTTTTGCTGTCCGCTGACTTTATACAGCAATAGAAACAACTGGCCATAACGGGCATCCTGAAAATCTGCTGTGGTATAGCCTTGAATCTCACCTTCCTTGTTTAATACGACATCTGCGGTTTGCTGCAGATATTTATAGTATATTCCTTTTGCAGTCCTGCTCCATACGCCTTCTATACCTGAGAGTTCAGGTTGACCCGGATTTTTAGTGTTTTCCAGAATAGTTGCAGCATGTCTCTCCTGTTCTTCAGCCGTCTGGGCATGCAGCGAATTGGTGAAAAGAACCACCAGCAAATTACATAGGCTTAATATCAGAAAGCAGGGACTCTTTTTACGCATGTTTTTAACAGTTAAATACTTGGTCTGTTAGCAAGTCTACACAGTTTTGTGCAGGTATAAAAAAAAATCGCGGCAAATAAATACGCAATCGTTTGAGAGATTTTTTAATTTCTTAACATAGGTCAATGCCATTATCTATACATTTGTGTCCCTTTGTATCGAAATAATTAAAAGGAGTCCTGCAAAGCTTATCCCTAAATAACAAGAATAAGATGGTGCAAGCCTAATTAAAATAAAAAACAAATTTAAAATTATGAAAAAAGTATTCTTACTGGTTGCAGTTTTAACTACTGCTTTATTCGCCTTCAAACCTGTTGCAGATTCAACCTGGACTGCAGATACCGCTCACTCGAAGATCGGCTTTGTGGTAACCCACTTAATGATCACTGATGTTGAAGGTTCATTCAAAAACTTCGAATCGACTATTACTTCTGCTAAACCTGATTTTTCTGATGCAGTTGTGGTATTGAGTGCTGATGTAAACTCTGTAAATACAGATAATGATAAAAGAGATGAGCATTTAAAAGGTGCTGACTTCTTTGATGCTGCTAAATTCCCTAAATTAACTTTCAAAAGTACTTCAGTTAAAAAAGTTGGTGGCAACAAATATAAAGTTGCTGGTAACCTTACTTTACATGGTGTAACCAAAGCGGTAACTTTGGATGCAACTTTAAGAGGTGTAACTACTAACCCAATGTCTAAAAAAGCAACTGCTGGTTTCAAAGTTTCTGGTACCATAAAAAGATCTGACTTTGGATTTGGTGCTAAATATCCAAATGCAATGTTAAGCGATGAAGTTACGCTGAACGCGAATACTGAATTTGTAAAAAACTAATTTTAATTTCCTACTAGAGAGCGGAAAGGTTGAGGCCTTTCCGCTTTTTTGTTTTACAGGCATATGGTTTTACAGCTGATTACACACCGTTCAACAAATCCCTTCTCCCTTCATCCTTCTTTTTTTCTGGGCGCATAGCCTGAGTGCCGGTATAAATCTTCCGGTTGATCACTCCTCAACCCATAATCAGGCTGAAAAAACAACAAATTACATTCAGGTCCGGTCCAAACTACTAACTGGCTTAATATAAACAGGGATCAAACAGGGATTAAACAGGGACCAAACAGGGACAGAACAGGGATAAATTCCTTATTTAGCCCTTATTTATTCCTTATATATTATTTGTTTAATTTTTATTTGCCAATAACTTGTACTATATTAGTTATCAACCAAATACAAGCTAAACCTGTAGAAAAAATGGGAAGATTAAAAAAAGGGATGAATGGTCCCGTGTCCGGAAAAGTTGGAACAGTAATCGGAAGCTCCTGGAGGGGTATAGATTATATGAAAAGTCGTCCGGACCGGAAGGTAAAGTTCAGTAAGGCAGAATTGCTTAATCAGGAGAAATTCAAACGCACACAAGCCTGGCTTAAACCCATCAAAAATTTCGTAAATAAGAGCTTTAAGAACGAAAATAAGAAACTGGAAGGTTATTATGGAGCAAAATCTTACATCTCTAAAAATGCCCTTATAGTGGATAATAATGACATTCGTATCGATCCAAGCTTGATGAAAGTCAGTATGGGAACCCTGTCCAATTCGGAGAATATGGCCGTTATTCAGGAGACACCCAAAACACTAAAATTTACCTGGAACCCGGAACATCTTCCAGATACCAGCCCTAAAGACCAGGTAATGTTATTGGCCTATGACGTGGCAGATGCACATGCCCGTTTCACAACCACCGGGCGTTTCCGGTCCGACGGCAGTGATGAACTCGAAATCC
The DNA here is from genome assembly GCF_035566355.1 of Pedobacter sp. Lineage (GTDB taxonomy): Bacteria > Bacteroidota > Bacteroidia > Sphingobacteriales > Sphingobacteriaceae > Pedobacter. The sequence continues at coordinate 3,777 of NZ_DATMRL010000376.1, forward strand.
TGGCCGGATCTACAGGAAAGACCCTGGAAATCTACGCCGCTTTTAACTCTTCAGACAGGCAACGCCAGTCAGACAGCATTTATCTCGGTTCCCTGATCATTACATAATCGAAAACCCACACCCAGCCCCGTCTGCTCCCTCCTCTGCAATTTGCTACCGAAAATCTCGTACAATGCGGAAAAGACCTCAGAGATCTGCGGCTTCTTCAGCCGCCTGATATCGTCAGTCTTGAAGCAGCTGTACAGAATTTTCGGCTATAAATAAACGCTCTACCTTCTGCTCCAAAAACAAAAAACATCTGATCAGTTATTCCGTTACTTTGAATGCCCTCCTGGCGATAAGCTTCCAGTCATTTTTCTCTTTCTTAAAAACCAATACTACGCCCAGCCGAACATGTCCCGGGACATTTCCGTCGTTGGTATCCGCATTTAACACATGCCTGACAATGGCAACCTGGCCCTGTACAGTAATAGACTGCTTACTGAGTTCTATAGTTTTAAAATCTGATTTTTTAGTCGTA
>NZ_DATMRL010000377.1:0-14106 GCF_035566355.1 Pedobacter sp.
TCAATAACCGGCGCAGCAACATTCCTTGGAAGCCCTTCGCTTGGAGCAAGATGCATTCTGAAACCGGGCGCAGCATTGACTTCGAGAATCACCCCCCCGTTTTCTGTTAGTGGTTGTGTAAGGTTCTGAGCCATCACATCTATTCCGCAAATGTCTAATCCGATGATGCGTGAAATGCGTTCACTGATAAATATATTCTGCGGATGGACCAGATCGGTAACGTCGATGGAGGTTCCGCCGGTACTTAAGTTAGCGGTAGATTTCAGGTAAACGATTTCTCCATTCGGAACAACAGTTTCCAGGGTATATTCTTTTTTAGCAAGCAGATCCAGGGTATCCCGGTCAACAATAATTTCAGTGAGTACATTTTCATGGCCATAACCTCTTCTTGGATCTTCATTTTCCTTATCGATCAATTGCTGCACGGTTAACTGTCCGTTACCGGTTACATGGGCAGGAACACGAAGGGCTGCAGCAACCATTTGGTGGTCAATGACCAGGATCCTGAAATCATAACCCGTAATAAAGCGCTCAATAATAACCTTACGTGAATAGTTTTTGGCGTATTCGAAGGCCTCTTTTGCAGCAGCTTCCGTCTTTACATTGATGGTCGCGCCCTTGCCATGGTTACCATCCAGGGGTTTAAAAACAAGCGGGAAGCCTACTTTTTTAATAGCATCTTCCAGGTCATCCGGATCAGAAATGGTTACCCCTTTGGCCACAGGAATGGCAGCATCCTGTAAAAGTCTCTTGGTTTCATCCTTATTACAGGCAATATCTACCGCAATACTATTGGTTTTCTCTGTCATGGTTGCCCTGAAGCGGACCTGGTTCTTTCCATAGCCCAGCTGTACCAGAGAGCTTTTATTCAGTCTGATCCAGGGGATATCTCTGGATATGGCTTCATCGACTATAGAACCTGTGCTGGGCCCTAGTCTTTCGAGTTCTCTAAGTTCCCTCAATTTTTGGATATGGGCTTCCAGATCACATTCATGGTTGTTGATCAGCGCTTCGGCAATCTGTACGGAAGCTTCAGCAGCATAAATACCCGCTTTTTCTTCCAGGTAACTAAAAACGACATTATAAATGCCTTCTACCTTGGTTTGCCTGGTTCTGCCATAACCTGTATCCATCCCAGCCAGTGTCTGGATTTCCAATGCGATATGTTCTATTACGTGGCCCATCCAGGTTCCTTCCTTAACGCGCTCGAAAAAGCCACCCTCATGTCCCTTGGAGCAGCGATGGCTGAACATGCTGGGGATGAGTTTGACAATGCGCTCTTCAAATCCTTCGATAAGATTGGTTGGCCTTTGTTCCAGATCTTCCAGGTCCAGGCGCATTTGAATGAGTTTCTTTCTGTTAATTGACCAGATATTTGGTCCTCTCAGCACTTGAATGCCTAGTATTTTCATCTATTTTATAATTTTTTGTTTAATGGTGATGAAGCGGTCAGGAGCAATTAATTCTTGTTTTGAATGTTTTGCCGATGAGGTTTCATCTGTACGTAAGTTTAATTTTTCTATTCAGTAGATTTGATTAAAGGATGTATCTGTTCTACATTTTATGCGTGTGGGATGGATAAGGCTTTAAAATGAGCGACCGTTATCGTCTATAAAATTAATAAAATATTCGAATTTCTTTTAGCTGTTGAAAAGGAAATAAAGGAAGCTTTTTGATAAAAAAAACTTAATTATTTCCCGAATGGGTATATATTTGGAACAATAGGGACTTAAAAGGAAAAAATGGCTCCAAAAGGGAAGTTAATAATTATTGGTGGCGCAATAAATACGGGCAGTTTTACAGAAACAGAATTTGGCCTGCCTCAGAATATGAATTTTTTTGAGCGGGGTATATTAAAGCGAATTACGACAGAGTCTTCAAAAAATACAGAATCGAGATTTGAAATTATAACGACTGCGTCTCTGATTCCTGAGAAAGTTGGAGAAGAATATATAAAAGCCTTTGGCCAATTGGATGTTCACAATGTTGGAGTACTCAATATCAGCAACCGTGAACAGGCCAATGATGCAGGAAACTGTGCGCGTATTAAGGCGGCTGATGCAGTGATTTTTACAGGTGGGGATCAATTGCGTTTGTCTTCCATTTTTGGAGGAACAAGTTTTCATGATATTTTGCTGGATAAATACCAGAACGAAGCAATAGTTATTGCGGGAACATCTGCCGGAGCGGCTGCGAGTTCAAAGAATATGATTTATCAGGGCAGCAGCAAAGATGCGCTTTTAAAGGGAGAAGTGAAGATTACCGGAGGCCTGGGATTTATAGATGGGGTCATTGTAGACACGCATTTTGTACAAAGAGGAAGGATCGGCAGGCTATTGTATGCTGCTGCCAGTAATCCGGGTATCCTTGGTATTGGCCTGGGCGAAGATACCGGACTTTACATCTCTGAAGGGCATACCATGGAAGCTATTGGTTCGGGTATGGTGATCCTGGTTGATGGAAGGCATATGACCGACACCAATCTGACAGATGTAGAAATGGGACAGCCTGTATCTATTAATAATATGGTCGTACATGTGATGTGTGATGGGGACGTTTATGACCTCAGTACCCATGCGCTGACGATCCATCATCCTAAAACTGTCGCAGCTCAATAATGAAGATTATTATACATGGCGGTTTTTTTAGCGAATCGGCTACAAACCAGGAGACAAAAAAGGCCAAGCAGGAGGCATTGTCTGCCATTGTGACAAAATCCTATAAATTTTTGCAGGAACACACGGCACTGGAAACGGTCGTCTTTGCGGTAAGTCTGTTAGAAAGTGATCCTCTTTTTAATGCAGGTCTTGGATCTCAAATCCAAAGTGATGGAAAAGTCAGATTGAGTGCTTCTGTTATGGACGGAAAGACACAACGGTTTAGTGGTGTGATTAACATAGAAGATGTGGAGCATCCGGTACAGATTTCTGCAAAATTGCTGGATGAGGATGACCGGGTATTGAGTGGTGAAGGAGCTCTTGACTTTGCCAGGAAAAATGGATTCGACTATTTTGATCCGGCTACAGAACAGCGCAGAGCTGAATATGAGGCAAAGCGAAACGAACAGGGCAGAAAAGGAACGGTTGGGTGTGTAGCGTTGGATCGGTATGGAAATCTGGCAGCAGCAACCTCTACAGGAGGAAAGGGTTTTGAAATTCCATGCAGGGTCAGTGATTCTGCAACAGTTGCCGGCAATTTTGCCAATCAACATGCCGGAATTTCATGTACAGGGGTTGGTGAAGATATTGTAAGCGCCTCCCTGGCCTCCAAAATTGTAACCCGGGTAACCGATGGGTTCTCTTTGGAATCTGCTACGGAGAAATCTTTTTCAGAATTAAATGAATTTGATGGTTTTGCAGGGATTATTGGTATCACTTCAACCGGAGAGGTTTATCATCAGGATTCTCATCCTTATATGGTTTGGGCGTCATTTGATGTTAATTTACAGGTGTTTAACTAAAAAATGATATCTTTGCAAAATGTATAGATATGTCCTGTCCTTATTCTTTTTGCTTACAGCTTCCTGTGCGATAGCACAAACCAGTACGCTGCTGGCACCAGATCAGGTTCCGGGTGGAGGTGCAATTAACATCGCGGTTTCCAAGTCTGATGAAGAAGACGGAGATAATTATTTTGCCGAGGCGGAGAAAAATGAGAAAAAAGGGGAGTTCAATGAAGCCCTTACTTTATTTGGTAAAGCCGCATTTGAATACAACAATGCCAGAGAATTTGTTGCTTACGGATCAGCTTTGCTGAGATTGAGTAATATTCACCTCATCATGGAACATTATTCGGAGGCAGAACAGGTTGTGCTTAATGTTGCACTGAAAAATTACAGTAGGATTGGAAATAGAAAAGGGCAAATGGATTCTTATAACCAGCTTGGTAAAATTTATTTTGCTGCGAATAAACTAACCCAGTCTTTATGGTTCTATACCCAGCAGGGAATGCTGGCCCGGCAACTGAACAACAATCCTTCTTATATTGATTCAATGCTTGGAATAGCCCTTGTAAAGGTTAAAAAGAAGGAATATAAGCTGGCCTCGAAGGATATAGTCAAGGCAGAATTATTTGCACGTTCGGTAAAGGTTAACCAGTTTAACGCACAAATTAAAAGCACAAAGAATTTGATCTCTGAAAAGGTTAATTCTAAGGAAATAAGGAGAATTAAATAAGTTTTTTTAAGTTTACAAAAAAGAGACAGTATTATTACTGTCTCTTTTTTGTTTATTTCAGAAATTGGTATCATATTGGTTGTTGATTTACAAAATGGATTTTAAATTATTTAAAGAGATGTTGAAAAGAATATTAATGGTGACCTTCACTGCTGCTGTGCTGGCCTGTCAGGCGGCACCGAGACAACAGCCGCGGGTGGATGGGACGCCTAACATCACGCCGGCTGAACAGCAGGGGCTGGTTTGCAAGGAAGTGGTGGCGCTGATTGAAAACTATAACTATAAAAAAATTAAGCTGAACGATTCTATTTCATCTCTCATCCTGGATAAATATATAAAGGCTTTGGATGGTTCGAGAAACTATTTTCTGGCTTCAGATATTAAAAACTTTGAGCAATACAGAAATACGCTGGATGATGATTTCAGAAACGGGGACCTGAGTGCTCCTTTTTATATCTTTAATGTATACTTGAAGCGGTATAATGAATGGATCAACTATTCACTTGCACAGGTAAAAGGAAAGTATGATTTTAACGAGAACGATACCTATGTATATGACCGGGAAAAAATGCCTTGGCCTGCGTCTACAGCAGCGTTAAATGATATCTGGAAAAAAAGAGTTAAATATGAGCTGGTGAACTTGCAGATTGCCGGTACAACAGAGGCAAAAAATGCGGAGACTCTAACCAAAAGATACCAGAATTTAAAATCCCAGATCTCAAAAATTAATAACCAGGATGTGTTCCAGACCATCATGGATGCTTTTACGGAGACGATTGATCCACATACAAATTATTTTAACCCTTCTAATGCACAGGCCTTTAATGAAGAAATGGCACGCTCATTTGAAGGTATCGGAGCGCGGCTGAAACTGGAAAATGAAGTGCTTAAAATTGATGAGATTATTCCGGGTGGACCTGCTTTTAAAAGCAAGTTGCTCAGTGCGGGAGATAAAATCATTGGCGTGGCTCAGGCGGGCGGTGAGTTTGAAGACATCATTGGATGGAGAATCGAAAATTCGGTTTCTAAAATAAAGGGACCTAAAGGGACCAAGGTGAGACTAAAAATTATTCCTTCCGGACATGAGTTGTCTTCTAAACCTGTGATCATTGAACTGGTCAGAGAGAAAATTATTCTGGAAGACCAGTCTGCTAAAAAACAGGTTAAAACCATTGAATCCAATGGTAAGACTTATAAAATTGGAATTATTAAAGTACCGGCATTTTATGCTGACTTTAAAGCTGCGAATGCAGGAGACCCGAATTATAAGAGTACGACACGTGATGTGAAGTTGCTGATTGATACTTTAAAAAATAAAGACAAGGTGGATGCCATTGTAATGGACCTGAGAGCAAATGGCGGTGGCTCCTTACTGGAGGCCATTGACCTGACTGGCTTGTTCATTGGAAAGGGCCCTGTCGTACAGGTTAAAGATCTAAGAGGTAAAGTTGATGTCAACGAGTCCACCAATCCGGCTGTGGCCTGGGATGGTCCGTTTGGTGTAATGGTGGATAGATTGAGTGCTTCTGCATCGGAAATCTTTTCCGGAGCAATCCAGGATTATGGTCGCGGTATCATCATGGGTACACAGACCTACGGTAAAGGTACGGTACAGTCATCCATTGACCTGAATAAATTGGTCAATCCATCTATTTTGCAAAGATTAGCTGCTCTGATTAGTAAAGAGGGTTCTGTTGGTGCTGCGGGTACAGGTTCTACGCCGCCTCAGTTAGGACAGATCAACCTGACCATGGCCAAGTTTTACCGGGTTACAGGAAGCAGTACACAACATAAAGGTGTAATGCCTGACATCATTTTCCCTTCTGTATATCCAATGGATAAGATTGGAGAGGATACAGAGCCTTCTGCTCTGCCATGGGATGTGGTTAACCGCTCTAATTTCACGGCCGTTCAGGATCTTTCGGCAGTAAGACCGGTTTTGGTTAAACAGCATGAGCAGCGTATGGCCAATTCACTGGACTATAAGGTTCTTCAGCAGGATATTGCGGATATGAAGAAAAGAGATACTGAGGTTTCTGTAACCCTTAATGAAAATAAATTAAAAGCAGAGCGCGATAGTCTTGAAGCAAAGGCATTGGCTAAAACCAATGAACTCAGGGCATCGAGAGGCTTACCTCCAATTAAGAAGGGAGATAAAATTACTAAGGAAGACAGTTTTGATTTTGTAGAGAATGAAAGCCTTAAAGTAATGGCAGATTTGATGCAGATGAATAAATAGTATTCTAAATTAGAAATAGAAAGGGCTCTTAAATTTTAAGAGCCCTTTTTGTATTAAATGAGGTGTTATTTTTTGTCAGAAAGTTTCTGCATTTGAACCGACATCAGTTCTTTCATGGTTTTGTTCATCGCATCTGTAGATCCGTCAAGAAAGATGGTGTTTCCCTGGCTGTTCTCTGCAAAATGCTTAATGGACTCTGTCCACATGGTGAACAGGATAACGGAGATGTCCAGATTAGCCTGCTCCATTTCCTGAGCGGCTTTAGTCATACCGTGTGCAACTTCAGCCCTGAACAAAGCGATACCTTGTCCGCGAAGCTGAGCGGCTTCTCTTTCTGCTGCTGCTGCGATTTTTATCGCGTTACCATCGGCTTCTGCGCCCTTTGTCTTGGTAATTAAAAGTGCTTGTCCTTCATTTTCTGCTGCTGCTTTCAGGTTATTGGAGGCCACAACCCTGCTCATCGACCTCATGATTTCCTCATCGAAGGTAATGTCGTTGAGTTGCAGATCCTGCAGGTGATAACCCCAGGATTCTAAAACTTTATCGATTTGTTGTTTTACATGTTCTACGATCTCATTTCGCTGGGCCAAAACATTTGCTTGCTTTTGTGTGGCCACATAAGCACGGATAGAGCCTTCAATCGTACGGATCAGGGCTTGCATTAAATTCGTTGAATCCACAAATTTAAAGGCGACATTTTTAATGGTTTCTTCTTCGTGGTCCAGGACAGAATAAAGCAGCATGGCCTTAAAATAAACATTTGCCTGGTCTTGGGTAACGGCCTGGAAAGAGAGTTCTACTGAGCGGTTCTGTATAGAGATCCTGGAGTGAATGATTTCGATCAGAGGCCATTTAAAATTCAGGCCTGGACGGAGCTGGCGTCTGTATTTTCCAAATACAGTAACAACGGCAATGGTCCCTTGTCTAACTGTTACGAAAGAACTTAGGGCCACAATGAGAGCAATAATCAGAATGGTATAAAGAAAGTAATCCATAGTTTTTTTTCTTGAAGTTAGGAAATTAACTGTTTAACTGGGATAAATATTCTGATTTGTGTACCTGTTTTCTTAAGTTTATTCTGAAATTAGACCAAACAGGTTTCTGAATTCTTTGCTGGAAAGGGTGGAATAATTACCTTTTGAATGCAACGGTGCTTTAAATTAACTAAGATTATAAATATGAAAACAAAACTAAGTTTATCATTAGCGGGACTCGCCCTGCTTGCTGCATGTCAGAACAAAGACAAAGGCAGCTCGGCAGGCAAGGAGGTCCGGACAGAATTCTTTGATAAATCAGGAATGGACACTACGGTTAACCCTGGTGACAATTTCTTCCTGTATGCAAACGGGCAGTGGATGAAAAAGACACAGATTCCGAAAACAGAGACTGGCTGGGGCTCATTTTATACCTTGTATAATGACAACATTAAAAGCCTGGACGAGATCCTGATCAATGCTTCCAAGGAAGAACACCCTAAGGGTAGCCTGGAGCAAAAGGTTGGCGATTTTTACGCCAGTGGTATGGATACTGTTGCTATTGAGAAATTAAGTTATACGCCATTAAAGCCCCTGCTGGCTAAAATTGATGCCCTTAAGGATTATAAAGATGTTCTTAATTTTGTAGCAGAAGGTTACAAAGACGGAAATGGCGATTTATTTGGATTTTACGTGGGGCCGGATGATAAGATCAGTACAAAAAATGCGGTTAATTTTTCTCAGTCTGGTATTACATTGCCAGAACGTAGTTATTACTTCAATAATGATGCACAGACCAAAAAAATCAGGGCAGAGTTTTTAAAATACATGACACAGTTGTTTGTCCTTACCGGATCGACTAAGGAAGAAGCTGCTAAATATGCGGATAATGTACTTAAACTCGAAACCAGCATTGCCAATTCACATTCTACTCCAGTTGAACTGCGCGATCCTCAGAAAAACTACAATAAATATTACGTAGGGGATTTTCAGAAGCTCACTCCGGATATGGACTGGAAAGCTTTATTGGGTAAAATGGAACTCAAAACAGATACTATTCTGGTTGGGCAGCCCAAATATTACCAGGCACTGAATAATTTATTGAAATCTCAGCCAATTGAGGTGTGGAAGGAGAAATTGAAATTTGATGCCATCAATAGCGCAACGCCTGCCCTGAGTAAGGATTTTCGTACGGCGAGGTTTGAATTCTTCGGAAAGACCATACAAGGTTTAAAGGAACCAAAAGAGCGTTGGAAAGCTATTGTGAGTAGTACAGATGGGAATATTGGTGAATTGCTGGGCCAGCTTTATGTAAAAGAGCATTTTACACCTGAAGCTAAAAAAAGGATGCTGGAACTGGTTGACAATTTGCAAAAGGTTTATAGATCCAGAATCGAAAAGCTGGATTGGATGAGCCCGGCAACAAAACAGAAAGCGGTTGATAAGCTTCAGGCTTTCATCAAAAAGATCGGATATCCGGATAAATGGAAGAAGTATGATGATGTGGAGATTACCAGAGGCAATTATTACGCAAATCTTCAGTCTGCGGATAAGCATGTTTATAAAGAAATGATAAATAAGCTGGGCAAACCCGTGGATAAAACAGAATGGGGAATGACACCGCCAACGGTGAATGCTTATTACAATCCTTCCATCAATGAGATTGTTTTCCCGGCCGGAATTCTTCAGTTTCCTTTCTTTGATTTTGGAGCAGATGATGCCATTAATTACGGTGCCATTGGCGCGGTAATCGGGCATGAAATGACACATGGTTTTGATGACCAGGGAAGACAGTATGATAAAGACGGAAATCTGAAAGATTGGTGGACGGCTGGTGATGCCACTAAATTTAAGGACAAGGCGAAAAAGGTAACAGACTTGTATAACGGCTTTACTTTATTGGACAATCAACATGTAAATGGTGAATTGACCCTGGGTGAAAACCTGGCCGATATTGGTGGTTTAGCCATTGCTTATGAGGCTTTCAAATTAACATCACAGGGTAAAAGCGATAAAAAGGTAGATGGTTTTACACCAGATCAGCGTTTCTTCTTAAGCTTTGCTCAGGTATGGCGGATTAAGAGCAGGGATGAATCTATGCGCGTCCGTTTAAAAACAGATCCGCATTCGCCGGAAATGTTCAGAGTTAATGGTCCTGTGTATAGCATGGAACCATTCTATAAGGCATTTAATATTCCTGCAACAGCAAAAATGTACGTTGCGCCCGCAAATCGTGTAGGTGTCTGGTAGGAATTTGTTGTTTTTTGAAAAGCCCGGTTGTTTTGAATAGCCGGGTTTTTTTTTGGTCTTTCTGGTGTGAAAAAAAGAAGGGTAAGCTCGAAGGCTGCTTAAGCTTAGGCGGGCAGAAATAGCCCGCAAACCTTAAAAGGCCTTCTCCCTTACACCTTCTTTTTTTCAGTATGGCGCCTAACCGGATTTCGCGGTAATTGCAAATGGCTTTAGTTTTTTCGGCAAAATCAGAAATTGGTCGATGTATTTCTCTATACTCGGGATAGACTCAGCTCCCAGAAAAATTTTACCTGCTCGGAGAGCGCCTGACGTGTTCGAGCCCTTCAGCGAGAATATGTAGCGCGAAAAGAGCAGGTGAAATTTTTATTGAACAGGAACCTTATCCAAATCCGATTTCAGCAGGATTTGTCCGTTTTCAAAACGCAGGCCATGACCAGGAAAATCTGCATCTGTTAGCGCAGCCATTTTTTTGAAGGCTGTAGCGTTCTCGTCCCTGGTTAGGCGGTTGATCCGGTCTTGCTTCACCGAAATAACGTCTGCGTAAAGGAAATCACCTTTTGCGTTGATCTTTAACTGCAATAAGGGAGCAAAGCCATTCGGACCTTTTAAACTGAACATACCATAGGTACAGAAGTTGCCAAGACTGTAGGCAATGAATTTGTTCTTGTACACCTCGACCGCGCGGGTGACATGAGGTCCCTGTCCTAAAACAACATCAGCACCGGCATCAATTACCGCATGGGCAAAAGCATACACATTTCCACGGTTCTCTTTATAAAAGATTTCGTTTCTCCGGGGTACATGCTCAAACTTAGCCCCTTCGCCACCGCCATGAAAGGAGACAATGACAATATCTGCCTGTGATTTTAACCTGGCGACCAGTGCTTTGGCACTGTCTATTTTATTAATCGAGACGGTGTTCTCATTAGGCGCAAATGCGCAGAACGCATATTTTACACTGTCCTTTTCAAAAAAAGCATATGGATGTGAAGTAAGCCCGGCATAGTTAATCTGAAGAGAATCCAGGATCGCGGCTGTTTTTTTTCTTCCTGCGGCACCAAAATCGCCAACATGGTTGTTCGCTACGCTCAGGAGATTAAAACCGGCAGCTTTGTAAATACCAGCATACCTTTCAGGCATTCTAAATGCAAAGCAGCTGTTTCCACTGGTGTCACTACACTTGGTGGATTTTCCCTGATTTAAAAAACAACCTTCCAGGTTTCCAAAAATAACATCTCCATGCAGATCCTCCTTTACTTGTTGGAAACTGTTAACTGCATCGTCGGGTGGAAGGCCCAGTTTGTTGGGATAGGCAGAGCCCAGCATGATATCGCCAACTGCGGTAATGGATAGGGTATCTTTAATTGTCTTTTTGGGCAAGGTATCCTGAACAACTGAAGTATGCTCTGCGGCAGCATTATTACCAAGGCAACTCATCAGGGCAGGAAAGATCAATAGGCTTATCAAAGCGTACCGGGATGTTTTCATAGGGGTAGTTCATAAAAAATCCCCCTAAGTGCTCAGGAGGATTCCGTATTCGTTTAATTCTTGTTATTCTTCTATCAGATCCTTTTTAACAGAATCCAGTATTCTGCCGCCCTTGTAAAAATAACGGGAATAATAAGGTTCATTCAGGTTACTGATCACCACCCCTCTTGACGAAGATGCGTGAGCAAAACGGTTATCACCCAGATATATTCCGATATGGGTAATGCTATTGCTTTTTATTTTAAAGAAAACCAGATCACCTTCCCGAAGTTCATCCTTTGGAAGAGGGTTGACCATGCTGAATATATCTCTGGAGTTTCTTAAGATCGTAGTGTTGAAAACTTTATCGTAAATGGCTTTGGTAAACGCGGAACAATCGATGCCTTTCTTTGTATTCCCTCCAAAACGGTAAGGGGTTCCGATCCATTCGTAGATAAATTTATAGAGTTTGATATTGGAGGTTGCGTCCACAGCGACACCCATAACCTGGGAGAAATATTGTGAAGCTAAATTGTCAGGATCCTCGAGTTTGTTAGTTTCTTTTGTCTTTGATTGTGCGGATACGAATGTGATACTGCACAAAACAATTAGAGATGAAAGTAAAAACTTTTTTATCATGTTATACTGTTAAGTTTGGGTAAAAGGCACTTACACTTAAACGTACACCACCAGGGCTTATTGTTAGGTTGTCAAAACTATGCTTTTTACAAATGTTATCCAAATGTCATCGAAACAAATTTAAAAGTTATCCACATTTTTTGTGCAAAAAGTTTTTTTTAGTGTGGAAAGTTAAGCTGACATAAAAAAAATTAAGATGTATTTGTTGGAAAATAAATACAGCTTGTGTAACCTTAGTGTTGAAATTACATTCGATTTCTTCGATATATTGCAATAAAAAAGTAGATTTGCTCTCGTAAAAAAATCAACACCCAAAATGAGTGCAGTAGAAATTAATAAAGATACCTATTTGAAGTGGTTTGAGTCGATGTTGCTAATGCGCAAGTTCGAAGAAAAAACTGGTCAACTTTACGGACAACAAAAAATCCGTGGTTTTTGTCATTTATATATCGGTCAGGAAGCTGTTGTAGCAGGAGCTATTTCTGCTATGAAACAAGGTGATTCAATGATTACGACTTATCGCGATCATGCTCATGCACTAGCATTAGGCGTAAGTGCAGATAGTATCATGGCAGAGATGTATGGTAAAGCTACTGGTTGTTCAAAAGGAAAAGGTGGCTCTATGCACATTTTTAGTAAAGAACACCATTTTTATGGTGGTCATGGTATTGTTGGTGGTCAGATTCCTTTGGGCGCAGGTATTGCTTTTGCAGAAAAATATAAAGGCACAAGTAATGTGAATATTTGCTACATGGGTGACGGCGCAGTTCGTCAGGGTGCTTTGAACGAAGCATTCAACATGGCAATGCTTTGGAAACTTCCTGTGGTATTTGTTTGCGAAAACAATTTTTACGCTATGGGTACTTCAGTTGAGCGTACTACAAATATGACTGATATTTACAAAATTGGTTTAGGATTTGATATGCCATGTGCTCCGGTTGACGGGATGGATCCGGTTGCTGTTCACAATGCAATGGACGAGGCTATTCAGCGCGCAAGATCTGGTGAAGGGCCAACCTTCCTGGAAATGAGAACTTACAGGTACAGAGGTCACTCCATGTCTGATCCGGCTAAATATCGCACTAAAGATGAATTAGAAGAATATAAAGCTAAAGATCCTATAGAATCGGTTAAAGACGTTATTCTTAAAGAAAACTATGCTGACCAGGCCTGGATTGAGGAAATAGAGCAGAAGATAAAACAAATTGTAGATCACTCTGTGAAATTTGCAGAAGAGTCTCCATGGCCAGAAGCATCAGAATTGTATTCTGATATTTATGTTCAAAAGGACTATCCATACGTACTAGATTAATTTTTAACGGATTTCATTGATATTATAGAATGGCTGAAATAGTTAGAATGCCCAAAATGAGTGATACCATGACCGAAGGGGTAATGGCAAAGTGGCATAAAAAAGTTGGAGATAAAGTTAAGAGCGGCGATGTAATGGCCGAAGTGGAAACCGATAAGGCGACCATGGATTTAGAATCCTACTGGGATGGAACTGTTCTGTACATTGGTGTAGAAGAGGGTAAAGCCGTTCCTGTAGACGCAGTTATCGCTGTGGTTGGTAAAGAAGGCGAAGACTATAAAGCTGCCCTGGAAGCAGAAGGTGCAGGTTCTCCTGCAGCGGCTCCGGTTGCAGAAACTAAAGCAGAGGAAACTCCTGCGGCACCTGCAGAAAATAAAGCTTCTTCAGGATTATCTGAAGCAGAGCTTGCAAAACAAGGCGTAACGGTTGTTCGTATGCCTTTACTGAGTGATACCATGACAGAGGGCGTTATCGCAGAATGGCATAAAAAAGTAGGCGACAAAGTAAAAGAAGATGATATCCTGGCTGATGTAGAAACCGATAAGGCGACTATGGAGGTGATGGGGTATGCTGAAGGTACTTTATTGCATATTGGTGTTGAAAAAGGTCAGGCGGCTAAAGTAAATGGTATTATTGCTATTGTTGGTCCTGAAGGAACAGATATTAGTGGTATTTTAAATCAGGGCGCTGCCCCGGCTGTAGCAGCAGATCAAAAATCTGATGCACCGGTAGCTGAAAAAGCAAATGCAGCAGAGGCACCTGCTGCTTCTAATGAAGCCGTAACAGCTGATGGTGGAAGAGTAAAAGCTTCTCCTTTGGCTAAAAGGATTGCTAAAGAAAAGGGAATTGACCTTTCACAAGTTGCAGGTAGTGCTGACGGAGGAAGGATCATTAAAAAAGATATTGAAAACTTTAAACCGGCTGCAGCATCGGCAGGTACAGCTCCTTCTTCAGCTCCGGCTGCAGAGAAAGCTGCTCCTGTTATCCCTGCTTATGTTGGTGAAGTGAAATTTACGGAGAAACCGGTGTCGCAAATGCGTAAAGTAATTG
>NZ_DATMRL010000378.1:0-6403 GCF_035566355.1 Pedobacter sp.
GAGTGGATATTCCGTTGCGTAGTATCCCCATAATCACCGAATATGATGAATAATCAAGATTGAATTATCTAGTCAGCAGAACGGTTCAAAAATCCGAAAGACAGACGATCTAAGACATTGATCTTAAACAAATAAATTTCAATTTCCCATTAAAAACTATAGATCAGATTAATTGTTGTTCGCATGTAATCTTACGATCTATTATTAAAATCACTTATTATTATGAAGTTATGTTAATAAATTTGACGCGTCAATACCCAAAGGGTAAAGGACATGGCAGGTGACAAGTTCACTACGATCGCATTGCCTTAAGGTGCGTGCCTCACTTACGAAGTGAGGTTTTTTTTGCTTTTCATATTAACTTAGCTAATCAATACGAAAAGCTCACCCCAAATACTTTTTCATCAGGTCCTTCAACTCCGCTGCTTCTCTAATTAATGATCACCTATTTACCGGTACAACTCTGAGAATTTTATTTTGACGATCAAACATGACCTCAATCAATTCCGAGGGCTGATCTGCCGCCAAATTTGTACCCTTATATTGTAGTTTTAGATACCTTTTTTCGTCGATAAACGTTCCGAAACCTTTAAATAAGATAGTCAGATTTCCTTTGTCCTTAACATGATTTCTTGTCCCGGTTAACTGAAGATCAGTAATCTCTTTGACAGGATCGGATAAATACTGTCTACTGCCTATGAGATCATTGGAAACCAGCTTTGAGACAAAACTCTGGAAGTTCAGGTCTGCCGATTTAACATCTTGCTCATTAAGGACTTTTTTAACGATGTTTCTAATGAATATCCTGATTTTATGGTCCGGAGTCGTGACTATCGTGTTACCCTCTTTCTCGTAATAATTAGTGATCACTGTATACATCTCCACTTGTGTACTATCATTAAGATTCCAAATGTCTTGTCTCTGCAATCCATGAAGTTTATCTATCTTTGATAAATCAGTTAATTCACCCGTTGAAATACTTTTCCCATATTTAGCTGTTAATCGTTTTAAAAGCTCGTTGTACTTTTGAATCAACAACTTTTGAAAACCAAGTGATTTGACATTATTATCGCCTTTTTCAAAGTTGCTGATATCCCATTCATAAAAGATATTGTCCATCAGCGAATCTGTTTTATTGAAAGTATAGTAAACCAGCAAATCTGGTAGCCCATTTTTTTCAGGTCTTCTGAAAACTATGGGATCTGCGGTACCATCAAGAGAGATGAAATTCCTATCAGAATGATATAGTTTACCTCCTAACCTGTTTTCATTTTTGGTAAGCTCAGCTACTTTCTTCCCATGGATATCTGCATAGATATTTTGGGCAAAGCAGAGCATACAATTCAGGCAAAGAACAGAAAGAATTGTTAGAATTAATTTTTTCATTGAGCGAAGTTTAGAGCGTTAATACAGTTAATACAATTGCAAGGATATTACAGAATTCTCTCCAGAACAAAAGTGTAGAATATATTTTACGTATTGTGTAAAAATGAAGTAGATTTAAGAATGTTGATATGGTAATGATTAGAATTTTATTTTTTTCAATTCTGTTTATAGTTTGCTCAAACTGTGACGCACAGAAAATTATCGTCAAATTTGAGCGGCCATCTTTTGCGCAGGTAGATTCAATAATTACTGCACAAAAATGTGAAGTGCGGCAATTCGATTACCAAATAACAGTTTCAAAAGATTATTTTCCTGGTGCCGATACTTTGAAATTAGGGAAACCTATTGTTTTCTCCAAGAATCTCGATAGCCTTAGTTTCGAACAAAGCATATTTTTTTCACTACCTGATAGTCTCATCCGCTTATCTGATTATACATGGAATGCCAATCAAAGAACACTGAAACAATTAAAACAGCAATTCGAAATAAACAAAAAATTTGTATCGGAATATTTTGGAAAAGCGGGTATCTCCGTTGTTAAACAGCCTGGTCCTGGTGATGAAAACTATTTTTCAGAATCGGTTACCTGGCAAGACGAATATGCTTATGTAAATGTCTATTTCATCGCTGGAATGGATACCTATCGAACACGAGTAATCGTTAGTTGGAGAAAGAGAATCTAAAGTCAAATGCCATGAGTATTAAATTTAGCAGAAACAATCTTTAACCGGATCAATATTCAGAGCTATTTTTATTTCAATCAAAATTATCTATCTGATTATCAGCAATCAATAGCTACAAATAGCTATTGATGTTGATCATTACCTCTAATACATAGCTACGTTCTTTATTCTGAAGCCTTTTATTTCTTACTCTTTACGTTGATTATAATCGCTCACCTTATTTAAAAAAGCTTCTCCCTTGCTCCTCAGTTCATTGATTTCCTTATGCAATTGCTCAATTTTGCTTCATGCTTTATGGGAACGAAGATAAATTAGCCACAGGGCAGAGAGAAAATTTCCGATAACAATATTATCTTTTTTGTATGTTTAGAATATGAAATCAAGCGCTCTAAAAAGTTCACTCCTTATCAAACTGGCATTACTTATAATGTTGTTCGCAATTTCAAGTTGTAAATCAACACAAAAGTCAATACAAATACTTTTTCCTCCCCCAATAATCGCATTTACTGATCTGATCAACTTTTGCGACCTGCCCAACCACAATAATGAGAGTGTGTATGTAAGATCCATCTATAGCAAAATTGATGGCCATTGGGCACTAAGAGCCGACAATAAAAATTGCAAAGATTTGAAAGTAGAATTTAAAATTGCAGACAGTGCTTACGTAAATCCAAACGATGAACACCTACTAAAAGAAATCGATCAAAAACCATCAAACTTCTACTTCATCATTGACGCTATTGGAACTTTTAAATTATACGACACAAAAGGTGACACCACTATAGGATCAAATTCAGGAGAATTTGTAACAGAAAAGATCTTAGTGATTCAAAAAATTGCGAGTGAAAATGAAACTTTGGTCCACTAGCTTTATCAGGACAAACAAGTAAACCATACTCTTTAAATATTTCAAACGATAACTATTAGTCGAACAAATAATAAAATTCACCAAAATTTCTCCAGAACGAATTGAGATATCCATGATGCAAATTCAAATGCGATGTCTTCGTGTGCAAAAGTCCCCCATATCTTCCTGATTTTGAAATTATTCCAATAGCATTAGTTTTTTCAATCCATTTTTGAGGAGATAGGACAAAATAATTATTCCTAGCTTCATTTTTAAACCTCTCGAATTCGAGAGGTTTAAAACCTGAGTTATTTAACGTCTCCCAAAGCCCCAAAAAAGCTAAGGTTGCTCTACCTCTCATCCAGTTATTTATTATTTTATTGAAAGTAATAAGAAGATTTAACAAATAATTGGAATTCAATGCTAACAAAGAAATCCCCCTTCCCGGACATCCTCCCCCAAAAAACCCTGCACCTCTTTTCACACCTCAGGGCCTGAAGCTCTTCGCGGAAGGTCCAGTGAGAAAAGAAGTGCAGGGTTTCTCACATATTTTCAACAACCCATAACTTAACTACCCAATACAAATAAATTCGAAAAAAAAATTCCTGCCAGAAAAACATATTTTAAATAAATACAAAAATTATTCAATAAATTTCATTTCGTATAAAAAAAGTACAATCATATTAATAACACATTTATTACATTTGCCCAGACCCCGGATATGAAAAGTAGTACAGAACATAGCTATCTGCCACTTTTAGTGTTAATTTCTAAAGGCGACCAGAAAGCATTTTCTGCTCTCTACGATTTGCTTTCCCCGCCACTCATTCGCCATATACTTCAAAAGATTCCGGACGAAACAATTGCCGAAGATCTTATACATGACCTTTTTTTAAGCCTTTGGAAAAATAGAGAAAAAATCCACGAAATAGAATCCCTTCATGCCTATCTTTACTCGTCATGCAGGTATCTGATTATGTCACATATTCGAAAATCTACCCGTATTAAATACATAGATGACATTTCCGATTATGACCTCCAGTCCGACGACCAATCTTTGGAAGACCGCTTTTATTATCGCTATCTATTGGATATGGTTCACAAAGAAATAGAGAATCTTCCAGAAAAATGTAGAATCATTTTCAAACTCAGCCGCGAACAACAACTCACCAATAAAGAAATCAGCAAGCAACTTGGTATTTCCGAATCAACTGTAGAAAACCACATCAATAAAGCGATCAAAAAATTAAAGATGTCCGTTCGCCACTATTTACACTTTTTACTTTTCTTTTAAAAAAGACTAGGTGCTACACCTCTTCAGCCTCACATTATTAAATACCGACCTGTTTTATCACAGGCCAATGTATTGTTAACCTAAACAACCTGAAAGAATTGAAAAATAACCTGGAACAGCTAAATACCCTTTTACAATCTATTGAGGGAATTATTTGGGAGGCTGATATCACTATGGAACGATTTACATTTATCAGCGATCATGTACAACATATTACAGGTTTTTCAGCGACAGACTGGCTTACCTGGCCAGGTTTTTGGAAAACATGTATACATCCTGAAGACCAACAAGTCATAGAAAATTATTCTGCATTAAAAAACAGGAATGTCAAAAATTGCGTGTTCGAATACCGGATCATCAGATCCGACGGACAGATCACATGGATTAAGGATAATGTTTCAATCATCCGCCGTCCAGATGGAGAATATCTTTTAAGGGGGATCATGATAGACAACACTGTAGCCGAAACGTTAAGGGGCCTGCAGCAACTGGAACGCGATGTACTACGACTGAATTCAGATCTCATTGTACCTCTTCAGGATGTTTTGCTCAATTATTTGCGTGGATTAGAAACCCTGTTTCCTCAAATGCAATGTTCTATCCATCGCATCAAGAACAACCGACTAATGAGCGGCATATCCTCTTCTTTACCTGCTGAATATATAAATGCCCTTACAGACCTTCAAATAGGCAATAGTGAGGGCTCCTGTGGGGCTGCGGCAGCGACAGGGCAACGAGTCATTGTAAGTGATATCGCAACCGATTATCGATGGCTAAAATACCGCACCCTAGCCTTAGATTATCAACTGAGTGCCTGCTGGTCAAACCCAATCATCGGTTCTGAAGGGGAGGTGATCGCTACATTGGCTATGTACTACCAAAAAACCAGATCACCCTCTGAAGAAGAATTGCAAGTGATGGAAAGAGCTACCGCTCTGCTGCAGATCATCATAGAGAACCGACAAAAAACGGAAACCATCACCGAAGCCAATCTGCTTATGCTGCAAAGCCAGGAACTGGCTCACTTTGGGAACTGGCGCTGGGATTTGCAGCATGATATCATTAGTTGGTCGCCTGCGCTATATGAAATTTATGGCATCGACTCGAAGAACTTTAAGCTAACCTTTACCAGCTACCTTGAAAGACTACATCCTGAAGATCAGGATCGCGTGCGACAAATCATTGAAAACATTCTGCAAAGTAAGCAAGATATCGAATTCGAAGAAAGGATTATCCGTCCAAATGGAGAGCAACGTTACCTGCACTCCTGGGCTAAACTTAAATTGGACGCCCAAGAAATACCGATAGAAATGATTGGAGCCTGTCTTGATATTACCGAAAAAGTTGTTCAGATGCAGGCTATTAAACAACAAACCCAGCAACTTCTTGAGATCGCATGGATGCAGTCACATGTAGTTCGCTCTCCTCTAACCAAGATCATTTCCCTTGTAGAAATCATTAAAGATACACCCGACGGCGATCCCGAAAAAAGCAAGTTACTAGAATATTTATTAGCTGCCGCTTATGACATGGACGAACAAATCAAAAGTATCAACAAAAAAACAGAGCAGGCAAACTGAGGAATCATTTCCCTGACTGACTATTACCATCTTATAGTTTTATGAATATCATGTCATTTATCGAAGAGGAATCCTGTGATCCATTTTTGCAAGATCAGATACATTTATATCCAGATCAGCTAGTAGTTGATGCCATAGAAGTACTGTTAGAATACGATGGAGAATTCCTGCCAGTATACCAGCACAACAAATGCGTGGGCAGGGTTTATCTGTCAGAACTATTGTGGTTTGTAACCTGCCACGATCCAAAGTATAATCTACTTTTTCACAAGCTTAATTTTGACCTAGAAAGTGCAGTTAAAGTAATGAAAAAAAGCATTTAAAATCCCCATAAAGCACTTTTGACTTTTTTTTAAAAAAAGACTAGGTGCTAGCCTCCTTTCACCTCACTCTAGTAATAAACCCGACCTGTTTTATTACAGACCGCCCCATGATGAGCATAAATAAAAAGATAATAAACATACTGACCAAATACTTTCGTAGTGAAGAAACCGATGAGGAGAGAAAGGAATTATACACCTGGTATGATCAAATTGATCATTCCGAAGCCATTTCGCAAACAAAAATTAACGATATACAGCATAGAACCAAAGAGCGACTCTTACACTCTATC
>NZ_DATMRL010000379.1:0-3455 GCF_035566355.1 Pedobacter sp.
ATTTGGGATGTTAGGGAAGACTAGTAACGATAAAGTCCTATTTATAGTATTTACTATAAGAACCAAGAAAGTAAGAATTATCTCGGCCAGAGTGGCTGATAAAAAAGAAAGGAATTTTTATGAACAAGCCTCTAAAAAAGCTGCCTAAATTTAAGAACGAAGACGAAGAGCGTACATTTTGGGATAGTCATAGCTCGGTTGATTATTTTGATTGGTCTCAAGCCCAAAATGTCGTGTTTCCAAACTTAAAGCCAACTTCTACTTCAATTTCTATTCGAATACCGAATTATGTGCTGTCCCGATTGAAGCAGGAAGCCAATTCGCTTAACATCCCTTATCAGACCTTGATGAAACAGTATATCGCAAAAGGGGTCTTAAAACGGTAAGTTTTTTAGCAAGTTAAGTAAACTATATTAGCCCCAAAACTTCAGTATTATTGATTATCCCAGTTCTAGACCTGCACTATGCGACCCCATGAAAATCCCAAATTAGTTTGGGTTTTTTATTTTTTGACTTGATAAATAACTTCAGCTATGCTTAGGTTAAGGAATTAATTAATTAATTCTAATTGAAACACAAACAAAACAAAACAAATCGTCCCGAACAAGTAAATTAACGCTTCGAAACCTACTGGTATTTATTGTCAGCGTGGTAGTTTTTTTGGTAGTTACGCATGCAATTTTTCCTTCTCAGTATTTTCCGAATTACAACGCCTATCCATACAACGGCACCTATTTTACTTATTTGCCAACGGTAACTACTCCGATAAGTAACGGCGAGATATTACAGAAATCTTCTAATCTGGAGTTTAACTGGTTAGTTTTGTCGCCCTGGCCGGCCTATCATCTGATGGATCAAAAAATTAACTGTTATGGGAGTTTTTGGACCTGCCCCCAGGCGGATCAATTTGCAAACTTTTTACCGTTTGCGATAGGATATATTTTGTTGTTTGGGATGTTGATTTATGGGAAGTCCAAATATAAATATGCAGTATTGGGATTCCTAATAATCGGTTCGGGGTTATTGGGTCTGAAAATGACAGATAGATATGTATATCAGCCACTACAGCTTCAAAATAATTTGTTGCAACGTTTTTCTGTGGTAAGTAAAGCGGCACCTTTTCCGGACGGGACGAAGATTGTTTTTCCGGCTAAATATGAAGATCGTGATGGCGAAATTCAGGTGGGAGTAAAACAGTCTGATCAATATATTAGCTTATCTCTTTTTAACGTAAGCCAGGATGACAAAAGATTTAAGGACATCGTAAATGGTAAAGAATTTTGTGCTGACAATAAAGCTAATATAAAGACTAAGATAATTGGCAATAACGTCTATTTGTGTCAATTTACGGCCAGTGATGGGACAGGCAAAATCGGCACAGTTTCTGCCGCATATGGGTTTCTTGACCCTGATAGAAAAATATTTTTTTGGTCCGCAGGTCATGTTTCAGAGTCCAACAATGAATTTAATTCCAGTATTAATGCGTTTTTGAATTTTTACCATATCACAGCTAATTTATAATCTGAAGGACCCAAATAGTTCAAACATCCTGTACTATGTGACCCCAACAAAATCCCTAACAAATTTGAGGATTTTTGATTGACCGCACAAGAGCATTTAGAAACCACTTGTAAGTATTATCTGGGGGTCGCGACAAGCGTATGCTAAGGAACCCCACGGCAAGTTCATGAGTTTTGCTCAGCCTCAAACTATATAATAAGGTCAACTTCTTTGATATTTAGTGAATATTAGCCACTTTCTAAGGCATATTCACTAATATTTGACAATTATAGGTTAATCGTTTATAATGGTTATAGAAGAACATCGACATGGCCATAACTAAACCTATTAGAAATAGAATCCAAGCTCTTAAGAGTGAATTCGATACCTTGCGACAAGGCAAGGAATCGCTTTTAAATATGATTGATGACGCTGAAATTCCAGAGAGCGTTTATAACTCGAATGCCATTGAAAATTCAACCTTAACTCTTAAGGAAACCGAGAAGATCTTATTAGAGCAAGAGGTGTCCCGAAATATTTCTTTGCGCGAAGTTTATGAAGCAAAGAATCTTGCTCGAGTTAGTGATTATATTCGAAACAAAGTTCAAACTCTTGAAATAAATAAAGAGACAATGTTGCTTCTGCATCAGATGCTGATCGGCGGCATTGATGATAGTATTGCCGGCCGGTTTAGAAAGAAAGGAGAGTATGTCAGAGTCGGCACTCATATCGCCCCAGCACCGGAGCATATCGAAAGAATGATCGAAGCTATATTGAATGAATATTCAAGCAACCTAGAATCTTATTTCATAGATAAAGTTGCAAAGTTCCATTTGGATTTTGAAACTGTCCATCCGTTTTGTGATGGCAACGGCCGTATTGGCCGTGTGCTTACTAACTTACAGCTTCTTAAACTTGGTTTCCCGATTATCATTATTAGGGATAAAGAGAAGCAAGAATATTATGATGCCTTTAAGGAATATCGAGATAGCAAAAATAAGAAAGGAAAGATAATGGAAAAAATCGTGGGTCTTGGTTTAATTGAATCTCTTCATAAGAGAATCACTTATCTCAAAGGCGATAATGTCGTTATACTCGCTGACCATGCCAAGAAACATAAGAAATCTACACCGGCTGTTCTTAATGCTGCTCGTAGACAAAACATTCCTGCCTTTAGGGAAAAGGGAGTTTGGAAAATTGGTGAGAATTTTAAATATAAAAAGTAATGCCAATAATTGCTTGGGATAAGCAAACAATTAAGACGGTTCAAAATT
Organism: Pedobacter sp.; assembly: GCF_035566355.1. Lineage (GTDB taxonomy): Bacteria > Bacteroidota > Bacteroidia > Sphingobacteriales > Sphingobacteriaceae > Pedobacter. The sequence continues at coordinate 2,775 of NZ_DATMRL010000379.1, forward strand.
TTGTTCCAAACCTTTCGTCTAATAACGGAGAAAGGTTTATTAAAATTAATCCATAAAGTTATGAATGATGATATCCTGATGGACGAATGAGCTGGAGTTTAGTAAATAATTTCTTGGGCGGATTCAATAATGCATATTACAGTAACTATGCTTTAGGTCTAGGAAGGAATCAGGGCACAGGCGCCTACAGCATAGGGCAAAGTTTTGGAGATAGTGTATCGTTTGCTCAAGGACTACTTGAAATAGCAAGTGGAGTAATAACGGGAACAGGCGGCGTTGCAATATCGAGTACTGGAGTTGGTGCCGTAGTTGGCCTCCCAGCAACCGCAGTGGGTGTAGGATTAGCCGCTCATGGTTCATCTTTGGTAGGAACAAGTATTTATAATTTTTCTCGATCAGCGCAAATTGGCGAAGGTAAAGACTTTACCACTGGCCAAAAGAGGGAGATTATAGGGTAAATTCACTAAATTTGACTATTCATTTCACATATGATACACTAGTGTCATATTTATGAAAAGTAAGAATAACCTTTTAGAACAGCTTAATTCCTTGCCCCATTTCAGTAAAAGCACTGTTTATCAGCTTGCTAAGCAGCTGGGGCTTCAGGATTCCACAGTTGATACTTACATCAGCCGCTTTTTGAAATACAAAGAAATTTACCGGCTCAAAAATGGACTGTAT
>NZ_DATMRL010000380.1:0-3700 GCF_035566355.1 Pedobacter sp.
ATAGTCTCCGAGAATAGTATTCACTTTTTCAGATTGTTTCCTAAAGAGATTAAATCCCTTGCCATCCATCTTAATGAATTCTCGAATAAAGCTCAAATTGTCCTTGGTCATTAGTTGACCTTCTTTCAACTTAAACAAGTAATTATTAATATAATCTTGAGCTATAGAGTCAGCTAACTTTGCATCCCCCTTTTCTTTTGCTTCTCTTGCCTGGGACGGCATGATTTTGAAATTTTTCGTTTTTTGAGCAAAGCCCAGGCTTGTAAGGCTTAAAAAAGCCAAACTTAATAGCATTGTTTTCATATGTGTGTTCTATTAGTTTTTCTTACTTATTATTTATTTCAATATGATATTTATAGGTTTTCTAGTCATCATGTCGTCCACTTTCTTTTGTTCGATTGGAGACAATAGCCCAGACCCAGGAGTCCTGCCTGAATCGTCAAGTTTGAAACCGTCATTTATCCCTTCGTTTGATGCCTGTGTTCCATCTAACATCCATAGTGGTGCTGGCGCACCTTTGAGATAATGATCAAAGAACTGCATCATTCGAATGCTGAAATCCTTTACTTCATCTTTGTCCGAAAGCCCGTGATTTCCTTTAGGATAAACTAACATCCACGTCTTCTTACCCAATCGCCTCAATCCCATAAAAAGCTCTATTTCATTGATAAAAGGACATCCATCATCTACTTTAGTGTGCATAATTAAAAAAGGGGTGGTCACTTTATCTGCCTGAAAAATTGGTGAGTTTTTGATGTAGACTTCTGGTCTTTCCCAAAGACTTCCTCCCATCCTAAGTTGGCCGTTTTCGTGAAAATTTTGTCCATTATATATACCACGATCACCAAGACTTCCATAATTACTTACCAAATCAGCAAGCCCAGAAGAACTTTCAGCAGCAGCAAATAAATTCGTATGCGTTACCAGGTAATTGGTTTGTAATCCTCCAAAACTACAGCCCTGAATTCCCATTTTTTTTGCATTAACAAATGACAAGGTTGAAACATAATTAGCTGCAGAAATTACTGCATCATAGGCACCCTGCATAGCATCACCTACTTTATAATAGATATCTGGAGTAAACACCAAGTATCCATTACTTACATAAGTTGGTATATCAATATTGCAACCATTACATAATAACGTAGGGGTGATAAATGCATTCAATCCATCTGATTTACGTTCATAATAATGAAAGATAATAGGATATTTTTTGTTTGGGTCAAAATTCTCTGGCTTATATAGTATACCCTTTAAAGTTCTTCCATCCAATGATTTCCAGCTATGCAATTCTGTAGTATACCAATTGTATTTTCTCTGCGGCTGCAAATCACTCAACCTAGTAAAAGTTTTAAAGTCTTTAGTGCTGAAATAATTTGGAGCATCAGTAGGACTCATTCTTCGAACAACATACATATTTGATTTCATTGCCTTAATTGGCGAGAAATCAGAATCGTCCGGAACGTAACCAACAATATTTGTTTGATACAAATAGGCTCCCATATGTAAAAGTTCAGGATCTCCTGCTTTATCCAATTGTTTCACGAAAAAGCCATTGCTTTTATTCTCGTTGTTAAAAGCAGTTAGATATAGTTTTTCATTCTTATTGAGTATATTTCCTTTAAATAAGTCAAATGCATAATTAAAAATGACATTATTCTTTTGACCGTACCCATTAGTTAAATTAACAGCTTTTTGTTTATCTAACGGATCTATTTTCCAGATATCATATCGATCATAAATGAATACAGATTCATCGTTTTCTAGCCAAATAAGGGAAGTTATTCCTCGGGCGCCTTTTGCTTCATCTGTATCATTATGATCAATACCAATCCATGATACATTAAGACCTTTCGTCAAATTTCGAACTGTTTTAGTAGAAATCTCATAGCTAAAATAATCCTGTTTGGTTGTATCAAAGAAGATGATATATTTTCCACATGGTGAGAGTTGAACTAAGGATGATTTTAAATTATCTAAAAAATTTAATTTTTTTCTGTTGCCATTCTTTACTGAAACCAAATCCCAGGTCCATTTATAAGTCATACTCCAACGATCACCTATAATAGGATTTTGTATTAAAGCTATTGTATCGCTCACACCTTCAGATGTTGGAAACTGAAGGCCTGCAAATGTTTGGTGTTGCAATCGTATCATATTTCGATCTGCAATATTAATGACGGCGAGGTAGGTCTGATCACCGACTTCCGTTTTCTGTTCACTTTGCAGGACTGTATCTGTATAGCTCCATAATTCAACAACTTTTTTTGACTGTGGCTTTGAATTCCCCTTTTTCGTTAACGAAGCGAATATACGTTCCCCGTCTTTGCTAAAAGAACTGAGATATCCTAAGTCTAATCCCTTCTCTATATTCGCAGCATTTTTCCCGATGATACAAACTGCCTGAGAGGAACCCATCTTGTAATACCAGACCGAATCTCCAGTTCTAAAAGCCAACTGCTGATGCTTTACATCAAGAATTAGATTTTCGGGTTTATTCCCCTCCCATATTTTACAGACCTTACCGTTAGCTATATCTGCAATATTTACAGATTGCTTCTGATCATTCCCATTAATTGATTTGAATAAAACCAGTACATCTTTATCAAAACTCCAGCTATCCACATTAGCAAATATTCTTTCTTTATTAGTTTTCAAATTCTTTAAAACTAAGTCCTTTGAATTAAGTCTAGAGGGATAAAACAGATATTCCGCTCCTTTACTCTCCTTAAGATTGTACCATAAGGTATTTGGAATATATTGAATTTGATCAGTTCCGAGCGTAAGCATCCCCATACTATCTTTCTTAGTATTAAATAAGAAATATTTATCACTAAGAATCCCTGAGTTCTCGATCAATCCTCCTTTAAATTCCTTTTTCCATTTCCCATCTGTAGATTGGACCACGAAAGTTCTGCTTCCTACTGATATATTGTTAATATCGTAAAATACATACTGTCCATTTTTACTAATTATTGGTCCTCCTAAGGAAGGCCAAGTTTTATAGGCTGTAGAATCTATTACTGGCTTCTGTGCAAACAAAAAGTTTGCACAGAAAATCATCATCATTGTTAAAAAAAATCTCATCACTGTTATTATTAGTATCCTGGGGTTTGCGTTAAATTTGGATTACTTTGTAATTCGTAAGTGCCAATCGGATAGTACTGCTGGTAACTTTTCCATACGCCTCCATTACTTTTCTTTGGCGTAACTTTAGACATCACTTCGTCTACTTTTCCTGTCCGTTTCAAATCCAGCCAACGATGTCCCCACTCGCTAAACAACTCTATTCTTTTTTCCTTTAGAATAAGCGTAATCAAATCTTCTTGATTAATATTCGGATTAATATCCTTAACCAAAGGCAAACCTGCCCTGTTTCTGATCTGATCAACATCAGAAATGGCATCATTAAGCTTACCTAACCTAGCCCTGGACTCTGCCCGGGTCAAATACAATTCCCCTAAGCGCATTACCGTACTGTACTCCGTAACGGGTGCACTCGGTACAACTGATGCTTTAATCTTGTATTTATATGGATAATAATAGATCGTGCTATTTGCATTTACACTGCTTGTCCAGTTATCTTTTCGTTGATCTCCCGTTTCGAAATCCTTAATCAATTCGGTACTCAAATAAACGGGGTTAACTCGGGATGGTCCTCCAGATGGCATTACAAAAACCTGTGCTTCTTGCGTATTCC
>NZ_DATMRL010000381.1:0-3459 GCF_035566355.1 Pedobacter sp.
CTCTACCAGTCTGAAAAAAACGGCAAGTAGGGCAAGATTTCTGTTTACAGGTTTGAGTAATACATAAAGTGCCCAGATAAGTACCACATCAATAGCAAAGGTGATTAAATTGTTGGCAATACCGATACGGTAAAGTTGTTCATTAGCCATGATATTACTCGATGTTTTTGCAACATCTCCGCTTATAATGAGAGTCGAAGGGAAGTGTACATAAAATTCAGCGAAGAGGCCGGTAGCCATTGCAACCAGGTATAATAGGCCCGCCAATCTTGCTGCTTTAGATTGTGTTGGAATACTGGTTTGATTTTCCATTTTTATTAATAGTATTATAATTTATCAACCAATGAACACCAATTTAAATCTTAATATTTCTCTTTTTGTAAAAGATATGACAATTAGAACAGATAGTCAGCTAGTTCCCCATAAGGGGCAAGTAATAAAAATCCCGTTGATTTATCGATGTAATCATAAATTGACCGCGACTGTAATCTCCCCCGATTTCCGGACCATTAGCGATTAGATTTCTCCAATTTTTAATTGTTCAAAGAGTATCAATAATGTTTCATCGGATTTTATATAACTACTCTAAGTTACTGTTCTGAAAGCATCTGCAAATTGTCAGCTTAAAGTGTACCAGCTATTTAGTAAATTAAGCGAGTGTTTCTTTACATGTTAACTATTAAAAATCAGGGTACATTTATGTTAAACACTACTGCCATGAGTCACCCTTTAAAAAAATTAGTCACTTATTTCGCCCTCGTCACCTTCACAGGCCTGACCACTATCGCATCTGCCCAGGTCATCACAGGTGATCAGATCAAGGCGCAATTCATCAAGGATTGGCAACGGGCGAAAGTCTACACACTTGACTACCTCAACACGATGCCGGCCGACAAATATTCCTTCAGGCCAGTCGACAGTATCCGCAGCTTCGCTCAGCAGATGCTGCACCTCGCCTGGGATAATGTCTTCCTGAACATGGTCGCCACTGGTAAAAAGATAGACTGGGTGCCGGGCCAAAAGTTCAACTGGCATGATGGTGAAAAAATCGATTGGCCCGACGGATGGCTCGAAAATAGCCCCACCGCGCAGGGCAAGGATTCCGTCGTATATTATGTAAGTAAAAGCTACGACATTGCCCTTCAGTATATACAAAGATTGGATCCAGGCAAATATGGCGAGATCACGGGCATGCGCAATATCACAGACACCCGCTATGCGTGGCTGCTCAAGGCACTCGAGCACCAGACCCACCACCGCGGTCAGACCACGATCTATATCCGCCTGGTGGGCATCAAGCCACCTAACGAGAGATTGTTCTGAGCGGTTTTCTCATAGTTTGCGAAAATCCGGTTTTCCCAAGATTAAAGTCATCGTTCCATAGAGTAAGATTACTTACTGTATTCCGTTGTAAGATTGATGTATAAATTTCAAAACAAAGCAAGTGCCTCTGATGGACTTAAAACAGGAAGGCGACTTTTCTTAAAATCCTTTGTATTGCGAGTTATTATACCGTCCATTCCAACAATACTCTGTGCACAATAATATTGAATCGCACCTTCGAAGTCCCGGAAGTCAGATTTCAAAGATTGACTCATAATTTTTTCACCCACCGAAATAATTTCAGTCATTTCAAATATCTCATCTAATAGTCCAACCGTTGTGGAATGTGTATTAGTTTGCCTCATGAGATAGTAAATATTAATAAAAGAAATTGCAGAACAATAAATTTTCAATTTTTTTTCAAGTGCGAATGAAAAAAGATGACCAGCTGCCTCTGCAAACGGCTTTCTGTCAGCCAGAAAATCAATGATGACATTGGTATCCAAAAAAAAACTTTTCATTTGGAGTACTTTTTACTCATTTCCTTTCCCAGCTCAGATTTATAATCGAAGTTTTTTGGCAAATGGATGCTGCCCATCAACTTTTTTATCCTTGGAGAAATTTCGCGAGCACCAGATTTAGTGTTTGAGATGGATTTCAAATAATTTTCAACAATTCCTGAAAGGCTTTTCCCTTTCCCCTTAGCGTACTTTTTTGCCGATTCAATAACCTGGTCATCAATGCCTAGCGTAAGCTTTGTTGTCATACGTATGTTTATTTTATAAAGATACGTATGACAATTTTGTTTTCAAAATGAATTCACATTTTTATTCCCTGCGAGGTCTTATAAAATAATCAGAAGACGGTTCATCAATTCATGGGCCCACCAACACACTGATCAGAATCCGGTCTTCCCAGCCTTTGTTTACGCGTTCTTTGAGAGCATGCTCACTTGCTCGGAACTATACCTCACGGCCTGCATCGGTCACATGTTCGTAATCCAGTAAAACCAAATGGTTCGGCATTGGGAAAACGATCCCACAATCTCTTTAATGAATTGATTTGTAAGTTTAACAATTAATCCCTCAATGGAACGTTGAATAAAGAAGGGAGCCGGCTTATCAAAATCTACCCTTTTAATTAACCAAATGAGAGAAATAACCGGCATATTTCTGATGGTCTTATTGTTAAACAGCTGCCAGAAATCAGTTGTTACAAACAATACAACAAATCCTCCGGTCATAGTCGGAGGGCCCGTTTTGCCAGATTCTTCATTGACCAGAATTTATAATGTTGATTCAACCAGTGCTGATGCAGATGTTGCATGGATCAGCAGTCCACAGGTCTCTCCGATTACAGCGAGAGGTATTGTATGGAATACAGCACCGGATCCGACAGTTGATCTAAACACCAAAACGGATATTGGTAATAATATAGGTGGTTACTCCATGGTAATGAGCGGTCTTCTTCCAAAAACGACTTACTATGTAAGGGAATATGCAACTAATGCCAATGGAACCAACTATGGAGCGCAAAAGAATTTTACCACCACCATTACTTTTGAAGACGTGGTGATTGGCAGCGTTTATGAGGGCAGGCTGGTGTTTTATTTTTTGAAGCCGGGAGACGCAACTTATGATCCAAATGCCCGGCACGGATTCTTAGCTTATCTTGGACAGGATAGTAATTTTAATGCCAAGCCCTGGGACGCCAGCGGACAGAATATTTTATTTTGGGGAATGGATACCATTATTCAATCAGGAGCTTACAATACCTCGAACATTGTTTATCAGCAGCTTTTCGAACCACCATCTCCGAAGAGTGCGGCTGCTTATTGTGTGCCGGCGTTTAATGATGTTGGATATAGTGGACAGGGATATCTTCCTTCAAAGGACGAATTGAATCAGCTTTATCTCTATGCAGGACCCGGGGCTCCCGGAGCACACACCGATATTTTAAAATTGAAACCGATCATTTACTGGAGCTCCAGTCAATATGATAGTACTGACGCCTATTGGCAAAATTTTGCTGATGGAACTGTAGGCCACGGACCAAAATCGGATCTCCATGCTGTTTGTCCGATTATGATGTTTTAAATAGCGCGAGTATTGGAAGACGTCAGCTTAGAAGGATAAA
>NZ_DATMRL010000382.1:0-2376 GCF_035566355.1 Pedobacter sp.
CAACCGATGAAAGGATCAACAAATTTGGCGCGAAAGCCATGCTGGCACGCGTCGCTTTATTTGCGGGAGGATATTCTTTAAGGGCAGATGGTACGATGAAAAGGGCTTCTGACTACACCAAATACTACCAACTTGCAAAAACACAGGTTAATGATGTGATGTCTTCGGGACTTTATCAGTTAAATGCGAGCTATAGCCAGGTGTTCAAAAACCAAAGCCAGCAGGTTTTGGAACCAAAAGAAAGTTTGTTTGAAATGTCTATTTATACCCCTACTGCCACCAACACGAACAATTCGAGTTTCGGTACTTTTAACGCACCATTAACAACTGCCGGGATTTATGGAAATACGCTGAACCGAACTTTTGTCCCGGCCTCATTTTATACCAGTTTTGCAGACGGTGATTTACGGCGTGATTTTGCGATTGCAAGGTATGCTGTGGATGCCAACGGAAATAGAATTGCCTTATTAACCGGCAGACAAGATGAGCAATGGACGCCAGGAAAATGGAGCAGGGAGTATCAAAAAAATGGGGCGCTGGAAAAATTATACACCAATATCAATTGTGTATCCATGCGCTACTCTGATGTATTGCTGATGAAGGCAGAAATTGAAAATGAATTGAACAACGGCCCGACAGCAGAAGCATATGATGCCATTAATGCCGTTAGAAGAAGAGCTTATGGTACCAATACGCCGGGAAGTGGTATTAAACTTACCTTAGGGGCAGCTGGTACAGGCTATAAAGACAATACGACTGCTATAACCAATACAACAATCAGTATCACTGGTGGAGGAGGTACAGATGCATATGCGATAGCGACGGTGGCTTCGGGTAAAATAACAGGGATAACCATGCTTAATCAAGGGGGAGGTTATACCTCGGCACCTACCGTAACTTTTAACGGAGCTGGCAATGGTGCTACGGCAACTGTAACGCTTTTGCCTAAAAAGAACAATGTTGATGTTGATCTGCCTTCGGGATTAAGCAAAAATGATTTTTTGTTAAGGATCCAAAATGAGCGGTCCTGGGAGCTTTGTTTTGAAGGCATGCGCCGTGCAGATCTTATCAGATGGAATTTGTTAGGAGATAAAATAGTGGCCACACAAACTGCTGTAAAAGCCATCCGGACTCAATACAACTACGTGGCAGGGACTAATTTTGTGAAAGGTAAACATGAATTATATCCTATTCCGCAAAATGAAATAGATGTAAATAAGAATATAACCAGACAAAATCCAGGGTTTTAAATTCGATCATGGTCCGGTGGATATTCTTTAGATATCACCAACCAAAGTTGGGCTTACCTACTAAATATTAGATAATATGATGAGTTTTAGGAAAATGATTCTTTGGGTCTTTTGCCTGTTTCAATTGAACTTTTCTTTTGCACAGGAAAAAATATTTGCCAATTATTTCGATATAGCCGTAAACAGTCCGGAAAATACGGAAGTAACGGGGCGTATCCATTTAGAGCGGAACAAAGATGTGCTGACTAAGCCCATCCCAAAAAGCTATCGATTTGCCATCGCAGATCAAAAAGGGGATGTATTTGCGGTGAGCACAAAATTTGATCCCGCAGGAAGGATTATGGGCATTTTAACTACCAAACAAAAGCTGGATGAAAAAATGCTGGGTAACCAACAATTAACTGTGGTTTTAAAAGACGGGGCTAAACTCCTTAATTCTTTCCAGGTTACGGTAAGAGTGGTTGAACAGACACTTTGGAGAACCCTGTTTAATCGCTATAAAGATGAAACGCTTACTGCAGCAAACGGAAGGATGTTTGGGCGTAAAAAACCAAAAGATGCCGAGGTGGAAAAAACCATTGTAAATTTAGAAGCAACTAAGGGTGAATTTACCCAATATGGTTTTTACCATAAAAATCCTAACGAATATAAACCTGTTGGCAAAAGCATAGAATATGATTGGGAATCGGTTTCCAATCAAATAGGAGGTTTGGGCTATGCATATGCGACTTCAAAAAAGTACGGTCCAGCAGGAAATCCTGCTGAAAGGGAAAGATTAAAAAGAACGATTTATAGTGCCATCATTGCTTATACCGAAGCTGTACCTGTGGAAGGAAAAGATGTCATTATAGATGGAAAACCAATAGGCAATTGCACGGGTGATGGCTTTGCAAATTTGAGGCTGCACAACCTTATCGAAGAACAGGTCGTAACGCACCAATGGGTAATTTCTGATGCGCTGATCGCCCCGGTTGTACATTTGATACCCGAAATGATTGTCGAAATGAAGAATGGCGATAAGCAAGCTGAGCGTGTATATTACGACTTGGTACGCTTTTACCAAACTGCTATGGCAGAGGTTGCGAATAGGAGAGCGGTGAACGATCCGGCAGAACGCTGGGGGAAA
>NZ_DATMRL010000383.1:0-9084 GCF_035566355.1 Pedobacter sp.
AAATAATGTCTCCGTCGCTTTGTGTTACCTCTTTAACTACAGCTTTCAAACGCTCTTCAAATTCACCTTTATATTTGGCACCTGCAATTAAGGCCCCCATATCTAAAGAATAGACGGTTTTTGTCTTTAAATTTTCCGGAACATCACCTTTAATAATTCTGAAAGCAATTCCTTCTGCAATGGCTGTTTTACCCACACCAGGTTCACCAATCAGGATTGGATTGTTTTTGGTCCTTCTGGAAAGGATTTGAATTACTCTTCTGATTTCCTCGTCGCGGCCAATTACCGGGTCAAGTTTGCCAGATTCGGCATATTCATTTAAATTTCTGGCGTATTTATTCAGTGCATTGTAAGTGGCCTCTGCGTTTTGATCGGTTACGCGGTTGTCGCCGCGCAAAGCCATTACTGCTTTTTTGAGATCTTTTTCGTTTACACCCTGGTCTTTTAATAGTTTAGATGTGTCGTCGTTAACCGCCAGTAAACCCAATAACACATGCTCAACAGATACAAATTCATCTTTGAATTCTTTCAAATAAGACTGCGCTTTTTGCAATGCTGAATTAGAACCGGAAGATAAGTAAACGTTGCTGCCACTTACCTTGGGAAATTTAGCGATCTGCGCATCCAGGTGCTGGTTGAGCAGGTTAATATTCACATTGAGCTTCTTGAGCACATAAGAAACCACATTTTCATCAACATTCAGCAAACCCTTAAGCAGGTGAGCTGTTTCAATAGCCTGTTGCTGATTGCCTTGAGCTATTTCGGAAGCCTGTTGAATTGCTTCCTGGGCTTTTATAGTAAAGTTGTTGAAGTTCATAGCAAGTGATAAACAAACAAAATGCCATATTGTTGTTTGATATCAGATCGGAAATTTTGTCTGTAAATTTGTTTTATTACTGTCTAAATTGCTGATTTTTAGCGTTTTGTACTGAAAAAATGTCTTGTTAGATCTGTGAGTAGGGTTTTTTCTCTCCCGGGCTTTCAAATCTTTCTAAATTTGTTCCGCTGCAGTCACCGTAGGCGGGTAGTTAAAAGAAGGGATTTATGAAGGAATTTATACGTTTATATTTAGATGCTTACCGGGGTTTGTCTACACCTGCATGGATGCTGGCCCTGGTGATGCTCATCAACAGGAGTGGGGCAATGGTGATCCCTTTTCTTGGCGTATACATGATTAACCACCTTAGTTTTTCCCTGGAAGATACCGGTACCGTTTTGAGTTGTTTTGGCATCGGTGCTGTAGCGGGCTCTTTCCTTGGCGGATGGCTTACCGATAAAGCGGGCCATTTTAAAGTGCAGCTGTTCAGTTTAATCTTTACGGTGCCGATGTTCTTTTTGCTTCCGGAATTAAACACCGTATTCAAACTGGCTTTAGGTGTCTTCGTATTAAGTATTATATCGGAGACCTTCCGGCCTGCAAACTCAGTTTCCATTGCCTATTATTCTAAACCCGATAACGTGATCCGGTCATTTTCGCTGAACAGAATGGCTATGAATCTTGGTTTTTCTATTGGTCCTGCTTTAGGTGGTTTCCTCGCAGCGGTATCTTATACATTTCTGTTTTATGGCAATGCCGTTGCTGCATTTTTATCGGCCGTACTCTTTTTTATTTACTTTAGAAAAAGGAGAGGAAACGAGAAAAAGGAACAACCTAAAGAGGTGGCAGCTGATGCAGGAGGGAACGAAAAAAAATTATCCCCTTACCAGGATCTGCCATTTATGCTGTTTAGTCTGTTTTGCTGTATTTTTACCATCTGCTTTTTCCAGTTGCTCAGTACTTTGCCTTTATACTACAGGGAAGTCTATAAAATGACCGAAGCAGATATTGGCGTGATCCTGGCCTTTAGCGGGGTAGTGGTCTTTTCCCTGGAGATGTTGCTGGTTCATATTGCCGAAAAAAGAATGTCTTCTATGGCTATTATCGTCAATGGTACATTGATGTGTGCCCTTTCTTTTATTATTCTTAACCTGGCTTCCGGTATCTGGGTATTGTATACTGCAATGTTTGTACTTTGCCTGGCCGAGATACTGGCTATGCCATTTATGGCCACCGTTACGTTAAAACGATCCTCTTTGAAAACCAGGGGTGCCTATATGGGGATCAACGCCCTTTCTGTATCTGCTGCTCACGTATTTTCTCCCTTTATCGGAACCAGGATTGCGGCAGCATTTGGTTTTGAAACTTTATGGTGGGGGACCGGAGCTGTATTGTTGTTCACCGCAATGGGGTTTTACTGGGTGATGAAAAAAATGAAGGCCTGACAATCTTGAAGATCAACAGGCCTGTTAATTTTTTTAATATGTTCTTATCCTAAGATTTCCGCTAACTTTTCTGTCTGGTGGTCAGCTAGTTTTTTCAATGGTCCTGAGGCCAGCATCTTCATCATCATGTTTAAATCAGCAGAAATAATATGTGTTGCTGTAGTACCACCATGGCCATTATCCGCTACCGTCCATTTTAATTCAACATCAAAAGGAGCCTTTTCTGAAGGAACTGCAATCAGTTCCTGGTTAGGGATGCGGCTTGAAATTTTAATGGCAAGCTTAGCCATATTTTGTATGGTAAAACTAGCTTCGTCTTCTGTAGAAGACCAGTTGTAAATATTCTCCGGCATTAACTGCTGATGGTTGTTCAGGTCAGCTAAAAAAGAATACACTTTTTCTACAGGCAAATTGATCTCCGCAGAGCTTTCAATAACAGTCATTATATATTAGGTTAATTGTTCAAGTTCCTGTCCCCATCCTGAAGGGTCGCGACGCCATTTGGTCAGCAGGTCCACATCATTCTGTCCAATAAAACTATGCTCAGCAGCATATTTAATTAAAGTATCATAATTAGACAAACTTGAATACCTGCATTTTGCTTCTTTAAAATTTTCATCTGCCTGATCAAAGCCATAAGTAAAGATGGAAACCAGACCAGCAACAGACAGGCCTGCCTTTCTTAAAGCCTCAACAGCTTGCAAACTGCTTTTACCCGTAGAAATCAGATCTTCTACAACAACTACCCGCTGTCCTTCAACAATCTCTCCTTCAATTAAACTTCCCGTACCATGTTCTTTTGCCTTTGACCTTACATAAGCGAAAGGCAGACCAAGTTCCTGGGCAACCAGCACACCTTGAGGAATGCCAGCAGTAGCCACGCCAGCGATCAGATCAACGGAGCCAAACTCCTCCTGGATCAGCTGTGTAAGCTTTTGTCTGATGTATGTTCTAACTGATGGATGCGAAAGCGTAATCCTATTATCGCAATAAATTGGAGATTTCCAACCCGATGCCCAAGTAAATGGATTAGCAGGTTGTAATTTTATTGCTTTAATTTGTAACAGAAATTCAGCTACCTTTAATTCAATATCACTTTTATTATACATGGCTCAAAAATACAGAATATATATTAACGATAACACCTTGTTTATCGCAGATGTTGCTCCGGAACAAAATGAAGATATTCAACAAATTGATACACAGTCTTTTGATTTTTTAACATTTTATAAAAAATTAGGCAAAGGTTCAAAGAACCAATACCTGCTGCTAAGCGATGATCCGAAAGCTGCTTTTCAAAATCTGAAAAGTAAATGTCAGCTGATTAAAGCGGCAGGTGGACTTGTAAGGAATTCTGCAGGCGATTATTTATTTATTTTCAGGAATAAAAAATGGGATTTGCCAAAAGGAAAGGTTGAAAAAAATGAAAAGATGAAAGCCGCTGCACTAAGAGAAGTAGAAGAGGAGTGCGGTGTCAAAATTCAGAGTAATAAAGAAAAACTATGTAAAACCTATCATGTTTATGAGTTGGGCAGTAAAGTTGTACTTAAGAAAACCAACTGGTACGCGATGACCGTTAAAGGCCAGCCCAAGCTCGTCCCTCAAAAAGAAGAAGGAATTACCAAAGCCGGCTGGTTTGGGAAACATGAACTGGATCCGATCTTTAAGAATACTTATTTGTTGATTTTTGATGTCCTTAAAGCAGGAAAACTTATTTAATTACAGGTAAGCTATTGCGGCTGCCGGTACAAATTTATGCACATCACCATGGTTACGCAGAATATCGCGTACTATGGTGGAGCTTATAGCCGAATATTCGGGTTTGCTCAGGATAAAGATGGTCTCCATTTCGGGCATCATGGTTTGGTTGATCTGGGCAATGGCCCTTTCGTATTCGAAATCTCCTACTGAACGAATGCCCCTAACCATATATTGTGCATTAATTTCCCTGCAGAAATCTACCGTAAGACCTTCATAAAGCTGAACTTCCACATTGTTGTAGTCTGTAAATACTGCACTTACAATTTCCTGCCGCTTTTCTGCAGAAAGGTAATTTTGTTTAGAGCTGTTTAAGCCTATACCCACAATGATTTTGTCAAACAGGGGCAGTGCTCGTTTCAGAATATCTACATGGGCGATGGTAATCGGATCAAATGACCCGGGAAAAAGAGCTATTTTCATAGGATATCTATCTTTTCAAAGAAACTGAAGGAGGAGTTGCCATATTTGCGGGTTTCTGTATATCCCGGTTGTCCTTCCAGCCTGAGTAAGGAAGGGTGTTCAACAATCAGCACTCCATTGTCTGCTAATAAATTGTTCTTCATGACCAGCTGAGGAATAAGGGGTATGGTTGGTAAGTTATACGGAGGATCGGCAAAAATAATCTGGTGGGTTTTTTTATGTTGATCAAGGAATTTGAACACATCAGCTTTGACCACATCAATAGCCGGGAGATCGTATTTTTCAATCACAGATTTGACCCAGTATACACAACCAGAATGTTTGTCTACCGCCGTAATAGAAGGAATCCCTCTGGAGGCAAATTCAATACTGATGTTTCCGGTGCCACAAAATAAATCTAATACATGGCATTCTTCAAAGTCGTACAAGTTGTACAAAATGTTGAATAAGGCTTCTTTGGCCATATCCGTTGTTGGCCTTACCGGTAAACGCTCCGGCGCATTCATCCGGATTCCTTTTAACTTGCCGCCGATTATACGCATAGGTCGATGGCTAATAAACTGCTGTAATAGTAAATAGGCATATCATCCAGGATGGTGCAGTCTACATTTTTATTCTGTGGAAAGTTAAAGGAAAGCTTTTTAAAATACTTTTGCAGTATTTGATGTCTGCTGTCGTCTTCATTAATAATTCCGCTGATGTAAACCGGGGTTTCTTCCCTTGCGATGTTCAGCTGTGTTAAAATCAAGAGTAGATAGTAGTTGAATTCTTCAGCATCTTCAATCTCATAACTGTTCTTGAAAATCAGCTTTGAGCCGGTTACATAAATGACGGTAAAGGAACGAGCCGTGAAGTCCAGAAACAAGCCATCACTAAGACCAGCAGCAAGGGCCAGCACAGGAGTGGTGAGTTCAAATTTAACCGGATTTTCAAATGTACTGTTCAGACTGTCTTCAAATTCGGGCTGAAAGCCAAATACAGAGGTGAAGTTAAAATCTTTGTTTTCCTGTATATAAACTTGCTTACGATGGTTTTTGCTAAAAAAATTCAGGTAAGAAGGAATGTCTTTTTGTTGGTATAATTCCGGTGGGACGGCAATAGAATTATCTGTTGCAACGGAAACTTTTACCGTTTTGAAAGGATGTTGCAAATAGGGATCGTTCTTTAAATTACTGTGTAAGGTCTGCGAAATATTAGGGCATTCCTGCTGGTCAAAGATGGCTTTGAGGTGCTGGCTTTCCTGATTTATAATTGCATAAGAAAAGCTGTCGTTTGTAATTTTTATCAGTAAATTACAATCCGGTGCCGTGTTGGGATCAAATTGAGGATCCAAAAGCAGGAGGCTGTTTTTAATATTCATCTTAACAAAATTAATTCTTTTTTCTATAACAACACCATTGCATATTTGTAAAATGGATAAAGTGACGATTATAGCCCAGGCTTATCCCTTTCCGCCAACAGAAGAACAACTGATTTTTTGTAGCAGGATGGCCGGGTTTTTATCAGGGCGGCTGGATGAAAAATGTTTTGTATTAAAGGGCTATGCCGGAACCGGTAAAACTACTTCTGTGGCCGCTCTGGTTAAAGCGCTTCCTCAATTTAAACTGAGGTCTGTATTGCTTGCACCAACGGGAAGGGCGGCAAAAGTGATGAGCAATTATACCGGAAAAAAGGCGCTGACCATTCATAAAAAAATTTACCGTAAACGCTCGGCAGTGGCCCTGGATATGGCTTTTCAGCCAGCACCAAACCTGGCGGAAAACACCTTGTTTATTGTTGATGAAGCCTCCATGATCGCCGATGAATGGAACAGTCAAAATGCTTCTTCTTTTTTAAAAGATCTGATGGAGTTTGTCTATAACCAAAAGAATTGTGCCGTTGTATTTGTAGGGGATACTGCCCAGCTTCCGCCGGTAGGGAGTTTGGATAGCCCGGCATTGAACCCCGTTCATCTGGCCGAAAGCTTCTTGCTCGATGTGGTGCATGTAGAACTCAAAGAAGTGGTCCGGCAGGAAAAAAAATCGGGTATATTGGCCAATGCCACTATGCTCAGGAAGCTGATCAACGATTATACGGCAAAGGAAGAACTTGGTGAAGTTCCGGAAATAGAACTTCCCAAATTCATCACCAAGTCTTATAAAGATATTTTCAGGATGACCGGGGTAAAATTGGTCGAAGGATTAGAGTATGCCTACAGTAAGTTCGATATAGAGAACTGTCTGGTGGTGTGCAGGTCTAATAAATCGGCCAATGTGTATAACCAGCAGATCAGGGCAAGGCTGTTGTACCGTGAAGAAGAACTGACCGGTGGAGATCAGATTATGGTCGTCCGCAACAATTATTTCTGGCTCGGGGAAAATGAGTCTGCATCTTTCATTGCTAACGGCGATATGGCCAGGATCACCAGGGTCAGAAACGAAGAAGAACGCTATGGGCTTCGTTTCAGTGAGGTGCAAATGGAGTTTCTGGATTATCCGGAACTGGGTGCCATCACCTGTAAAGTACTTCTGGATACCCTGACCGGAGAAACGCCAAATCTTTCTTATGAAGATAGTAAAAAGCTGTATGAGGGAGTGAGTTTAGATTATGAACACATAAAAACAAAGAAAGAAAGGTTCGCCGCGATTAAAGAAGATCCATATTATAATGCTTTGCAAATTAAATTCGCTTATGCGGTGACCTGTCACAAGGCCCAGGGGGGGCAATGGGATGCCGTATTTGTTGATCAGGGTTATCTGACCGACGATATGGTGGATATGGATTTCCTGCGCTGGCTGTATACTGCGGTAACCAGGGCAAAAAGAGAATTATTTTTAGTAAATTTTGCCCAGAACTTATTTACAACTCCGGCGGAAGACTAAAAACCGGCTTTAAAGATGTGCTTATGATATTTGGTTTTTCCTTTAAACAAAAAATGAAGATTGCGGCATTTTTGTTCTTCATTATGTGCTCCACCATGTTGATACGGATGCTCGAAGACAAGAGCATCAAAAATATGAGCAATGCTTTTGTCTCCATGTATCACGACCGTTTGATACCGGCAACAGATCTGTTTTTCCTGGCAGAGAATGTCTATGCAAAGAGATATTTACTGGAGGAGGCTTTAAACCCGGAACGGACAGTAGAGATCAGTTTCATCGAATTGAAAAAGAAACTAGGCAGTTATAATAAAAATATAGACTCACTGGTACATAAATATGAAGGTACTTTTCTAATAAAAAAAGAAAAGAGCCAATTGGCTGATCTTAAAACAAAGCTCCGTGATGGAATCCTTATAGAAAACAATATCATCACGATGGCAGAAATACATACGCTGGCAGAAGGACGCCATCTATTTGAAGCCTCGGGGAAAACAGCCTATAACAATATTTCAGAAAAATTATCTGAGCTGAGCCGGATACAGACAGATGCGGGGGAGGAATTGATCCGGGAGTCGGAGTCTATCGTTTCGGGGAGTAAATTGTATTCTACTGCACAAGTATGCCTGGCTATTTTTATTGGTATTATGATTGTAAATCTTGTACTCACCTCAAAGGTAGCGAACATTAAAAACGATAGATTTAATTTGAATTAAGCAAGGAGAGGAATACGGACGATAAAACTGCTGCCTTTATTTTCTGTGCTGTTGACCAGGATGTCGCCCTGATGCTGTTCAATGATTTGCTTGCAGATGTGGAGCCCAAGGCCAATAGACTTTTCTCCACGCAGACCCGATCGCCCGGCTTTGGAAAACTGGTCAAATAATTTATCAAGTAATTCCGGTGGTATCCCAATGCCAAAATCTCTCACGGTGATCATTGCCTGTGCATCTTCTGTTTCCAGCGAAACATGAATCGGTGCATGGTAAGGGGAAAACTTTAAAGCATTTCCGATCAGATTGTCGATGACCCTCAAAAATTTTGAAGGATTGACCATGGCGTAAACCGGCGCTTTCTCAGTCTGTAAATTGATTTTCCGCTCGCTGCTAAGGTTCATTTGCCAGGTTTTTACAATCTGGTCCAGGAAAGAAGAGAGATTGATTTCTTCCCTCGGTAGCAAGGTGTTGGTATTGCTTTCCTGGATAACCTCCAGTAAATCGTTGATAATGGTTTTTGCCTGATTGGCGGAATCAAGGACCATTTCGACTTCTTCCTTTACGCTTTTCTGAACTTCTTCCTCCATCAGCATCATCGTGCTTAACGCTTCAATGTTGCTTAAAGGATTGCGCAGGTCATGCGCCACAAAGCCAAGTATTTCGCCCTTCTGGCGGTTGAGTTGTTCTACCTCCCGGTTCTTTTCTTCCAGCTGTTTAACCTGGAAAAAATGCTGGGATTTGAAGTAATAACTGTAACGGGAAAAGCCAAAGAGTACAAAGGCAAGGACAATGGAGACAATGACATTGAATATCTTTTCCTGAATATTTAAAGATGAAATACTGATGCTTATGATAAAAAGCACAATGATATAGACCGAAAAACCAATCACTTCCCAGAGCTCCAGCAAAAAGAAAATGCTCACCGTTACAATGCCGACCAACAGCATCATTAAGGTATTTTTAGTGTTGTGAAGAGAAACGATATAACTGGTAGAGAAGGTGATGGAAATGATGAAGAAAACGAAAAGTAAGGTAATTGTTTTCTTAAAGAGTTTCTTTTTCTGCCG
>NZ_DATMRL010000384.1:0-5238 GCF_035566355.1 Pedobacter sp.
GCTCTGCAAGGGGCAATTCCAGGGGTTTCCGTTACGCGTAGCAGTGCAGCACCGGGGGCCGGAGCCACTGTCCAGATCAGGGGAGTTACTTCACTAAATACCAATTCACCATTGGTTGTGGTAGATGGCATCCCGGTAAGCAGTATGGATTTGGTTAATCCAAATGATATACAGACGCTTACGGTGTTGAAAGATGCCGCTTCTGCTGCTATTTACGGTTCAAGAGGTGCTGCCGGCGTAATTTTGATTACCACTAAAAGAGGTACAGAAGGGAAATCCAGTCTGGAGTATAATTTCGAATATGCCTTGCAAAAACCGACAGCATTGCCTAAATACGCAGATGCACCAACTTACATGCGGTTATTTAATGAGCAGGCGGTTAATGATGGTGCGGCAACCGGGCCCTATGCCAATGACTATATTGTTAATTTCGAAGCCAACAGGGCTGCCAATCCAGATAAATTTCCCTTTGCAAATACCAACTGGCAGGATTTGATTATGTCTCATCAGTATGCTCCGCGTCAACAGCATGATCTGGTTTTTACTGCAGGTTCAAAAAGTATAAAAACGAAAGCATCATTAGGTTATCAGAAGGTAGGGGCTTTTTATGATAATTTTAGCTATGAACGCTGTCAGTTTAGGGTGAATAATGATATAGAAATCACTTCAAAGCTTACTGCCAATATAGATCTTGGCTTGAGGCGCGTAAATGCATTATCTCCCGTAGACAATCCCTTTAGCGGGCAGACACCTATATATGAAGCTCGTTTGATGCCTCCTGTTTATGCTGCCACCTATACCAACGGTGCATATGCCATAGCGAAGGACGGCCGTAACCCTTTAGCCCAATTACAACAGGGTGGAACGAAAACAGCGAACTCCAATCAATTGCAAGGCCGGCTGGCATTAAACTACAAGCCCATTAAAGATTTAACATTAACAGCACTTGTGGCGCCAACTTTTGATTTTGATAAGAGCAAAGCTTTTTCTAAAAAAATTACCTATACCAATCCCGATGGTACACCAAGTTCGGCAAGCAACACGCCCTTGACCACGCTGAAAGAAACCCGTACGGAAACCTATAATCTAAATGGCCAGTTTTTGGCCAATTACAATAAAACTTTTGCAGATAAGCATCACTTTGCGGCAACAGCGGGTTTTGAAAGCATTTATTTTTCAAATGAAAACCTGGGTGCGTCCAGAGATGGATTTTCATTGACCGATTTTCCGTATTTAAACCAGGGATCGCAGTTGCTGAGAGACAATTCCGGAAGTGCCAGCGAGGAAAGCCTGCATTCACTTTTTGGCCGGTTAACCTACGATTACCTGAACAGGTATTATGTACAGGTAAATCTGCGCTATGATCAATCCTCGCGTTTTGGTAAAGCCTATCGCGGGGCTACTTTTCCCTCTTTTTCTGCAGGATGGGCAATCTCAGAAGAAAGTTTTATGAAGGATGTCCATTGGGTAAATTATTTGAAGCTTAGGGGATCCTATGGGTCCGTTGGTAATCAAAGGATCACCAATGTAGATGGAAGTCAAAGTTACTACCCTTATCAGGCTACGATAGATCCTTCTACAGCTTTATTTTATCAGAATGGATCTCTGGTACCACTAAGTGGCGGCGCCCAGGTAACTTATGCAGTAAAGAATATTTCCTGGGAAACTACCCGTTCCACTGATATTGGTCTTGATGCGGCATTTTTAAACAACAGGCTAAGCCTAACTGGAGATTACTTTCAGAAAAAAACAGATGATATTTTATTGCCCCTGGACATTCCGTTAATTATCGGTTTTGAAAGGCCTCAACAGAATGCGGGCACTTTGGATGTGAAAGGTTGGGAGATTGCTGTAAACTGGAAAGATAAAATCAATGAATTCAGCTATGGTATAGGTGTTAACCTGTCAGATGCCAGAACCAAGATCCTGGATATGAAAGGTACCAGGCAGGAAATAGATGGGCAGCAAGTCAATATGGAGGGTAGCCAGTTTAGAGAATGGTATGGCTATTTGTCAAATGGAATTTATCAAACTGCTGCCGACGCTGCGGGTACACCAAGAACAAGTTCGGCAGTAACTGCAGGAGACATCCGGTATATTGATATCGATCATAATGGTATCATTAATGCCAATGACAGGGTTCTTTTAGGTGGCTCCCTTCCCCGCTATCAATATGGTGGAAACGTGAATCTGGGCTATAAAGGTTTTGATTGCAATTTTAGCTTTCAAGGAGTAGGCAAGCGCTTAAGCCGCTTAAACAATGATATTGTCCGGCCATTTCAAGAACAATTCGGCAATTTTCCGGCCTTGCTGGAGGGCAATTTTTACAGCAAAACAAATACCGCTGAACAAAATCAGTCAGCAAAATATCCAAGGTTATCCAACACCTCAAGTGGAAACAATTATGCAACATCAGATTTTTGGCTTATTGACGGGTCTTATTTCAGGCTAAAAAATGTGACACTGGGTTATACCCTTAAGAAGGATCTTTTAAGCAAAATAGGGATCAGCTCACTTAGGGTTTATTTGGCAGCCAACGACCTTTTTACCAGCAGTAAATTTCCTAAATATTCAGATCCTGAATCAGGAAATGCTGCATACCCAATTGTAACCACTTTTCTGGCCGGGGTAAACCTGAGGTTTTAACAGATTGATAGAAGATTAAATGATAAACAGATGAAACATATTATAATAGCCCTGTGGATGTTGATGATCGTTACCGCATCCTGTAAAAAACTGGACCTGAATGTCCTTGATTCGCCTTCAACCGAAAGTTTTTATACCAACCAGGTTCAGCTGGAACTTGCCATAAATGATTTGTACAGACTGGTATTCTGGAGCCCGGTAAAGGAGACGACCGGCTCCTGGGAAGAGTTTTTTTCTGATAACTGTTATTATCGGGGCGGGGGTGGATCTAATCCGGTCATTGCGGGATCTTTAAATTCGTCTGATGCCAACGTAGCCACTTTCTGGACCGACAGTTATAAGGCCATTGCACGGGTAAATGCATTTTTAGAAAACAAAGATAAGGCAGCAGCAAGCACACCCGCTGCAGTTATCACCCGTTTAGAAGCTGAAGCCCGGCTGATCAGGGCCTTTCAATACGCTAAATTGATTTCCCATTTTGGTGATGTACCCCTGATTACTAAAACTCTACCCCTTGCTGAAGCAAATCAGGTGAGCAAAACGACCAAAGCTGATATTTACACTTTTTTGAAGGCTGAATTTGATTTTGCAGCTTCAAACTTACCCCAAAGCTATGGTACAGCGGTAAAAAGACTAACAAAAGGTGCTGCACTGGCCTTCAAGGCAAGAACTGCATTGTACATGAACGATTGGGCAACAGCTAAAGAAGCTTCCTTAGCTGTTATGCAATTAACAGGTGCAGGCTCGTATACTTTGAATGCTTCTTACGCATCTCTTTTTCAAAAAGCGGGAGAATTAAGTACGGAGATTATTTTCAGTATTCCGCGTGACCAGACGCAAAAAGTTTCTGGTGTACCAGATGATATGCTGACCAGAAATGCAGGTGGATTTGGGGCAACAATGCCGACCAGAGAGTTGGTGGACGCTTTTGAGTGCACAGATGGAAAACCGATCAACGAATCTTCTTTATATAATCCTTTAAATCCCTTTACCAACCGGGATCCACGTTTGGCAGCAACCGTAGTGCCTTTCAATACCTATTGGCTGGGCTATAATTATACGCCTCATCCAGACTCCACGCAGGTATGGAGTTCGAAGCTGGGTAGAAAGGTTACGAATAATGATACGCGTTCTGTGGCACCATTTGCCAGTTTCACCGGTTTTGTATTCAAGAAAGGAATAGAGCAGAGCTGGTCTGATATGCATGTTGAAGACAATGATGCTATTATTATCCGCTATGCAGAAATACTGATCACCTATGCCGAAGCAAAAATAGAATTAGGAGAAGCTGATGCCACGGTTTTGGATGCTGTAAACCGGATTAGAGCCAGAGCATATGGCGTAACAGTGGATCAAACCACATCCTATCCAGTGGTTACCACCTTGAATACTGTGGACTTGAAAAAGATAGTAAGAAGGGAACGCAGGGTAGAGTTTGCTTTTGAGGGCTTACGTTATATGGACCTGATCCGGTGGAAACTGGCAGAGAAAGCATTGACCAGGCCAATCATCGGTTTGCCTGATCCGGTTAATCAGAACCGGGCAAAGTTCCCTTTTCCCGGCGTAACACCAATTGATGCAGACGGTATCGCTGATTATTCCGGATTTGGCAGTGATGTCAAAATATTGTTCAACAGGGCTTTTGATAAAACGAAACAGTACCTATGGCCCATTCCTGTGCAGGAGGTGCGCTTAAACCCTAAGTTAACACAGAACCCGAATTACTAATTCTTAATGGCCGGAATTTTTTTTCGGCCATTTAAACTACACACATGAAAAGAAACCCGATATTAAAATTTAGCGTTTTATTAAGTACAGCCATTTTTACAACTCATTTGGCTTATACTCAAACACGGCCCTTGCAAATAAGTGGTGTTTATCCGCATTTGGCAACATTTAACGAAAGCTGGGATAAGCAAAACTGGCTAAAAAAGGATGTAACTAAAAGTTATGGTGATGGAGGTGAAAATGGCATTGGTGCCATTACACCCTGGGCTGGTCAACTTTGGATGGTGACCTACTCGCCTCATATGCCCAAAGGAAGTTCTGATAAGCTTTATAGCATTGATGACCAGCTTCATGTTACCATTCACCCGGAAAGCATAGGTGGTACACCTGCAAACCGGATGATCCATAAAGAATCTAAGCAGTTAATTACCAGTAATTATTTTATTGATGAGCAGGGTAAAATAAGGGTAATTCCGTTTTCTGTAATGCCGGGCAGGATGACGGCCACTGCACGTCATTTGACTGATCCGGCCAATATGGTCTATTTTTACGATATGGAAGGCAAGGTGTACGAAGTAAATGTACATACGCTTGCGGTGAAGAAACTTTTTGAGAAACCCGTGCCTGGGTGGCATGGTAAGGGTGCCTATACGGCGCAAAATCTTCTGGTGGTGGCCAATAATGGTGAGGATGCGGTTTTTAAACTCACCAAAGATATTTTAAAAATTGGCGACGTACCTCATAACACGGAAGAAAAGGGTGTTTTAGCAAGTTGGGACGGAAATACCTGGAAGATCATTGAACGGAAACAGTTTACTGATGTTACTGGTCCGGGTGGTATTTATGGTTCACCTGATGATAAAA
>NZ_DATMRL010000385.1:0-19032 GCF_035566355.1 Pedobacter sp.
CCGATGTGACCGAATATGATATGGTCAGTATCGGGGATGATGCTGCACTGAATGAAGATTGCGGACCACAGACGCATTTATTTGAAGACCGGGTGATGAAAGTCGGTCCGGTAAAAATAGGCGAAAGAACAAGCATAGGTGCGCGCAGTATTATTCTATATGACAGCGAGATTGGCAATGATGTTAAGCTGGAGGCCCTCTCCCTGGTCATGAAAGGAGAAGTCCTGGCGCCGGGAACCTCCTGGACAGGCAGTCCGGTAAAACCTGTATAAATAAAAAAAGCTATCTGGATCAGATAGCTTTTTTTATTGAGTTTATGATTTTACTTATTTAGAAGAACCCAGCAAGTCGGCCAGTTTCTTATGCAATTCTTCTCCTCTAACGTTTTTAGCAACAATTTTACCTGAAGGATCAATCAGGAAATTGGCAGGGATTCCACGAACACCATACATCTTAGATGCAGCATTGTTCCAGCCCTGAAGATCTGAAACCTGGGTCCAGGTCAGGCCATCTTTTTGGATAGCTTGCAACCAGGCATCTTTTTTACCCGGCTGATCCAGGGATACGCCCAAAATAGTGAAGTTTTTATCTTTAAATTTATTGTAAGCAGCTACTACGTTTGGATTTTCTCCGCGGCATGGTCCACACCATGAAGCCCAGAAATCAACCAATACATATTTTCCACGGAAATCTGACAATTTAACGGGCTTGTCATTCACATCATTTTGTGTAAAATCCATTGCCATTTGTCCTACTGCCGTTTTCTTACCTGATTCGATCTCTTCAGAAATACTTTTACCTAAATCTGTTGCTTTTACTGTAGCAGAGAATTTATTGAAATCTGCTTCTGTACCTTTTGCATCGGCGTCCAGATCCATACTGTTTCTGAAAGCCACCAAAGCAATGTAAGAATTCCTGTTTTCTGCAATGAATTTCTTATTGATCGGTGCCATTTCTTTTTCTATAGCATCAGAACGCTCTTCAATAGATTTTCTGTAGGCAGGATCCTGACGCTGCTCAGCTGTTTTAGCATAATATTCGGCAGACAAAGCGTTCATCTTGTCATTTGGTGACTTTAGTAAAGCCTTTAATTTTGCATTGTCATCGTTCACCAAAGAACCTTTAACAGTAGCCTTTTTTACAGAATCGGCCGCATTAACAGTGATCACTTTGTTTTCTACATAGAAAGAAAGTACATCACCTGCTTTTCTTTGATCTACAGGGCTTGCATCGTGTTTCAGGATCAAACGGGCCTCAGCTGGCGCGGTTACTTTTCCTTTGAACTCAAAAACACCGTTTTTTAATTCTGCAGAATCGACCACTACGGCCTTTGCAGTGCGGTATTGTAAATACGCTTTAGCCGGTGCATTCAGAGCACCTACTTTTCCTTTGATGGTGTATCCGTCTTGTGCCATAGCCGCTAACGGCAATAAGAAGGCAGCAGATAAAATGGTTTTTTTCATTTGTGGGTTTATTTTTATGATAATAGTTTGCGATTTATTAAAACGTTAATCAAAGCTAATTATTGTCTGCAAATTTCTGTTAATCACTACACAAAAATTACAGTAACTTTTGATAGGTACGCCACCAGAGGTCAGGAACTTCGCCATTTACCGCGGTATTGTAATCTTCATAACGGCATGGGATCAGGTGGTACCGTTCATTTTTAGAAACCCCGCTCGGATAGGGAACCTGCATCCACCAGCGGTCTGATTTCTTGCTTTTTACAAAAAGCATTTCTCCTGGTCCTTCATTCAGACTGGTTCTGTAGATCAGGTACTGAGATTTGGGCGTTAAAGGAAAATCTTTTTTCCGGTTGTAATAACCATCTACGAAATACCAAACCATTTGTGCCAGCAACATTGCACTTTGTCCGTTATTGTCAAAGGCGGGATTAAATTCATAGAAACCGATCGAACTGAGTTTATCGTTCATACCAGCATACCTGGTGATCCTGCAGGCCTGCTCTCCATAGAAACCATTTGGCCCCGCATTGGCGTTGGCCCCTGCATCAGAAGACCGGATGGCAGAAAGATCAAAGCTGAGCATATTGGCATTTCTGATGATGGGTTCTGCCGGGCTGATGTCTTCAGAGAATTCCCCTAAACGGTGTACATCAAAATAAAGCTTGTTCATTACCCTAAGGCTATCCTGGTTCACAAAATAAGTCTGATAACCTATATTACTGAAGTTGAACAGGTAATTTGGCTGATGTAAGAAGATCTTGTTGAGATAGGTATCGGAGCGGGCTTCTATTCCGTCATGATCATCTTCATCCAGGTCAAAGCGGTTATCGACCACCACAAGATCTACTTTTTGTTCCAGGGCCTCATAAGCCATATATTGTGCATAGGTCAGGTCTTGTCCGCCACCAATAATGACGGGCAAAATATGAAGTTTGATCAGTTCAGCCACCACCATTTTGACAGCGATATAAGTGTCAGAGATACTGGCTCCGGCTTTAATGTTGCCTAAGTCTACGATCTTAGTGGTAAAATCGCCTTCATGGAGCAAATAGAATTGTGCCCTGAAATAATCCGGGCCAAGTGCACAACCATTGTTGTTTACCGCAGCCCGGTCATCCAGTACACCTATAATGGCAATATCGTAGCTATTTTCTTCCAGCTCAGGAAATTCATCAGTGTAAAAACTGGCCTTTAATCCCAGCTGACTGGTATAAAATCCCTGTTTAGGCGTGATTTTATCAAGGCTTAAAGGAGAAAAAAAATCGGATAAGGACATAAAGTAATATAATCTATGGCATCAAATATCTATTTTTGAGAGCATATATTAATAAGAGTACGTTTAAATAAATTTTAAACATACCCGGAACATCCTAAAAGAAATGAAATGATACTGGTTACCGGCGCTACTGGATTTTTAGGAGCAGAACTGATCCAACAGCTCACCCGTGAGGGCATCAGGCTGCGTGCACTGAAAAGAACGACCTCTTTAATTCCTGAATTACTCGTTACTGAACCCTTAATTGAGTGGGTCGTTGCCGACATTAATGACCTGGCAACACTGGAGGAGGCCTTTGAAGATATTACGCAGGTTTATCATTGTGCGGCAATGGTCTCTTTCAACCCAAAAGACAAGGAACAGCTGCTCAGAATAAATATTGAAGGCACCAGTAATGTGGTTAATCTATGCCAGGAAAAAGGCATACGGTTGCTTCATGTAAGTTCAGTGGCCGCCCTGGGCAATCCTAAAAAAGGCATGACACTCATTACAGAAGACGACTATTGGGTCTATGATGCCCATGTGCATGCTTATGCCATTTCCAAATATGAAGGAGAAATGGAAGTTTGGCGGGGAATTGCCGAAGGCCTGGACGCCGTGATTGTAAACCCTTCTGTGATTATTGGCGCAAATGCTGGCTTTGAGGGGAGCGGGGCTATATTCAAACTGGTCAAAGAAGGATTATCCTATTACACCAAAGGGGCTACCGGCCTGGTCGATGTACGCGATGTTGCCAGTGCGATGATCGCCTTAATGAACAGCGGAAAAAGCGATGACCGGTTTATTCTCTCTTCCGAGAATTACAACTACCAGACATTGTTCAGTTCCATTGCCAGAGGTTTTGGCGTTAAAGCGCCCGCCAAAGAGGCCAGGGCCTGGATGCTTGGCCTGGCCTGGAGGGCCGCAAAATTCATTTCTATCTTTACCGGCAAACCTGCCGCATTAACCAGCGATGCCGCCAGAAGCAGTCTGAACGAGAGCCTGTACAGCAACGATAAAATTAAAAAAACCATAGGTATAGAGTTCAGACCACTAGAACTTAGTATTGCAGAAACCTGCACCGCCCTGCTAAACAGGGTTAAAAATTAAAATTGACATGAATCAAAAGAACTACTACATTATTGATTTCGACAGTACTTTTACCCAGGTGGAGGCCTTGGATGAACTTGCTCGCATTTCCCTTAAAAAACATCCGGACAGAGAATTGATCTATAAAAAGATTGAAGACTACACCAATCTGGCTATGGAAGGAAAGCTCTCTTTCGGGGAGAGCCTGGCACAGCGTGTAAAATTACTGGAAGCAGACGAAACCCACCTGAAGCAGCTGATCAAACACCTGAAGAAAAAGGTTTCCAGTTCTTTTTCCCGTAATGCAGAATTTTTCAAGAAACATGCTGACGAAGTACTCATTGTTTCAGGAGGATTTAAAGAATTTATTACGCCTGTAGTGAGCCAGTACCACATCAAGAAGGAAAATATTTATGCCAATACTTTTGTAACCACTGGTGATGGCAAGATTATCGATTACGATCATGCCAATCCTTTAAGTGAGGAAGGTGGTAAAGTGAAACTGATGCAGCACCTGAACCTGGAAGGTGATCTGTATGGCATTGGGGATGGCTATTCTGATTTCCAGCTCCGGGAGAGCGGGCTGATCAAAAAATTCTATGCATTTACAGAGAATATTGCCAGGGAGAGCATTGTTAAAAAAGCCGACCACATTACACCAAGTTTCGATGAATTTCTGTATGTAAACAACTTACCAAGGGCCATTTCTTATCCTAAAAACAGAATCTTATGCCTGGTGATCGGTGATGCAACACCGGAGAGCATTGATCTGCTAAAAAAAGATGGTTTTTCCATACGTCACAAAGAAACTTTTGAGGAAAAATATGTTGCTGATGTACATATGCTGCTCCTGGCTGATGGCGAGCATGTTGAACCCGAGACTTTAAAAAGAGCTGTTAAACTTAAAACCATTGGCTACCTGGGTAATGCCAAAAGACTGGAACTTCAAACTTGTACGGAGATGGGCATCGTGGTTTTTGATGACCCGAAACACAATCCGCGCAACCAGAATTTTATCCCTAAGCGGATGATCGACTTTATGAATACCGGCACCACCTATATGAGTCATAATTTCCCGAACCTGCAGTTGCCAAGGATAGAGAAATCACACAGGCTGATCCATATTCATCATAATATTCCTGGAATTATGGCGAAGATCAATACCATTTTTGCCAAACATG
Organism: Pedobacter sp.; assembly: GCF_035566355.1. Lineage (GTDB taxonomy): Bacteria > Bacteroidota > Bacteroidia > Sphingobacteriales > Sphingobacteriaceae > Pedobacter. The sequence continues at coordinate 4,992 of NZ_DATMRL010000385.1, forward strand.
ACATCAATATCGTGGGACAGTTCCTGATGACCAATCCGACGATTGGTTATGTGATCACAGACATTAATGCCCAATATGATAAAGCCCTTTTTAAAGCGCTTAAAAAAATTGAACAGACCATTAAATTCAGGGTATTGTATTAAAGACTAAAGTATGGGTTTTCAGGGCTCTTAGTGTAAGAAACACACCATTTAATCTGAAATTAAACCAGTGCGGAATAGGTTTTTTTAACTACTTTTGATTGAATTTTTAGAATATACGGCAGTGACAGAGACTTTAAACATTAAAACCACTAAAGCTACGCAGTCCAGATTAGCTGGGACTGACTTAACAAACCTGCCTTTTGGCAAGGTTTTTACTGATCACATGTTTATCGCAGAATACGATAATGGCGAATGGACGAACCTGCAGGTCCTACCTTACGGTCCGATCCCAATGAGCCCGGCGATTTCTGCCCTACACTATGGACAGGCTATTTTTGAAGGCATGAAAGCTTACCGCCAGGCGGATGGTAAGATCAGTGTTTTCAGAGCAGACAAGAATTTTGAGCGCTTCAACAAATCAGCGGTCCGGATGTCTATGCCGACCATTCCTGAAGAAGTCTTTATGCAGGGTATTGCAGCCCTGATTAAAACAGATGAGGCCTGGGTTCCTAACCAGGATGGTTATTCCCTGTACCTTCGTCCGGTGATGTTTGCTACAGACCCTTATTTAGGTGTCCGTGCTTCAGACAAATATATTTTTGCTGTGCTAACCACACCAACAGGCCCATATTACAGCAAAGCCCTGAAAGTTAAAATAGAAACTGAATATACACGTGCCGATGAGGGTGGTGTTGGTTTTGCCAAAACTGCCGGTAATTATGCCCGTTCTTTATATCCTTTTGCGGAAGCTTTAAAAGAAGGCTTTGATCAGCTGATCTGGACAGATGCAGTTTCACACGAGTTTATTGAAGAGGCTGGTACAGCCAATCTGCTTTTTGTGATTGACGGCAAACTGGTTACACCTTCTGTAAGAAACACTGTATTGGATGGGGTGACCAGAGATACGATCATTCAACTTGCCCATAAAGCAGGTGTTGAAGTAGAAGAAAGACGGGTAAGCGTTAAGGAAGTGATTGCAGGTATTGAGAGCGGCCGCTTAACGGATGCTTTTGCTGCTGGTACTGCGGCAACGGTAACACCAATCGGAGAAATCAGCTACGAAGGTAAACTATATACTTTAACTGATCCTTCTACCCGTACGGTTTCTGCCGGTATTGCAAAAACCCTGAATGATATCCGCTACGGCCTTGCCCCGGATGAGTTTGGCTGGAACTGGGTATTGTAAGCCCGGTTTAAAATTTACGTCATGTTTTTTCTGCATGATGATTTTCTTTGAGGCGCCTGAGAACCACAGGCGCCTTCTTTATGCGCTTAAATTGGTAACATCTGTCAGACAATTTCTTCCCTTCGTTCTTCTTTACTAATTTCAACATTTCAAACACACCTTACAAAAATGAAAAGAATTCTACTCTGCAGTTTAGCTATAGTTTGCGCATTCAACTTTTCCGGACATGCACAACTGAAAAGGCTCAGCAAACAGCAAATTTTTGGCGGCCAGCCATCTCTAAGCACTTCTTTACCTTATCTTTCTGGCTGGAGCGATGACCAGCATTTTATTGAATACAATACGAAGGCCGGGAAATTTGAAACGGTTGATGTAAAAACCGGAGCGCATGCGGTGTATAGCCTCCCGGCCAAACAGAAGGAGGAGGCCCCGGTTAAAGAAGGCGACAAGAATCCTACCTTATCTCCGGACGGAAAATACATGGCATTTACCCGTAACAATGACCTCTATGCGGTAGAAGTTGCCACCGGAAAAGAGATCCGTTATACCACTGATGCTACCGATGTCATTTACAATGGTTATTCTTCCTGGGTCTATTTTGAGGAAATTTTAGGCCGCCCTACAAAATACAAAGCTTTCTGGTGGTCGCCAGACAGCAAACATCTGGCTTTTATGCGTTTCGATGACACCAAAGTTCCTATGTTTCCAATCAATGGATCTACCGGCCAGCACGGCTATACGGAGAAAACCAGGTACCCTAAAGCGGGCGATCCCAATCCTGAAGTGAGGATTGGCTTTGTACCCTCAGCGGGCGGAAAAGTGGTCTGGGCAGATTTCAATGAAAAAGACGATCAGTATTTTGGCACACCATATTGGAGCTTTGACAGCAGGAACATGATGGTTCAATGGCTTAACCGCGGTCAGGATAACCTGAAATTCTATAGTGTTGACCCTTTAACCGGGTCAAAGAAAGAGATTTATGATGAAAAACAAAGTTCCTGGATTGACCTGGATTATGATGGCCGTATTGAATACCTGAAAGACAATAAGCATTATATCTTGAAAAGTGACAAAACCGGCTGGGCGCATTTTTACCTGTATACCCTGGCCGGCAAGCTGGTCAATCCAATCACCACCGGAAAATGGCAGGTGACCCGTTTGCTCAAAGCAGATGAACAGCACAAGGTGATCTACTTTATGGCACGCAAGGAAGCTTCTACGCGTACAGATTTGTACCGCGTTGACTATAATGGTAAAAATCTGAAACGACTAACTTTTGGCGATTATACCCATCAGGTAGATCTTTCCCCTTCTGGCGATAAATTTATAACCACCTATTCCAATGTTTCTACCCCACCAAAAAGAGCCTTGCTGGACAATAATGGAAAGATCCTGAAAGAATTGGGAGACAGCAAATCAGCAGACTTTGGCCAATATGCTTTTGGTAAAACAGAGATGATCACCATTCCTACAGATGATGGTTACCTTTTACCAGCAGTGATCACTTACCCAACGGATTTCGATAAAGCCAAACGTTATCCGGTTATTTTCAGTATGTATGGTGGTCCGAATGCAGGAACCGTAACCAATACCTGGAAAGGAACGGCCAATCAATGGTGGGCAAATGAGGGTATCGTACAAATTTCGGTTGACCACCGGGCTTCCGGTCAGTTTGGAAAAGAAGGTGTTGCTCTGATGCACCGCAACCTTGGCAAATGGGAAATGAAAGACTATATGACCGCAGGCAGGTGGTTAAAGGCCCAGCCTTGGGTAAACCAGAATAAGCTCCTCATTACCGGACACAGCTATGGAGGGTATATGACCTGCATGGCTTTAACTTATGGAGCAGATGTTTTTGATTATGGATATGCTGGTGCTCCTGTAACCAGCTGGGAGCTATACGATAGCCATTATACGGAACGTTTTATGGATATGCCACAGGAAAATCCGGAAGGATATAAGAATGCGTCGGTACTGACTTATGCCGACCGTTACAAGGGATTGCTGAGGATTATGCATGGGGATATGGACGATAATGTACATATGCAAAACACCATACAGCTGATCGATAAGCTGGAAAATTTAAACAAACATTTTGAACTGATGATCTATCCTGGTGGAAGGCACGGCTGGGGCGGAATAAAATCAGCCCATGATCTTTCTGAAAGGATTCGGTTTTATTACACGAATTTGCTCAACAAACCAGTCCCGGCTGAATTGTTATAATCCTATTCTACAGAAAAGGGCTGCATGTTGCAGCCCTTTTCATTTATGCTTCTGTTGACGTTGCGCCCTTCTTTTCTGGCGGTTTGCCCTGCGTTTGTCTCTTTCGGTTTTCATTTTTTCAAACCGGGCAACCTGAGCCTTGATTTGCGCCTCTTTTTGTGGGGTTACACCAACACTATATTTGATACCCTGGAACAGTGATTTCCAGATCAGGTTAAAGAAAGAGCGGTCAGGTGCACGTTTATAGTTAATGACGGCTTTACTCAGTACTCCCTCTTTACTTGGATTCTGCGGATTAATGATCAGATTGTTGGCCAGAAAGGAAAGAAAACCCTGCCGGATCAACCAGGCCGTCCCAGCTTCCCTTTTCAGAACGGCTATGGCCAGGTCATGGTATTTAAAAACCATATTGCCAGATGCACCATATTCGTTTGCCTTCAGATCAAAACTCAGTTCATCAACTACCCCACTTTTGATATGTACCATACCCAGGGGTTTGGTTACAGCATTCATTGCCGGACCATTCAATCCGTGAAGAAGGCCAGAATAAGCAAAGGCGCCATCTTCTGCCAGCAAATCAAAGCTGAATTTTGTATTTAATTTTCCCTGTCCCATCATATAAGTAGTCAGGTCTGCAACCATAAATTTGTTCTTTTGCTTTTCGGCCGGGGCATTGGTAATGTTGGTGATGGTTCCTGAAGTATTTTCGAAGGTGATCTTTCCTTTTTGCTTGCTGTTCCGGTCAAACTCCGCGTAAGCGATATTAAGGTGGTACAGGTCCAGTTTCCGGATCGTGATCTTACTGCCTACTTTCTGCAAAAGCTGGTGCGGGTATTTTCCCATTTTAGGCTCCTTTGGCTTTTCCAGTTCATTGTTATTAAACACAGAAACTGCACCGTCGCCAATACTCATTTGCCTGGCAAACAGCTCCTGCTTCTTGATATACAAGGGCAAATTAATCCCGGTCAGCTGAAGATCGTTCATCCGGATACTGTATCTGTCTTTGGCATAACCTGCCTTCTGGCCAAATTCCATTTCACTATACCTGGGCAGCAGCTCAAATTTATCTACATGGAGTAATCCTGTCGAAGCCTTAAAATTCATTTCCGAAAGGTGAATGCTGTAGAGACTGTCGGGGGTGGCATAGGAATAATCATCCAGGTTCAGTAAAATGTCTTTAAGCAGGTACATCCTGGTGGTATCTTTTGCAGAGTCCTTATCAATCAGCCAGTCTGCAAGGGTAACATTCAGGTTGGCAATGGAATCTACCACAGGCTTTACCTTGTTGTTATCCACATATTTGAAAGCAGCTTCACGGAAATTCACCGTATCTACACTCAGTTCTTTCAGCACTTTCGAGATATATTCATAGGGAGACTTCAAAGGGCGGGGAGCCCTGTTTTCATTATAATCCATCTGGCGGTTCACCATGGTGATCGTTGGCCGGTTGATTTCTATCTCATCTATATTCAGCCTTTTGTATTTGAACATCCGGAACAAATGAAAATTCAGTACAGACAATTTCCGGAGCTCTATATAATAAACATTATTGGGTGCTTTTTTTAAAAGCCTCAGCTTTTCCAATACCACTGGATCCGGAGTTAGCTTTACATTGGAAAGACTCGCATTAGCCGTCAGAAGATTGATGCTTAAACCTGTAAAATCAAGATGGTACAGCCCTTCGGTTGAACGAGGCACAAGTTCACGGAGTTCCTGTTCAATAAGGGGTTTAATGCGGAGTTTAAAATATATAAATCCCGTTCCAAAAACCAGAAAGACAACCAGTGCTGCCAGGGCCATCCATTTAACGCTATTGAACTTTTTCGTGATCTGATCTGGCATTTGTTAAGGCAAATATCTTTTCTAAGATACAATTTTATCCATACAGAGTATGTCTGCTCTCTAGCCTTTTGTTTTCTTTTCCAGCCGTTGTTTCTTTTTATCTTTTACCTTTTCATAGGCTTTCTCCGGACTTTTGACTTCCACCATCCCAATACCTATAGTCTCCCGCATGCCTACAAAAACACCTTTCCAGAGCAAATTAAAAAAAGAAGCTGCCGGACTGCGCTGAAAAACAATATTTGCGGTCCGCGGGGCTTTACCTTCGGAGGGATTGGCATCAATAATCACCAGTTTATTGGCCAGAAAGGATAAAAATCCCTTTTTCTTCGCCGGTGCACCATCTTCTCCTTCTTTAAGTATAGCAACTTTAAGGTCTTTGTAATAAAAGTGCATCGTTCCCTTTGAACCCTGAAGATTGGCCTGAATATCAAAATCAGCCTTCTGCACTTTCCCTTGTTCAATTTTAACCAGTCCAAGCGATTTGGCCAAAGGATTGAGCGCAACCATATCCATCGGGCCTATATTACCGGAATAGTGAAAAGCGCCATTTTTATCCTGAAGATTAAAATCAATTTTCACATGCAAGTCGGCTGCTTTCATCACCCTTGTCCGCAGATCAGCATAGGCATGACTCTTCTTAGGCAATTGCAAGGTATCATTGGTGATGTTCAGCAGTTGTCCGTGCAAATGGTTCAGTTCAACAGTTCCTTTTTGTTTTGAAATAGGATTGTATTCCGTATAGGCCACATCTATATGATGCAGCTGTATGGTATCCATCAGCAATTGCAGAGGCAAACGTTGAAGGGCAATGTGCGGATAATTCCTTCCTTTATCAAAAGAAGGGGGCGGGAGTTCCCGGTTCATAAAGATTGCAGCCTTTCCTGGTCCCACCTGGAGAGAACTGGCATGGAGCCGGCCTTCGTCGTCCAGCCGGGTAAAATTGAGCCCTTTAAAATCCAGGGCAGAAAAGTCCAGATTATAACGGTCTTTCTGGACTTTATATTTCCGTGTAAACTCGAGTTCTCCGTACATCGGAACCATTTTAAGTCCCTTGATTTTCAACGTTCCACTTGTAGCGGAGCCCCGAAGCGTATCTACCTTCATGGTATACATCTTGTCCTTACTGAGTGCACTGTAACCAAACAGCTCAAATGCAACATCTTTTGCATAATAAAACCGGGTTGAATCATGCCTGGACGCAGAATCCAGCAACAAGTCCTCTACCCTAAGATTGAAATGTCTGATCTGATGCAGTTTCTCCCAACTGGTTCCGCTGATATAGTCTATATCCGCATTGTTCATCTTAATTTGCCCTACATGCACAGATTTAAATGTTCCTGAAAGCATCTCAAACAAAGAAGGCCCTTCTTCTTTTTTCTTCCTGGCCACATCATTATGGATCATATGCACCGACGGCTGATCCAGAAGGATCCTTGAAATATCGATCTTCTTTTTAAAATAAGCTTTCAGCACGGATATTCCCGAAAGCCTGAGGTGAGCCAATTTCACCTGGAAGATGTTTGAAGGCGCCAGACCGCGATCTCTTAGCAAATGAAATTCAGCGGTATCCGGTATCAGCGTAAGGGTATCCAGCGTTACATTTCCAAGAAGTATGTTTAAATGAATGTCCTTAAAATCTATTTTATATAAATGATGTGACCCGTTGTATACTTCCGTCTTGATCCTTTTAGTAATACGTGGTTTCCATTTAACGCTAAAATAAAGAACAGCTGCTCCGATAAGCAGAAACAGGGACAGAAAGGAAACCATGATCCATTTCCATATCGCAGACATTTTTTGTTGTTTGGCCATAAGCATCAGATCTAGAAACAGAATCTATACAATATCTCTGCCACTTTGTCATTTACGAAATTATTTATGTATTTTTGAAGTCCCAATAAAGAGTAACTATATATGATTGATTTACAGCTAGCAGATAAGACACACGATGAAGGACGCCAGGGTGAGGCTTTAATAATAGATGCACCCGCAAAGCGCAACGGCAGAAAGCTCTATATCGAAAGTTATGGTTGCCAGATGAATTTTGCAGACAGCGAAATCGTAGCGTCTATCTTGCTTGATCAGGGTTTTGAAACCACCGGAGATTATAAAGAAGCTGATGTGGTATTCATCAATACCTGTTCCATCAGAGAGAATGCCGAACAACGGGTCAGAAACCGTCTTTCTCAGTTCGGCGCCGAAAAACGCCGCAATCCAAAACTCATCGTCGGTGTACTCGGCTGTATGGCCGAACGCCTGAAATCGAAATTCTTAGAAGAGGAGAAACTGGTGGACGTTGTGGTTGGACCTGATGCTTACCGTGATCTTCCACAACTGATTGGTCAGGTAGAAGACGGACAAAAAGCCATCAATGTCCTTCTGTCAAGGGAAGAAACTTATGCAGACATCAGCCCGGTACGTTTAAATGGAAATGGCATTACTGCATTTATTTCGATTATGCGGGGTTGTGACAATATGTGCTCTTTTTGCGTGGTTCCTTTTACCCGCGGAAGAGAACGCAGCAGGGACCCGCATTCTATTTTAGCTGAAGCACAGGATTTGTTTGACAAGGGCTATAAAGAAGTGACCTTACTGGGGCAAAATGTTGACTCTTATAAATGGAAAGGTGCAGATGCAGAAGAAACTGCTGAAATTGAAGTCAACTTTGCGCAACTGCTCGAAAAAGTAGCCTTAATCAGTCCGGAACTCCGGATCCGGTTCTCTACCTCACATCCTAAAGATATTACCGACGAAGTTTTATACACGATTGCCAAATACGATAATATTTGCAATTATATCCACCTGCCGGTTCAATCCGGAAGCAGCAGGGTCCTGGACCTGATGAACCGTACTTATACACGTGAATGGTACATCAACCGGGTAGATGCCATCAGAAATATCATTCCTGATTGCGCCATCTCTTCTGATATCATTGCAGGTTTCTGTACCGAAACCGAAGAAGAGCATCAGGAAACACTGACCATGATGGATTATGTGGGTTACGATTTCGCTTTTACCTTCAGTTATTCTGAAAGACCTGGTACCTTGGCGGCAAGAAAACTGGAAGATGATATTCCTGACGAGGTAAAAAGACGCCGGTTAAGTGAAATTCTGCTTAAACAACAGGAATGGTCCTTATACAGATTGCAGCAGAATGTAGGTAAAACACTCCGCATCCTGGTAGAAGGCCCTTCTAAAAAATCAGATAAAGACTATTGCGGCAGGACAGACCAGAATGCAATGGTTGTTTTCCCCGCTTCTCAAGAAATTAAGGCCGGGCAATATCTGAACGTATTCATTGAACGTTGTACTTCAGCTACCTTATTGGGCAGAATAGCAGATTAATATATGGATATACAAGACATTAAAAACCGCTTCGGTATCATTGGGGGCTCTCCCCTTTTAAACCGGGCTATAGATACTGCGAGACAAGTTGCCCCTACGGATATGTCTGTTTTAATTACAGGTGAAAGTGGTAGTGGTAAGGAAGTTTTTTCACATATCATACATCAGTTGAGCGCCAGAAAACACGGGGCATTTATCGCCGTGAACTGCGGTGCTATTCCGGAAGGAACAATTGATTCTGAACTATTTGGACATGAGAAAGGATCTTTTACTGGTGCCCACGAAGCCCGGAAAGGTTATTTTGAAGTGGCCAACGGTGGTACTATATTTCTCGACGAGGTTGCAGAACTTCCACTGGGTACTCAGGCCCGTTTGCTGAGGGTACTGGAAAGTGGGGAATATCTTCGGGTAGGTTCATCCAAAGTACAAAAAACGGATGTAAGGATTATTGCAGCCACCAATGTAGATGTGTACAATCGTGTAAAATCGGGAAAGTTCCGCGAAGATCTTTATTATCGCTTAAACACTGTTCCTTTAAGAATACCGGCCCTACATGAGCGTAAAGAGGATATTTATTTATTGTTCAGAAAATTTTCGGCAGATTTTAGTGATAAATACCGCAGTCCGGGCATTCAACTGGAGCCGGATGCCATACAAATGCTCAGCAATTACAGCTGGCCGGGTAATGTGCGCCAGTTAAAAAATATCGCGGAGCAAATCTGTGTACTGGAAAAAGACAGAAATGTAACTGCACAGGCGCTGCTGAACTATATTCCGAATGAAAGTTCCGGTAATCTGCCGGCCCTAAGCGGACAGCACAATAAAGAAGATTTTACTGAACGTGATATCCTGTACAAAGTTCTTTTTGACATGAAAAAGGATATGATGGAGCTCAAGAAACTGGTTGCTGAAATTATCCAGAGCGGAGGAAACACTTCTCATATTATTGCAGACAATCCTCACTTCATCAATCAGCTTTACCAGGATACGGAACTGGGCTCTGGTCTGGAGCCCACACTCACCATCAAAAAACCTGTATCCAATACCCCTGTAGAGTATAATTATGCACACGATGCAGAAGAAGTGGAAGAATCCCTGTCTTTAATTGATAAAGAATCTGATCTGATCAAAAAAGCATTGAAGAAGCACAAAGGCAAACGTAAATTTGCTGCGCAGGAACTGGGTATCTCTGAACGGACATTATATAGAAAGATTAAGGAATTGAACTTGAACTAATATGAAGAAATTATCGATACTGCTGGCACTTATTGTGGTTACATTCAATTCCTGTACGATCAAATTGAACGGGGCTTCCATTCCGCCCAACATGAAGACCATCAATATACAGTTCTTTGAGAACAATGCACCCCTTGTCATCCCAACATTGAGTCAGGATTTTACTGAAGCCTTGAAAAAACGCATCCGGGAGCAGACCAGTTTAAGCATTACTCAAAATGAAGCTGATGCGACAATTGAAGGCCGCATTACCAATTATGAGATTGTACCTGTAACCATTACAGATAATCAGCAACTTACCCCAGGAACCAACAGGATCACGATCACGGTTACTGCAAAATACACCAACAACCTCAACCCAAAACAGAGTTTTGAAGAGACTTTTACCAAGTTTAAAAATTTCCCCTTAAACGGAACTACGATACAGCAACTTGAGCCCCAACTGATTAAAGATGTAAATGTGATGCTGGTCGATGATATTTTTAACAGGGCTTTTGCACAGTGGTAAACTAAATGAATTTCAATCCCTAACTTAGCAACGTGGAGCTGGAAAAAAATAGACAAGATAGACTTTCAATATTGCTTGCTGAGCCGAATCTGGCAGATCAGCAGGATATTTCTTTATTAGAAGATCTGACAAGGCTGTATCCTTATTTCCAGCCAGTGCACCTGCTGTCGGCAAAAGCAAATACCGCCGATGGCCCTTCCAGGAATAAGGCTGCATTTTATACCAACGGCACTTTACTTCACAAGGTACTGGAACAGCAGGAATGGCCGCTTCAGAGAGACTTTGAATTGACTGGCGTAAGCCCTCAGACAGATTTTGAAGAAGAAGAAATATTTGAAGAAATCTCAGAATTGAATGTGGAAGATTTTCGGCCCGCTACTCATCAGGCCCCTCCTCCCGCCCAGGATGATCCTTCTGCAAGAATAGAGACTATTGAGGATGACTTTGTACTGGAAGGCATGTCTGTTGACTTCTTTGCTTTCGAAGAAAAATTTGCGCCGGAGGATTCCAGGGAAGAGCTTACTCCTCCTGCAGATGTTCAGCCCGAAGAGACGGCAACCGTGAGCAATTATCATGACGACACCCTACCTTATACTTTTTTGTGGTGGTTGGCTAAAACACGCAAAGAGCATCAGTCCATTTTTCAACCTTATGCCTCTCCCAAAAAAAGCAACACTCCCGGTGAGCTGCAGCAGCAGTATGTAGAACATATATTTCACCTTCAAAGTCCATTTGATGCGGATGAAGTGACAGACAATACACCGCTCGGAAAACCTGTTGACCATAAGGAAACGGAAATCATTGACAATTTCTTAAAAAAGGACCCTCAAATCGGTCCCCCGAATGCAGAGCAGATCGACAATGAGAACAAAGCAAAGAAAAGTGCCGAAGACCACAATGATCTGGTATCGGAAACCCTGGCCAAAATCTATATTGAACAGATGCTTTATCACAAGGCAATAGATACTTATCAAAAATTAAGTTTGAAGTTTCCAGAAAAAAGCCGTTACTTTGCCGACCTTATCCAATCTTTAGAAAAGAAAATTTAACTATATAAACGACTATGATTTTTTTAATTATTTTATTGATCATCATTTGCATCGCATTAGGCCTGTTTGTTTTGATACAAAATCCTAAAGGTGGTGGTTTAGCTACAGGTGGTTCGGGAAGTAACATGTTTGGTGTTCAGCGTACAGGTGATGTTCTTGAAAAGGGTACCTGGATTTGTCTGACTTTGATCGTTGTGATTTCTTTAACTGTAACCACAATTGCAAAAACAGGAAATACAGGATCTGGACCTTCCAAGATTCAGGAGCAGCTGGATAAAACTGTTGCACCTTCTCCGCTTGGCCAGTTACCGGCAAACAATACACAGAAACCTGCTCCGGCACCGGCTCCTGCTGACCAAAATAAGCCAGCTAAATAAGACGGTTCCATAAACCATATAGAAAGCCCGTTAAGATTTACTCTTAGCGGGCTTTGTGCTTTCTGCCACTCTGACACAAAACTTAAACACCTCAAACCTTTAGCTGACAAGGCTGTGTAAATTTGGCAAGCTATCGAGGCTTGGCATAAAAACTGATACTATGAGTACGGCGTATTATGCGCTTTTCATATTTAATATAAAATTTAAATTTAAGAATAAGTTATGGCTTTAAACTTTAAACCTAATGCAGATAGAGTAGTTGTTGAAGCTGCCGCTGCAGAAGAAAAAACAGCTTCAGGTATCTATATCCCTGATACCGCTAAAGAAAAACCTCAACAAGGAGTAGTAGTAGCAGTTGGTCCGGGTAAATATGCAGATCAGACTGGAAATTTAATTCCTTTGAGCGTTAAAGTTGGAGATCAGGTTTTATACAGCAAATACGGTGGTACAGAAGTAACCATCGAAGGTAAAGAGTATTTAATCATGAGAGATTCTGATATTTTAGGAACTCTTTAATCAATGAAATTGATGAAATGCTAAATTAAACATGCGCATTTTAACTTTAAAACATTAAATCAACAAAAAGAAAATGTCAAAACAAGTAAAATATAACGTAGAAGCCCGTGACGCCCTGAAAAGAGGTGTTGATACTTTGGCCAATGCTGTAAAAGTAACTTTAGGTCCTAAAGGCCGTAATGTAATTATCGATAAAAAATTTGGCTCACCTGCCGTTACCAAAGATGGTGTTACTGTAGCTAAAGAAATTGAATTAAAAGATCCAATTGAAAACATGGGTGCTCAAATGGTTAAAGAAGTAGCTTCTAAAACTGCGGATATCGCAGGTGACGGAACTACAACTGCAACTGTATTGGCTCAGGCTATCGTTACTGCTGGTATTAAAAACGTTGCTGCAGGTGCAAATCCAATGGATTTGAAACGTGGTATCGACAAAGCGGTAACTGCAATTGTAGAAAACTTAAAATCACAATCTCAAACTGTTGGTGAAGACAACAACAAGATTAAACAAGTTGCTTCAATTTCAGCAAATAACGATGAAGTAATCGGATCTTTAATCGCTGAAGCCATGAGCAAAGTGGGTAAAGATGGTGTAATTACGGTAGAAGAAGCAAAAGGTACTGAAACTGAAGTAAAAACAGTTGAAGGTATGCAATTTGACCGTGGTTATTTATCACCTTACTTTGTGACCAATGCAGATAAAATGGAAGCGGAATTAGAAAGCCCTTACATTTTGATCTATGATAAAAAGATCAGCAACATGAAAGAATTGCTGCCGATCCTTGAAAAACAAGTTCAAACCGGAAAACCTTTGTTGATCATTGCTGAAGATTTAGATGGTGAAGCACTGGCAACTTTGGTGGTGAACAAAATCCGTGGATCTCTGAAAGTTGTTGCTGTGAAAGCGCCTGGTTTTGGTGACCGCAGAAAAGCAATGCTGGAAGATATCGCTATCTTAACTGGTGGTACAGTAATTTCTGAAGAAAGAGGATATAAACTGGAAAATGCCGACCTGACTTATTTAGGTACTGCTGAGAAAGTGGTTGTTGATAAAGACAACACGACTGTGATCAATGGTGCTGGTCAGTCTGAAGACATCAAAGCTCGTGTTAACCAGATTAAAGCTCAAATTGAAACGACAACATCTGATTACGATAAAGAAAAATTACAGGAGCGTTTGGCTAAATTAGCTGGCGGTGTTGCTGTTCTTTATGTAGGTGCTGCTTCTGAAGTAGAAATGAAAGAGAAAAAAGACCGTGTTGATGATGCTTTACATGCAACCCGTGCGGCTGTTGAAGAAGGTATCGTTGCTGGTGGTGGTGTTGCTTTTATCCGCGCTATCGAAGCTTTAGAAGGCATGAAAGGTCTTAATGATGACGAAACTACAGGTATCGCTATCGTGAAACGTGCTGTTGAAGAGCCTTTACGTCAAATCTGCGAAAATGCAGGTATCGAAGGTTCTATCGTGGTACAAAAAGTAAAAGAAGGCAAAGCTGATTTCGGTTACAATGCCCGTACAGATGTATATGAGAACTTAATTGCAGCTGGTGTTATTGACCCAACTAAAGTGGGCCGTGTGGCATTGGAAAATGCAGCTTCTATCGCAGCAATGT
>NZ_DATMRL010000386.1:0-3449 GCF_035566355.1 Pedobacter sp.
TTAAAATCCTCCAATAAAGAAACATTCAGAGGCATTTTTTCTTTAGTACGAGCATTGATGACATGGATCTGGCCAGTTTTTTTCCATTCTGCTTCTTGTTCAGACTTCCAGAGGCTGCTGAAATCACCTATAGCACTCCAGGTAATGAGTTTGTGAATCCTTGGGTCTTCTGCAGCCTTTAATATAGCCAAAGCGCCACCCCGGCTATGACCAATCAGGTTGATTTTTGAAAAAGCATGAGTAGAAGAGAGGTGATTAATAACGATATTCACATCAGCAAGTTCTTTGCTGATGGTATTGGAGGCAAAAGTTTCAAGATCAGTAACCTCATCCGGGTTCTGTGGCGTTGTCCCTCCGTGAGAAAGATTAAACTTGATATAGTTATAGCCATGGTTCGCAAAGTACTCAGCCACAAGGTTATGTGCGCCCCAATCTTTAAAACCTTTAAATCCGTGAATGAACAGGATGACCTCATGATTCGTGTTTTTGTCGTCAAAAGTACTATCTCCGAGAATGGGTTTTCCGTGTGATCCGCTTAATATAAATTGCAGTTTCTGTATCATAAGTGTCTATTGATATGGTGCTTACCAGATATAACAAAATTAAAGTTTGGAATGTTTATTCTATTTTATTAATTTATAATCTTTCTAAATTAGTCTTAATTACAGCATAATGACAGACACTGCGCATGGTGTTGTTACTTTTGTTGAGCGAAAAAAATACTCAACCTCACATTGGAATATTTAAAGATCATTGCTTTTACACATAAACAGATTGACCTGAAATCTTTAGGGAAATTAGTGATTTGTGAGCAAACACTCGACAGCAGGCTAAAAAACATTCAGGAGAAGCTGAATATCAAGGAGATATTTTATATCGGTACTTGTAACCGTGTTGAGTTTGTATTTACTTCCAAAAACCTGGTTGATAAAGACTTCACCCTCCGTTTTCTTACAGAACTGGACATGGGCCTCCCTGAACAGTATATGGAACGTTTTATAGAAAATGTCTCCGTTTACGAACAGGTTGAAGCCTTTAACCATTTACTTCGTACTTCCTGCTCCCTGGAGAGCCTGGTGGTTGGCGAAAAAGAGATCCTGGCACAGGTACGCAAGGCTTATGAAGCTTGCCGCCTGGGTGGCTTTACCGGTGATTATATGCGAACCGTAATGGATCGTGTGGTGAAAACAGCTAAAGAAGTATACACCCACACCAATATCTCTAAAAACCCGGTTTCGGTGGTTTCGCTTGCGTATCGTAAACTCCGTGACCTGAAAATGTGTGCAAATTCCCGTTTGCTTATCATTGGCGCAGGAGAAACCAACAAGAATATTGCCCAGTATCTTAAAAAACATAAGTATTCTAATTTCTCCGTATTCAACAGAACCGTAGAGAATGCAGAATATCTGGCCCGTGAATTAAAGGGTAAAGCTTACCCGCTTTCAGAACTCCAAAACTTTGAAGGAGGCTTTGATGTCATTATTACCTGTACCGGAGCAACTGAGCCTGTAATCACTGAAGAAATTTACGCTAAACTCCTCAATGGGGATACCAGCAAGAAAGTGATTGTTGATTTGGCCATTCCAAACGATACAGCCCCCGAGATCCTTAAGAAATTCCCTGTTCATTATATCGAAGTAGAATCTTTAAAAGAAACTGCCCGTAAGAATATACAGGAACGGTATAAGGAACTGATTAATGCGGAACACATCATAGAACAAAATATCAAAGAGTTTGAACTGGTCCTTCGTCAGCGTAAGATTGAAATTGCGATGAGCGGCGTTCCTCAAAAGATCAAAGAAATCAAACATACTGCATTGACTGCCGTTTTTGCAGATGAAATCAGCGGTCTGGATGAAAATTCAAGAATGGTATTAGAAAGGGTAATGAACTATATGGAAAAGAAATGTATCAGCGTTCCTATGGTTCTTGCAAAAGAAATATTGGTGAATAACAGCTAATTCTAGCTATATTAGTCAGCAAAAAATTGTATAGTTTAAGTGAAAAAACTCATTATAGGCACACGGGGCAGCGACCTGGCTTTATGGCAAGCCAACTTTATAAAGGATAAGCTTGCAGAAATTGGCGCAGAGGCCGAATTGAAAATCATCAAAACTCAGGGTGACAAGATCCTGAACCTCAGACTCGATAAACTCGAAGGAAAAGGATTCTTTACCAAAGAGCTGGAAGAGGAATTGCTGGGCGGTACCATAGATATTGCTGTACACTCTCACAAAGATTTACCAACCAATCATCCGGCAGGTTTAGTTATCGCTGCAGTTCCGGAAAGGGAAGACCCATCAGAGCTTTTGCTGATTCTGAAAGATTGCGTGGACATCACACAGAAGCTCTCGTTAAAAACGGGCGCTATGGTGGGCACCTCCTCCAATCGAAGGAAAGCACAATTACTTGCGCTTCGTCCGGATCTGAACATCGAAGACCTGCGTGGAAATGTACCTACCCGCATCGGGAAACTAAGAGATGAAGATTATGATGCCATCCTGCTTGCAAAAGCCGGAGTGAACCGGCTTGGAATAGACTTGAGTGAATTCCATGTAGAAGTACTGGATACCACAGAGCTGGTGCCTTCACCTGCACAGGGTGCATTAGGAATACAGATCAGGGAAAATGATACCGAACTGTTCCAATTACTTCAGCAGATCAACCATGCTGCTACTGCCGAAGAAATTGCAGTAGAACGTAAGGTCCTCAATTTATTTGAGGGTGGTTGCCATATGCCACTAGGTTGTTACTGCAAAAAGGAAAATGGACAATTCGAAGTTTGGACCTCTAAGGCAGAAAGTGATGAAGATTTTCCTGACCGCCTGTTTTACCGCGTAGACAATTTAGACGGTCTGGCAGAAAAGATCGTTGAAAAATATACCAGCGAACGTAAATTGCCATCTAAAGTCTTTATCTCAAGGGAAATAGGAGAGCACAGTTATTTTAGGAGAGCATTAGAAAAACACCATATTGAAATTGAAGGCAGATCATTGATCCGTACTTTTCCGATTGTACATGTACTGGACCCATTCTATCTGAAAAATATAGACTGGATTTTCTTCAGCAGCCGGAACAGTGTGGAATATTTCTTTAATCTGAAACCTACTTTATCTAAAAAGACAAAGTTTGGTGTAGTAGGAAGAGGATCTGAAGATGCCTTAAGAAGAGCAGGTCATCTGGCCGACTATGTAGGAGAAGGTGGCGATATTGATGAAGTTGCAGAAGGTTTTGCAGCTCTTGTAGAAAATGAAACCGTGATGTTCCCAAGAGCACAGGATTCTCTGCTGAGCATACAAAAAGCTTTGAAAGAAAGCACTAAAGTAGTAGATCTTCCCATCTATGAGACCGCAATTGTGGACGATATAGACCAGACCTATGCCGATGTACTCATTTTTACCAGTCCTTCTAATGTAGATGCATATTTCGCAGATAATTTACTAGATCCC
>NZ_DATMRL010000387.1:0-2813 GCF_035566355.1 Pedobacter sp.
TTTATCAGCTGTTAATTTGTTTAATTGGTTTTGGCCTGGCGAGTAATGCGGTTAATATTTCGGTAAATACACAAGCTGTGGCCACGGAGGGGTTGTACCGTAAGCCTATTATGGCTTCTTTTCACGGCGTTTGGAGTTTAGCGGGTTTTGTTGGAGCGGGGATTGGCACTTTTATGATTGGAAAAGGAATTTTGCCTGCACCACATTTTATTTGTATTGCTGTGGTTACTGTGATTTCTGTAGTTGTATGCTGGCGATACTTACACAATGATCGTAAACCAGTGCATGCAGGGTCGGCCTTTGCGATTCCAGATAAGTCCCTGATTACCCTGGGGCTGATTGCTTTTTGTTCTATGGTATGTGAAGGGGCAATGTTTGACTGGAGTGTAATTTACTTTAAGAAAATTGTATTGGCTGAAAAAGGATGGATGGTAGCCGGTTATACGGCTTTTATGTGTACAATGGCTTTGGGTCGCTTTGTTGCGGATAAATTTTCCGCACGCTTCGGATTAAAGACTACTTTGCAGGTTAGCGGGGCATTGAGTACAATTGGTTTACTTATTGCTGTTATTTTTCCGGCTCTTCCAACGGCAATTATAGGTTTTATGTTGGTGGGTGCGGGAGTTTCTTCTGTAGTTCCTATGGTTTACAGCGCTGCCGGCAGATCCACGACAATGTCTCCTGGAGCATCTATTGCGGCCGTTTCTACGATTGGTTTTATTGGCTTCTTAATTGGACCTCCGGTTATTGGCTTCTTGTCTGGTGCGTTTACTTTACGCATTGCATTTGTGTTTATTGCCTTTATGGGATCTTGTGTCGTTATTTTATCGACCAGGTCAAAGGTCTAAACCTACCGGAAACAGGTATATAAAAAAAGGACGACATCATTGATGTCGTCCTTTTTTTGAGTGGGAGATACTGGGTTCGAACCAGTGACCCCCTGCTTGTAAGGCAGGTGCTCTGAACCAGCTGAGCTAATCTCCCTTCGGTTCTGCTCTTTTTGTTTTGAAACAGCTGAGCTGCTGTTTTGGTGGGAGATACTGGGTTCGAACCAGTGACCCCCTGCTTGTAAGGCAGGTGCTCTGAACCAGCTGAGCTAATCTCCCCTTGGTTCTTTTTATTTATTGTCCCTTGTGATCGGGAGTGCAAATATACACCTCTAAATTAAAACTCCAAAAAACTTTTCTAAAATTTTAAGATAAGACATCTTCAAGGATTTGATGGGAGCGGATTTCCCCAAAGGAAGCAGTGTGTAAAGTATAGAAAATCAGAATTTTATCTACTATGATTCTTCTTGTGGAATTATTTAATTTTATTTCATTAATTTTTTCAAAAGGTGTAGAAAATAGAGAAATAAACAGATCTGCCTCTGTTTTATTCATGAAATGCGGGTGGACAGGGGGCATAGATTTAAATTCACCTTCCTGCAAATCGAAGTAGTTCTGTCCCTTTTTGTTTTCTGTGCGGGGAGCAAATCCAAGGAAACGAGATAGCTTTAGTAGAAACGCAAGGTGAAAGCTGGTGTCCGCCATTTCGCATTCGTCAAACCAGGATATAGCATTGAAAATAAAGCTGAATAAATTTTCATCTGTGTGCTGTTGCCGTATACTCTTATACAATACTTCATTCAGAAACAGAATAATAGAACTTTTAACGATATCATAAGGTATCGTTCTGAATATGGGAGATGTTCTTAATTCAGAAATACGCTGCAGACTGGTATTTGCTTTATGGTAAACGACCATATCCAGCAAATGCAGAGGTTGAAGCATATTCATCCGGATTTTAGCCTTAGGTTTTTTTACTCCGTTGATGATATAAGACTGGATGCCAAATTTTTCAGTAAAAACCTGGACAATCACACTGCCTTCGCCATACAACGTCGTTTTTAGAACGATTCCCCTGGTTTTATGCAGCATTTATATGATTTTTGGTATAAAAATGATCAAGCCGATCAATGCAGCCAGGAGGGCGGCGATTAATACAGCTGCAGCTGCAGTGTCTTTTGCTATGCCGGCTTTCTGATGATAGTCAGGGGAGACCAGATCAACAAGGGCTTCGATTGCGGTGTTCACCAACTCTAAAACCAATACCATCGCTATGGACAGTAGAATCCATAGCCATTCTGTTTGGCTCAGATTAAAGTACCATCCAAAAAATACAACGATCAAAGCAGCAGCACAGTGAAATCTGAAGTTGATCTGTGTTCTAAATGCGTAATAGAGCCCCTTACCCGCGAAACCAAAACCTCTTATGAACTTTGACATATCTTTTTCAACTAAAACGTCAATAATGCTAAACTAAACACTTTAATTTGCAGCGTAAAGATAAAACACAGTAACGACAATCCATGGGAACCGACTCAAAAGAAGAAAAGAAACAATTGCATCCCAGAAATAAACACCGGTCCAGATATGATTTTTCGCTTTTGGTGAAAAGTTGCCCGGATCTGCGGGACTTTGTTCTTATAAACCCTTATGGAGATGAATCCATTGATTTTGCTGATGCAAGTGCAGTTAAAATGCTGAACAAAGCGCTGCTTGCGCAGTATTACAGAATAAAGCATTGGGATATTCCGGAAAATTATCTTTGTCCGCCGATTCCGGGGCGGGCGGATTATATTCACTATCTGGCGGATCTGTTAGGAGAATCAAATAATGGAGTAGTCCCCACAGGAAAATCAGTCAAAGTGCTGGATATTGGAACAGGTGCCAACTGTATTTACCCCATTATCGGACATCAGGAATATGGCTGGACCTTTGTGGGTTCTGACATCGATCGGGGAGCAGTGCAATCCGCAGAAAATATTATTT
>NZ_DATMRL010000388.1:0-2233 GCF_035566355.1 Pedobacter sp.
GCTGGGCTACAAATACGCCAATTTCGATAAACGGAAAAAACTTTTTAAATCGATATCCAAGTCAGGTCTGGTCTTTCAATCGGACCCGGTGAGAGATTATAAACTGGCACAGTGGATCGAGGAACTGGTTAAAGAAAAGGGTTATAAAATAGCTCCTCAGGCAGCGGCATTAATGGCTGAATATCTGGGGACCGACCTTTCCAAGATCGCTAATGAGGTGGAAAAACTGATGCTCAACATCAGTAAGGAGACCACAATAGATACCGACCTGGTGCAAAGAAATATCGGGATCAGTAAAGAATACAATGTGTTTGAATTGCAGAAAGCCCTGGCTGTAAGAGATGTTTTGAAATGCAACCAGATTATAAATTATTTTGCCAATAACCCCAAAGCCAATCCAATGGTGATGGTGATGGCCAATTTGAATTCTTACTTTTCTAAAATACTTAAGTATCATTATTTGCCCAATAAGAATGATGCGGCTAAAGAACTTGGAGTAAATCCTTACTTTGTGAAAGACTACGAGACCGCTGCCAGAACCTTTAACCTCAATAAAACCTTTGACATTATTGCCTGGCTTCGGGAATATGATCTGAAAAGCAAGGGGGTAGACAGCAGCGGGAATACAACAGATGGTGAGCTCTTGAAAGAACTGCTGTTTAAAATGATTCATTAATTTATCCCTTTGTAACTGCAAAGTTATACAAGAAGTATGCTTGAATACCATTCAGGCCGCTTATCTTTGTAGGGAACATTCAAATAAACCTAACTGAATTCATGAAAAAAACCTTATTAATACCAGCCATGGTAATGGCCGGTATATGCTCTGTTTATGCCCAAACCAAACCGGTTACACCACCGGCGGTGGCAGATTCTACAAAAAAGGGCCCGGGTGCTTTTGGCGATCCAAAAGCTAAACCAGGACCGAAACCTTATGCCACGGTGATTACCGACAAGGCAGTTACCCGTAAAGGGATGATCACCGTCCATAAACTGGACGATAAATTTTTCTTTGAACTGGCAGATTCTACGCTTGGAAGAGAAATTCTTGTGGTAAGCCGGATTTCAAAGGCGGGCGCAGAAGTGCGATCGGCTTCGGGATATGCAGGCGATCAGATTGGCAGCAGCGTGATCCGCTTTGACAAAGGACCAAATAACAAAATCTTCATGCGTAAGCTGTCTTTCAGGACATATGGTCCAGACAGTACAACGGCTATGTACCAGTCACTACAAAATTCCAATATCCAGGCAATTGCGGCTTCATTCAATATTGCAGCCTATACAGCGGATAAAAAAGGAAGTGTCATTGATATGACGGATTATATCAACAGTGATAATGAGATTTTTTACTTCGGCTCTGCTCAGGCTAAAACCCAGTTCCGCATCGGGATGCCAAATGCAGACAGAAGCTATATTCAGAATGTACGCAGTTTTCCAAGAAATGTAGAGATCAGTACGGTTAAAACCTATTCACTTGCGGCAGCACCTGGTCCGGGCGGCGCACCTTCCGGTGGGGCATCAGGTTCTACAACGATGGAATTAAATACATCGCTGGTGATCTTGCCTAAAGTTCCTATGAAACCAAGGTACTTTGATCCCAGAGTGGGTTATTTTGCAGTGGGTTACACAGATTTTGACTTGAATCCACAGGGGGTAAAGGAAGTTCAGATCATCAAAAGATGGAGATTGGAACCTAAGCCTTCGGATATGGCCAAATACAAAAGAGGGGAGTTGGTAGAGCCGGTTAAACCGATTATTTTCTATATCGATCCCGCTACACCAAAAAAATGGGTGCCTTACCTGATGGCTGGAGTTAATGACTGGCAGAAAGCTTTTGAGCAGGCTGGTTTTAAAAATGCAGTGCAGGCAAAACTGGCACCTACAGCTAAACAGGATTCAACCTGGAGCCTGGATGATGCTACACACTCTGCAATTGTTTATAAACCTTCTGAAATCTCTAACGCCAGCGGACCAAGTATTGCAGATCCGAGAAGCGGGGAGATTATCGAAAGTCATATCAACTGGTATCATAATGTAATGAAGCTGGTGCATGACTGGTATATGATCCAGGCAGCAGCTATAGACCCAAGGGCACGTAAAATGGAATTCAGTGACGAATTGATGGGAGACCTGATTCGTTTTGTGTCTTCACACGAAGTGGGACATACCTTAGGTTTGCGTCATAATTATGGATCAAGCTCTACAGTTCCGGTGGAAAAACTGCGTGATAAAG
>NZ_DATMRL010000389.1:0-7801 GCF_035566355.1 Pedobacter sp.
TATCCTGTCCTTTTTAGAGAAAGATTGATCATAACTTAATTCGAATGAAATAAACATATAGATCAATATACAGCTGGCCATTCCTATGGAAAGTCCTGCAATATTAATCAGGGTATATCCTTTTCGTTTAAAAAGGTTTCGTAAGGCTATTTTTAAGTTCAGTCTAAACATAGTCAGAGATGATTTTTATATTACCGCAACAATCAGTATAAAATCAACGATCTAAAGCAATGCCATAATCAAAAACCAGCATAAAACGACAAAGGAGCAACTTACGTTTGCTCCTTTGTTCATAACCGGACATTGAACTGTTCATTTATGTTCAGGCCCCTACCGGTAAAAATCTTCTGACCGCACTGGTCTGCGTTCGCCCGAAGGTAATTGAACTTCAAGTTTCAATGTATATCCACCACCACCTTCTAAAAACAACAGTTCAAAGGGATGGTATCCCTTAGATAAAGCAATCTGGGCAGATTTTTCAAATGAAGAATGCCATCCATCATTATCCACAAGCATTTTCCCTTCCAGCTTCAACACGCTGCCATCATCAGATCGAAGGAAAAAAGTGTAAATACCTTTTTCAGCCGCATAAAAATAGCCTTTATGACGTGTTGCAAACTGATCTGCCGTTTTTTCAACAGGGATTTCAATTGCAGGAGTCACTTTTTGTACTTCAAGTGCTTTTTCATTAATGTCTTTCACAAAGTGATAGGCTCCTGGATAGTAGAAAAAATCCAGACCTTTTTTTGGAGAAGTCAACTGAACTGACGGAGCGTAGTCCTGCTTCTCATAATTAACGGTATACAACTCTCCTCTTTTTCCTGCTGTATTAAACGCAGCCAATTTAAACTGAACAGGTTGTTCAATGGTCAGTTTCCCTTTATACAATTTAGAAGATAAATTTGGTACAGAACCATCTGTGGTATAACGTACATCAAAATTCTTAACCGGGTTAAAAATTTCCAGAGAAGCCTTATCTACAAATACACTATTTACACTAAACCCGTTCAAGTCCAGAAAACGATAATTAATTTTCATCGCATCCAGCATAGGGAGCTGATCAATAACCTTTTGTTCAAAGCCTTTCCAATCCAAACTCGGTTTACCCCAAGCTACTTCAGCCATCGCCAGCAAACGGGGAAAGACCATATACTCCAATCTTTGTTCGCTAGGAATATATTCCGTCCAGATATTAGCCTGAACCCCCATTACAAATTTTTTTTCAGCCGTATTCAGTTTAAAATTGTAAGGATCAAAAGAGTATACTTTCTGCAAAGAATTCGCATCCTGCTGTGCATCGAAATAACAAAACTCTCCTGGCGTCATGATCAGTTCATTGCCTTTCTCCGCTGCATGTCTCGGAGCATCCGGTACCCAGGTCCTCCAATACATCAATGTAGCCGTAGGAGAAACACCCCCATCCAGAATTTCATCCCAGCCAATTAACTTTTTTCCCTTGCTATTAAAGAAACGTTCCATACGATGGACAAAATAGCTTTGCAATTCGTTGATGTCTTCCAAGCCCTCCTTCTTCATCAGTGCATCACATTCAGGCACATTTTTCCAGCTGCTCTTCTCTACTTCATCAGCGCCTAAATGAATGTATTTACTTGGAAACAATGCTGCAATTTCTGTAAATACATTCTCCGCAAATTCAAACGTGGTTTCCTTACATGGACATAAAGGTTCAGAAAAGTCTTTAGCCTGTCCTCCTTTACCGTTTGAAGTCAGCCAGGGCATCAAAGCTGTTGCAGCCATCATATGTCCCGGCATATCAATTTCAGGTATAATTTCCACAGATCTGTCTGCAGCGTATTTAATCAGCCCTTTCATCTCTTCCTGAGTATAGAATCCACCGTATTTCCGAACTCCATCAATCACCTTAAAGTGCTTTTCTGGCAACTCATAATCTGGGTTATCCTTTGCAAGTACCAAACAGGCAGAATCCTGCTTATTTAAAGTACGCCAGGCACCTTTAGCTGTCAATTCCGGGTATTTTTTGATCTCGATACGCCAACCCTGATCGTCGGTTAAATGCAAATGAAATTTATTAAACTTATATAAAGCCATACGGTCAATCATTTTCCGCAGATACTCCAGATCAAAGAAATGCCTGGAAACATCCAAATGCACTCCCCTCCATTCAAAGCGCGGTGCATCACTAATCTCCACACCCGGAATTTTAAAGCCCCCATTTAAGGTCCCCTTATAAAGATTTGCTCCAATCAACTGTTTTAAAGTTGATACAGCCGCAAATGCACCTTCGGCAGTAGAGGCTGTAAGCACTACATTTTCATTCCTGACCGAAAGTCTATAGCCTCCACGTGGAATCACATCTTCACGAACAGATTTCAATGAAATTGTATTTTTCTTTATTGCTGATGTTTTATTCTTCATCGTCTTCAGCTCTCTCACAGCAGCTCCAAAGAGCGTTCCCGGAGATGGACTAATGACCGTATTACGATTTAAAATAAAATGACCAGGCTGCGGGTTTAAGACAGATGGTTGGGGAATCACTGCATAAGTTCCAGGAACAGCCTGAGCATGTACAGAAATTTTAATACAAACTAACACTGACAACAAGGCCAGATTAATCAATCGACACTTCATATATAAATTTTACTAAAACCTTTTATTCAAATATAGAATATGATTTCTAAAAACAATCAACTAAAAAAACCTTAAGCCACAAATTGAAATAGCAAGATAACTCATCATCAAATATGAACTGCGAACCTGCTGAGTTAACGCATTGTAAAAAAGCAAAAAAGGATCTTTTCGCATCT
Organism: Pedobacter sp.; assembly: GCF_035566355.1. Taxonomy (GTDB): domain Bacteria; phylum Bacteroidota; class Bacteroidia; order Sphingobacteriales; family Sphingobacteriaceae; genus Pedobacter. The sequence continues at coordinate 2,787 of NZ_DATMRL010000389.1, forward strand.
GTCTTTACTGTATTTTAGCCGCAAATCAATACCCCATTATGAATTCTCTATCCATCTTTAGAAAAGTAGCCGTTGCAGAAGGAATTTCTTATATCCTGTTAATTTTTATTGCAATGCCCCTTAAATATTTTGCAGATCTTCCTCTTGCCGTAAAATACACAGGCTGGGCACACGGTCTGTTATTTGTACTTTACATTGCCTTTTTTATCATGGCCTGGATGGATAACAAATGGAAAACAGGAAAATCAGCTCTGATCGTACTGGCTTCATTGCTGCCTTTTGCCCCATTCTATGTTGACAAAAAGCTAAAAGAAGATAATTAAAAATAAATTTTGCTATTTATAATTCATTTTATACATTTGCAACCCGCTAACAAAGCAAATGCCCAGCTGGCGGAATTGGTAGACGCGCTGGTCTCAAACACCTGTGGGAAACCGTGCCGGTTCGACTCCGGCGCTGGGTACAAACCCGGATTGATTGCGAAGAATCGCTGTCATCCGGGTTTTTGTTTTTAATGCTCCAGTGAGCCTTTTTTTGACCTCAGAGTTATCAAGCTTTCTTAGGAAAATTCCTATGTTTGCCACCCCATTCACTCAATTGCTTAAAAATAGGGATGAACGCAAACGCCATCTCGGTAAGTTCATATTCTACTCTTGCAGGAACCTCAGCATAAACTGTCCGTTTAACCAGATCATCCTTTTCTAATGCACGAAGTTGTAAGGTTAGCATACGTTCAGAGATATTAGGAAACACTTTTTTAAGTTCACCAAATCTCATTTTACTATCACCCAACTTATCTAATATCAATATTTTCCATCTGCCGTCGATCTTGTTGACAGCATATGTAAGATCACATTCTGTCATGAATTTTTCGTTAAGAGAATAGGTTGAGTTGTCCTTTCTGATTGCCATTACTTACATATTTGTTAGTACCGTACAATTACTTGTATAACCCATAAAATTAAATGCTGCAACCTACTTTAGCAAAAGAATTTTTAGATCATTTATTTAATTACAAAGGAACAACAATTAAAAACAACACTATGGATTTGTATTTAAAAGGAAAAACCGCTATAGTAACCGGCGCCAGTCAGGGAATTGGTCGGGCAATTGCCAAACAACTTTCGCTGGAAGGGGTGACCGTTTTTGCTACTGCAAGAAACCAGTACCGACTAAATAGCCTGAAAGAGGAATTGGTTGCCGCAGGCGGCATAGATCCCATCACCTTTGTTCAGGATTTTACTGCGGCTGACGGACCGGAAAACATTGCAGCTGCGGCGTTGTCTGGCTTGAGACATGTCGATATTCTCATTAATAATGCAGGGCAGAGCCAGCCGGTAGAAGTCGCAGGGCCGGAAGAACCATGGATCGAAACCATGGATTTGGATTTTAACCGGCCTCGACAATTAACACAACAACTTTTGCCCCATTTTATAAACCGAAAACAAGGAGCGATTCTTAATCTGGCAAGCACCTATGAGTTGCGCACGATCAATGTATCAGCCGTTGCAAAGTCAGCCATTATCGCTTGGTCCAAACAACTTTCAGGGCAAGTAGGTCAATACGGTATTACTGTTAACTGCTTACAGCCAGGCCTGATAGATACAAATAACATTCGCTCTTACTTCCCTGGCGACGAACGCAAAAAGTATGCGGAACGCGAAATTCCCTTAGGTGATTTTGGAGAACCGCAGGATATCGCCAACATGGCCGTTTTCCTGGTATCGCCGCGGGCGGCTTATATAACCGGCACCGTAGCCGTCGTTGATGGTGGAATGCGCAGATATCCATTTTGATCATTACAGAAGTGACATATTACCAAACCACAAACCCTTTTATTTCTCGCGTCATAATTCAATGTCTTTCCCTTATCTTTGCCAATAATTCAATATTCCCATACTGTGATTAATGTAAATAACATCTCCGTTTCATTTGGCGGAACCACCCTGTTTAGCGACGTAACCTTTTCGATAAACGAGAACGATAAAATTGCCCTGATGGGTAAAAATGGCGCGGGCAAATCGACCATCCTAAAGATCATTGCCGATGTGGCTAAACCTACTTCCGGGAATGTAACCGGTCCAAAAGATGCGGTAATAGCGTATTTGCCACAACATCTGCTCACCCATGATAAGGTGACCGTTTTTGAAGAGACGATGAAAGCCTTCGAAGAGGTAAATCAGATGCAAAAAGAGCTTGATGAGCTGAATGAGCAGCTTACCATCCGTACAGATTACGAAAGTGATGATTACATGAAGCTGATCGAACGTGTATCGGAACTGAGTGAAAAATTTTATTCGATCGAAGAGATCAATTATGATGCAGAAGTAGAAAAGGTATTAAAAGGCTTAGGCTTCGAGCGTAAAGACTTTACCCGCCAAACCTCTGAGTTTTCCGGGGGATGGCGCATGCGCATTGAGCTGGCTAAAATCCTGTTAAAGAAGCCCGATCTTATCTTACTGGATGAGCCGACCAACCACATGGATATCGAAAGTATACAATGGCTGGAAGATTTCCTGATCAACTCAGCAAAAGCGGTTATGGTGATCTCACACGACCGTGCCTTTGTAGACAACATTACCAACCGTACCATCGAAGTTACGATGGGCAGAATATACGATTACAAAGCCAAATACAGCCACTATCTCCAGTTGCGCGCTGACCGTCGTGTACACCAATTGAAAGCTTATGAGGAACAGCAACGTTTTATTGCAGATAACCAGGAATTTATAGACAGGTTTAGAGGAACCTATTCCAAAACCCTGCAAGTGCAATCGCGCGTAAAGATGCTCGAAAAGCTCGAAGTTATTGAAATCGATGAAGTAGATACTTCCGCATTACGATTGAAATTTCCACCATCTCCACGTTCTGGCCAATATCCTGTAATTGTAGAAGAGCTTACTAAAACGTATGGCGATCATGTTGTATTTGAAAAAGCGTCTATGGTGATCGAAAAAGGAGAAAAGGTAGCTTTCGTAGGTAAAAACGGAGAAGGTAAGTCGACGATGATCAAAGCCATCATGAGTGAGATCGATTTTGAAGGAGATTTAAAAATAGGCCACAATGCCAAGATTGGTTATTTTGCCCAAAACCAGGCCGCGCTGCTTGACGAGAACTTAACGGTGTTCGAAACCATTGACCAGATTCCATTAAGCGATGGTACTGTAAAAATCAAAGACCTTCTTGGTGCCTTTATGTTCAGTGGCGATGATACCACGAAAAAAGTTAAGGTACTCTCCGGAGGGGAGAAAACCCGTTTGGCCATGATCAAGTTACTACTGGAACCCGTAAACGTGTTGATACTGGATGAGCCAACCAATCATTTGGACATGAAGACCAAAGACATCATCAAAGATGCCCTTAAAGATTTTGATGGCACTTTGATTCTCGTATCCCACGACCGGGATTTCCTGGATGGGCTGGTAAAGAAAGTATTCGAATTTGGAAATAAGCGCGTCCGGGAACACTTTGAGGACATCAAAGGATTCCTGGCCTACAAGAAAATGGATAGCTTAAAAGAAATCGAACAAAGCTAAAAAAGGTATTTATCCTAAAAGCACCTATTGAATGCATATAAAGCCTTAGATTTCTCTAAGGCTTTCTTTTTTTGCAAATAAGAATTTACATCATCCATCAGTATCCCCTTTATTCTATCATTTTAAAGTATATTTTCAAATCACATGTCTCACATTTGAGAAATATGTCATATATTGCAGCCACTATGAACAATACAGATACGCAACAGAAAATCATAGACGCAGCTATAGCCATCTTTAACGAAGACTTCTCTGCTCCTCTTGAAAAAGTAGCGGAAAAAGCTGCAGTCACGCGAAGAACATTACACCGTTATTTTAAAGACAGGAATGATCTGGTCATGCATTGCGAAAGAGATATGCAAGTTAAATGCAGAAAATCAATGGCAGAGGCAATGAACAGTTCCACCGTGCCCTTAGTACAGCTGGAAAACATGCTGTATGCCGGAATAAACTGTGGTGCAAAATATTCCTTTTTTAATAAAATCCACAGCAGGCACGAACATCAGCACAACGCTGAGAATGAAGCCTGTGCAGAATATGATGCCATGTATGAAAATTATAAAAACATCATATTTCTGCTGCAGGAAAAAGGCCAGATCAGCAGACATCTCACTGTAGAATGGATATTAACCCTTTTTAGCGGCGTTATCAATGCAGCAGTTGAAGCGGAATCTATTGGTTCAATTGCCCGGAACAGCGTTAAAAAATTTGCCTGGTATTCCTTCAGTAAAGGAATTGGGATGTAAAAAAATCGCATCAATATATCTCATTTAGGAGACATAAAATTTATACATATGATCACTAAAAACTTTGACGTCATCATCATCGGAGGCAGTTATGCCGGCTTATCCGCGGCCCTCTCCCTCGGCAGAGCCATTAGAGAAGTATTGGTTATTGACAGTGGAAAGCCCTGTAACCGTCACACACCTCATTCTCACAACTTCCTTACACAAGATGGAAAAACACCCGCTGCTATTGCAGAAACTGGAAAGGAACAAGTTCTGCAATACCCAACAGTTCAGTTTATGGATGCATGGGTTACAGAGGTAAAAAGAGAGAAAGAACAGTTTCTGGTATCCACTCCCGGCTATCAAGACCTTACAGCAAGAAAATTACTGTTTGCAACAGGTGTAAAAGACCTGATGCCCAATATCGAATCCTTTGATGATTGTTGGGGAATCTCCGCTATACATTGCCCCTATTGCCATGGTTATGAATATAAACGGCAAAAAACAGGTCTACTTGCCAATGGTGACATCGCCTTTGAATTCAGTCAATTGCTCCACAACTGGACAGACCAACTGACCATATTCACCAATGGTCCATCCACCATTACAGCCACACAGGCAGATCAACTGGCACTTAAGAATATAGCTATAGAAGAAAAAAAGATCCTGAAGTTCAAGCATCATAAGGGGTATATCCAGTCCATAAATTTTAGTGATGGAAGTGCCTTTAAGCTCGATGCTATATATGCGA
>NZ_DATMRL010000390.1:0-8428 GCF_035566355.1 Pedobacter sp.
CCAAATAACCAGAGTGACAAAAAGGCCCCTGCAACAGCCATTGGGACCGTCAGGATGATGATGATGGGATCTTTGAAACTTTCAAACTGGGCCGCCAGGATCAGGTAGACCAATAATAAAGCAAGTCCAAAGGCGAAGCTGGTATTGGAGGCACTTTCTCTGAAATCGCGGGATTCACCACCCAGGTCTGTAGAAAAACTCTCATCCAGCACTTTCGCCGAAATCCGGTCCATGGCATCTATTCCTTCTCCAATACTTTTCCCGGGTGCCAGGCCCGCAGATACGGTGGCTGCAGTGAATCGGTTGTTCCGGTACAACTGAGGCGGGCTGCTTTCTTCTTTCGCAGTCACCAGGTTGTCAATCTGGATCAGTTCATTCTTGTCGTTTCTGACATATACTGAACTCAGGTCCAGAGGGTCTTTACGGTCCGCCACCTCAAACTGTCCAATAACCTGGTACTGTTTTCCGTTCATGAAAAAGTAGGAAAAACGCTGACCACTCAGGCCAAGTTGCAAGGCAAGTCCAATATCTTGTACAGATACCCCAAGGTTTTTCGCCTTGGCCCGGTCGATGGTCAGGTCAATTTCTGGTTTATTGAATTTGAGGTTCACATCTGAAGTGGTAAATGTAGGGTCCTTGGAAACCTCATCCATAAACAAAGGCACCTTTTCCCGAAGCTTGTCGAAGTTCTGTGCCTGAATGATATAGTTGATGGGTAAGCCCCCGCGGCGTCCCACAGAAATGGTCGGCTGCTGGGTGACGACCACTTTTCCTTCTGTATATTTTCTGGTGATCTTGGTCAGTTTTGTTGCAATTTCAGCCTGACTTCTGTTGCGCTCATCAGGATCCGTTAAGCCCATTCTTACAAAACCACTATTGGTTGAAGCTGTTCCGCCAAAGCCTGGAGAAGTGATGGTAATGTTCACTTTCTTTTCCCGAACGGAATCGGCCACCATTTGTGAGATCTTCATCATGAACTGGTCTGTATAGGCAAAGGAGGCGCCTTCGGGTGTAGTTACATTCAGGTTGATAGCGCTTCTGTCATCGTATGGTGCAGTTTCTTTAGGGAGAATTTTCCAGAACAGAACAATGAGGCCCATACAAATGAGGATGATTGGGGCGGCAAGCCATCTTTTGTTCAGGAATTTATTCAGTTTATCCGCATAAGTATCATTAAGCTTTACAAAATAAGGTTCGGTAAAATTGTAGAACCTTGATTTTTTGTGCCCTGTTTTTTTCATCAGGTAGGCGTTCAGCATCGGGGTTAAAGTCAAAGAGACAAAGGCCGAAATCAATACTGCGGCGCCGATCACGATTCCAAATTCCCGGAATAAGCGCCCCACAAAACCCTGTAGAAAGATCACCGGTAAAAACACCGCAGCGAGGGTAATGGAAATGGAAATTACCGCAAAGAAAATCTCATTAGAACCTTTTATGGCCGCCTCAAAAGGAGAATAACCTTCCTCCACCTTTTTAAAAATGTTTTCGGTCACCACAATACCATCATCTACCACCAAACCCGTGGCCAGTACGATAGCCAGTAAGGACAAAACATTAATGGAGAAACCAAAAATGTACATCACAAAAAAGGTAAACACCAGGGAAACCGGGATGTCAATCAGGGGTCTGAAGGCGATGGCCCAATCCCTGAAGAACAGATAAATGATCAGGATCACCAGAATAAGGGAAAGGATGATCGTTTCCGCCACTTCGGTTACCGAACTCTTGATGAATTTAGTAGTGTCGAGAGAAATGTTCAGCTTAATATCCTGAGGAACATCCTTTTTGAGCTGTTCAAAACGCTTGTAAAATTCTTTAGAGATGTCAAGATAATTGGCGCCAGGTTGTGGAACCAATCCTACAGCAACCATCGGTTTGCCCGACTCTCTTAAAATGGTTTCTTCATTTTCAGAACCCAGTTCGGCATAACCTACATCTTTCAGTTTTACAACCTGATCCAGGTCGTTCTTTAGGATCAGGTTGTTGAATTCTTCTTCATTGGTCAGTTTTCCAAGGGTTTTGATCACAAGTTCAGTACTGGCACCGGTAATTTTTCCGGAAGGCAATTCCACATTTTCTTTGTCCAGTGCCGATACAATGTCTTGAGGGGTTAAGCCATAGGAAGCCAGCTTATTTGGGTTGATCCGGATGCGCATGGCATATTTCCTTTGCCCCTGGATTTGCACGGTACTTACACCTGTGATGGTCTGAAGGCGGTCTGCAATGACGTTTTCCGCGTAATCGCTCAATTGCATTACATTTCTTTTATCACTTTGAATGGTCATCGTGATCACCGCATCTGAATTTGCATCTGCTTTGGAAACCACCGGGTTACCGTCAATATCTTTTGGTAAACTCCTGGCCGCCTGTGAAACTTTATCCCGCACATCATTTGCGGCATCGTCAATATTTTTATCCAGGTTGAATTCAATCGTGATGTTACTGCTTCCCTGGTTACTGGAAGAAGAAATATTTCTGATCCCATCTATACCATTGATGGATTTTTCCAGTGGTTCAGTAATCTGGGATTCAATAATATCTGCATTGGCACCCGGATAAGAAGTTCTTACGTTTACAATGGTTGGGTCGATGTTGGGGTACTCCCTGACGCCAAGGAAATTGTAACCGATCACCCCAAAAAGCAGGATCATCAGGTTCATCACAATCGCCAGAACGGGCCTTTTTATACTCGTGGTTGATATACTCATTTTTGCTAACCTTAATTTTTAGTAAGCGTTACTTTTACCGGAGCATCTGGTTTCAGGGCCATTGCACCCGTTGTCAATACCGTATCACCTACATTTAATCCAGAGGTGATCACAATAGATTCGGCAGTCCGTGTACCTGCTTCAACCGGAACCTGTTTGGCCTTCCCGTTTTTGACAATATAAACCGTCTTTCCCTTGAGTACCGGAATAATGGCCTCGTTAGGGACTAAAATGGCATTGTCCTGTGTAGATAAAGACAACTGGACCTTCGCAAATGCGCCTGGAAGTAATTCATTATTTGGATTTGGTGCCAGGGCTTTGATTTGCAGGGTCCTGGTTTGGATATTGATTCCTGGCTCCAGAGCAAATACTTTTGCCGTATAGGTTTTTGGGGAGCCTTCTGTTTTAAACTTGATGTCAGAATTCACTTTGATTTGCCCTGAATATTTTTCAGGTACGGAAAAACTAACCTTAACAGGGTTAATACTGAGTAAATTGGCAATGACCCTGGTTGGTGCAAGGTAATCTCCAACTGAAATAGATCTTAGACCGATTTTGCCGCTGAAAGGCGCAAGAATAGATGTTTTGGCCAGTTGTGCCCTGATCAATTGAGTTTGTGCCCTGAGTGAAAGCAGGTCTGCAAGTGCGGTATCGTATTCTTCCTGACTGATGGCTCCTTTTTGCAGCAGTTGTTTTGCCCGGCTCTCAACGGTAGCAGATAGTTTTTCCTTGGTAAGTGCCTGTTGTAGCTGAGCCTGGATGTCTCTGTCATTGATCTTCACCAGTAAAGTCCCTTTCGTTACATTGGTGCCCTCTTTGAAATAAATGCCGGTCACCAATCCGGAAACCTCGCTTTGAAGTGCTACAGATTCGTTGGCATCTATAGCCCCGGTGATCTCCAGATCGTTGTTGAAAGAAATGGTTTTTACAACATATCCATTTACATTGAGGTGTTGCCCGGCACCTTTTTTGCCTTTATCCGAGCCTTTGCCCATTGAGGCGCCCTCTGCTGCAAGTTTCTTATTGGCAGAGATGCGGTAATAAACCAGATAGCTTATGCCAAGAACAATCCCGGCATAAATAAGATATTTAACCTTCATATTATTTGTGTGGTGTGCGATTTAAATACAAAAATATTTAAATATGTCACTGTGTATCTGTTGTATTAAGTATGTTACAGCCTCTTTTGAGATTTAAATCCAAAAAGAAGAGATAAATTATAAATTTGCTTCCCTACAAAACAACTTATTAGAAGGAAACAATTACATTCAAAAGAAGGTCATTGTATACACAGGAGCCTTTAAGAAACAGATGGAAATGAAGAAATCGTTAGCAGGATTAGTAATATTACTAGCATTAGGAATGACAGCAAGTTCACAGGTTAAAATTGGTTTTGAAGTTAGCTTCAAAGAACCGCAAGCACATTATGCGGAGGTAGAGATGAACATCTCGGGGATAAACAAGGATTATGTAGATGTGAAAATGCCGGTATGGGCGCCGGGTTCTTATCTGGTTCGGGAATTTGCCAAGCAAGTTGAAGGTTTTAGTGCAACCGCAGGTGGAAAACAGGCGAAGTTTGAGAAAGTAAGAAAGAATACCTGGAGGGTCTATACTTCTAAAGCCAGTGCTTTAAAAATCAATTACCGGGTGTATGGTTTTGAAATCTCTGTACGTACACCTTTTATTGATGATACGCATGCTTTTCTGTCTTCAACAGGAATTTTCATGTATCCTGATGGGATGCTGAAACAGCCAAGCACAGTAAAGATCATTCCATTCAAGGGCTGGAACAAAGTGTCTACCGGACTGGAGCCTGTTGCCGGTGAACAATTTACCTATCGTGCAGCAGATTTTGATATCTTGTTTGACAGCCCGATTGAAGTGGGTAACCAGGATGTTTTTGAGTTCATGGCAGCTGGGGTAAAACACGAAGTAGCGATGTATGGCGGTGGAAATTACGATGCTTCCCGTCTAAAAACAGATATGGCAAAAATTGTAGAAAGTGCGACAGCTGTATATGGAGAAAACCCAAATAAGCATTATACATTTATTGTACACAATTATGCGCAGGCTGGAGGTGGTCTGGAGCACCTGAACTCTACGGTGTTGGGAGCTTCACGGAACCAGTATGCATCAGAAGAAGGATATAAAGGCTTTTTAGGTCTTGTTGCTCATGAATATCACCATTTATGGAACGTGAAACGTCTTCGTCCGGTGGCCTTAGGCCCCTTTGATTATGACAATGAAAACTATACGACCAATCTTTGGGTGGCAGAAGGATTTACGGCCTATTATGAGAACAAGTTCATGCTGCGTTCAGGTTTTGTAAGTCCGGAGGAGTTTACAGCTAACCTGGCCAGCGCAGTAGCTGCTGTTGAAAATACCCCGGGAGCAAAAGTTCAGTCTGCTTCTTCTTCCAGTTATGATGCCTGGATCAAGTATTACAGACCGAATGAAAACTCGAATAATACAGGGGTTTCCTACTATAGTAAAGGCGAAGTGATTGGTCTGATTATGGATTTGGAGATCGCAAAGGCAACAAAAGGTGTCAAAAGCCTTGATGATGTCATGAAGGCGATGTACCTGCAATGTAAAACCTTAAAGAGAGGTTATACCGATGCTGAATTTAAGGCCATGGTAGAGAAGATCAGTGGACGCAGCTTTACAGATTTCTGGGCTAAATATGTCAATGGAACAACGCCAGTTGAATACGATAAGTATTTTGGTTATGCAGGTATTAAAGTGAAAAACGAGAATGAAGGCAAAAGTGTTCCTTATCTGGGGGTCACTTCTGTTAAGAAAGAGGGCCGTATTTTCATTACTGCAGTTTCCCGTAATTCTGCGGCCTGGACAGACGGCTTGAATGTGAATGACGAGATCCTGAGCATTGATGGTAGTCCGGTTGAGTCATCTGTTGAGCGTATGCCGGCCATTACAGGTAAGAATGTTGGCGATGTAGTGCAGATTAATGTGGGCAGGGATGGAATTCAAAGGACTTTTAAAGTAACGCTGAAGGCAAATCCTAACCTGAAACTGGTTCCGGTAGCAGCTGAAGCCAGTGCGGAACAATTGCAGGTGAGAAAAGGCTGGATGGGAATTTAGGATTTACAGACGAAAAAAAGGGCGGTAACTTCACAGTTACCGCCCTTTTTTATGGGTAGATGATTATTTTTTTTAAAAGGTGAAGCGGATAGACAGACCTAAGCCCGATCCATCAAATTCCGTATCTGGTGCCAGCGCAATGGCAGGTTTCCAGTCTAGTGAAAGATTGATAGGTGCATCTACAAATTTGTAATCCAAACCTATAACGCCGTCAACCGACAGGTAAAGGTCTCTTGAGTTGGTTGGTTTGTATTTGGCGGAACCTATTGTACCACCGATACCGTAATACCAGCCCAGACCTTGAACATCCTGAATTTTGTTATTGATCTCATATAAACCGGTTAAACGGAAATATTTGTAGTCGTCATGAGATCTGAAATTGGCAATAAGGTCTAGCATTTTATTAGAACCAAGGCTGGTTTTGAAGGTCACGCCATTTGCGGTTCCAAAACGACCACCAATTGCATTTTGATAATCTTGTGCTTTTGAAGTCGAAATCATGGCAACTGAAGCCATTACGGTTAAAAATAGAATAGTAAGTGTTTTTTTCATCATATGAATTTGTGTGGGTAATTGGTTTACCCACTGAGCAAATATTGTGCCGCTCAAGGGGAATAGATTAGAAAACAGGAATAAAGGAGCGTTGAAGTGGAAGGGAATGATGTCGGAAAATTCTGTACAGCTGCTTCAAGACTAACGATATCAGGCGGCTGAAGAAGCTGCAGATCTCTGAGGTCTTTCCGCAGCGTACAAGAATTTTCCGCAGCAAATTGCAGAGGAAGGAGGTGACCGGGCAGGGTGCGGATTACAAAATAGGAAGGTGAACCGGCAGGGTGCAAAGGTTTTGGAATGGGGGTGGTATTGTCTTTAATTTTTCCGGTCCAGGTTCTGTCCTGGTTTAAACTCAGAGCAGAGTTAGTCCGGTGTGAGTCCGGAGTAAGTCCGGGTTTTTCTGCAAAAACCCGGACTTACTCCGCTCTGATCAGATACTGAATCCGGAGTGAGTTTAAATCAAAACTAGATCTGGTCTGAGCCATGTATAACCTTGGCGATTTCCATAACATCTTATGCGACCCGCCCGGACTCTCCTCCCAGTTTAAGCGCCATGAAAACGTCAATATTACTCTGAGGAGACCTCAGCTTTGAAGCAAGACGCGCAGCGGCGCGAAAAGCGTTAGTCTCCGAAGAGTATATTGACATTTTACGACAGCTTAACTATTATTTTAAACCTCAGCTTTGAAGCAAGACGCTTAGCGTCGCGAATAGCGTTAGTCTCCGAAGAGTATGTTGAGTTTTTACGAATAGCTTACCAATTTTCTTAGGTGGAGACAGTTTTTTTAAAATTTTAAATTGTTAGATTTGAGAAACACAGTTTCGGTAAAACTCTAATCAGATAAAATCTATGCCTGTAACGATAAAAAGAGTATTTGATCTCCTCCAGTATAATTTAGAAAAATTTCCTAAAGAAGTATTTGTCAGCGGTAAATTAGAAGGAAAATGGAAAACGCATAGTACAGCGCAATTTGTTGATGTGGTGAATAACCTCAGCAAGGGGTTGATCCGGAAAGGTTTTGGAAAAGAATCCAGGATTGGTGTAATGTCACACAACAGACCGGAATGGAACATTACCGATTTTGCCATTATGCAGATTGGAGCCTATCAGATTCCCTTGTATCCTACGCTGGCTGAACATGATATACAATTTATCCTGAAGGATGCTGAAGTTAGTCTGATCTTTGTTGCAGATGAGGTGCTCTATAAAAAAGTAAAAAGTGTTGCAGACAGCCTGGAACAGAAAATACAAATTTATACCCTGGATAAGGTTGAAGGTGCAGAATATTGGGAAGCTTTAACTGAAGAAGGTGCAAAACAGGACATTAACCTGGAAGAATACCGCGCGGCTGTTAGCCCGGAAGATATTTTGACTCTGATTTACACTTCTGGTACGACAGGAACACCTAAAGGAGTTATGCTCACCCATGATAATCTGGTAAAGAATTTTGAAAATTCAGCGGTGTTATTGCCTGAGGGTATACACAAAGGCCTGAGCTTTTTGCCGCTTTCCCATATTTTTGAACGCATGATCGTTTATCTGTATTTCTACACCAATGTGTCCGTTTATTATGCCGAGAGCATGGATACCATCGTTGCAGACATCCAGCATGTAAAGCCAAATGCCTTTTCTACCGTTCCGAGATTGCTGGAAAAAGTCTATGAAAAGATCATGGAAAAAGGAAAAGAGCTGACTGGGATCAAAAGAGGGATCTTTTTCTGGTCAGTTGCCCTGGCAGAGAAATTTGAAACGGAAAGAACCTGGTTCTACAATTTTAAGCTTGGTATTGCCAGGAAACTGGTTTTTAAAAAATGGCAGGAAGCTCTTGGCGGGAATATTATTGTTATTGTTTCCGGAGGCGCGGCACTAAATCCAAGACTGGCCAGAATATTTTGGGCAGCTGATATGCCAGTATTTGAAGGCTATGGTCTGACCGAAACTTCTCCTGTGATCACGGTGAACCATTTTGATAACACCATGTTTGGAACCGTTGGACCGGCTATTAATGGCGTTGAAATTAAAATTGCCGAAGATGGAGAAGTATTGGCCCGGGGACATGATATCA
>NZ_DATMRL010000391.1:0-21135 GCF_035566355.1 Pedobacter sp.
GTTCCGGCTCGCTGTTTTTGTCCCGAAACAGATACGGTAGCCCCGATAATTGTCTGTACGGTATCTCGGATCACTCCTTTGATGGTTTGAGCAGAGGTAGAAAAGCCCAGCCCGGTAAGCAGTATAATCATTAGGTAAAATCTTCTCATAGAATAGTTTAGTTGGTGAAAAACAAATATAGTCCATTATATCTACAATAATAGTAGTATTTAAACAAAAATATTACACAGATAAAATTAAGCGCATAAAAAAACCGGAACAGGGTCCGGTTTCTAAAATTCTGATAAAGACTAATCTTTTTTCTCTGGTCTGGTTCTGATCTGAGAGGCTTTCAAATACACCTTCGCCCCTCTTTTATTGACGTAATATTTACGATTTTTACTGTTAATATATACATCAGAACCATCAGGTGCCATCTTACCTTTCCAGGTCTTATCGCCTACTTTAGAGGTCCCTTTTACAGCAACCTCAGCAGTTTTATTCCCGACCTTATCGGCAGTCTTTTCAATTTTCTTTCCTATAGATTCTTTCTTTTTCTCCTGTGCTTGTGTGGAGAGCGCAAATGTAGTTACCAACCCAAGGGCAACAACACCAAATAAAAATTTCCTTTTCATATGTATATAAATTGTTAATGGCAACCCGACCATCAATTATGAGCGTCTCATCACCAACATTATAACATCTGTAGGAAGGAATTGTTTGGTTTAATTCAGTTGTTCTGTTAGTAACTTCATCTCAATAACAGGGGAGTGCTTTTCATATAAAATTGCATATACCGCCCTGCTGATTGGCATATCGACCTTATATTTTTTATTGATTACGTGCATACAACTGGCTGCATAATAGCCCTCGGCAATCATGTTCATTTCAAGTTGAGCAGATTTAACTGTATAACCTTTACCTACCATATTACCAAAAGTGCGGTTCCTGCTAAACTGCGAGTAGGCAGTAACCAGCAAATCCCCAAGATAGGCAGATTCGTTAATGTCGCGGGAAATTGGATGCACGGCACTTACAAAACGGTTGATTTCCCTGATGGCATTCGAGATTAGTACGGCTTGAAAATTATCTCCATATCCCACCCCATGGCAAATACCACTAGCTACAGCATAGATATTTTTAAGTACTGCAGCATATTCAGTTCCAAAAATATCATCAGAAATGTTGGTTTTAATATATCGCGTATTTAACATGCGGGCAAAACTCTCTGCATGCTGCAGATTAACAGACGCGATGGTAATGTAGGAGAGTTTTTCCAGCGCAACTTCTTCCGCATGACATGGACCACTGATCACCAAAATGTTTTCCAATGGCACTTTATATTTTTCATGGAGAAATTCTCCAATGATCTGATTCTCATCCGGAACAATCCCTTTAATGGCCGAAACAATTTTTTTTCCTTCCAAATCTTCAGGACCAATATCTTTTAATGTCTCTTTCAGAAATGCAGCAGGGACATTCAAAACCACATAATCCGCAGAATTAACAATATCTCTGATATTTGAAGAGATATTTGCATCCGGAATACGTACTTCTACAGAACTTAAGTAGTTTGGATTGTGGTGATAGGTTTTAATGTGTGAGATGGCATCAGTATTCCGCATCCACCAGTACATCTCTTTTTGTGTAATATTATCTGAAAGCATTTTAATGATGGCTGTAGCCCAGCTACCACCACCAATCATTGCAACTCTTGGCACCATATTGTCTAAATAAAAAATCCCGGTTGAATGGATCAACCGGGACAATTTACTCAATTTATTGCGTTTGCCAGCTCTTACTTTTTATCAGGCGCAGCAAACAACTGATCCTTAGTCGTTTTCTCTACTTTCATTCCATCTTTTAATCTGTTCTGAATAGCGGAATAAGGTCCCGTAACTACTTCTGTGCCCACCTTGATACCCGATTTTATAATAATAAACCGATCGTTTTGGATTCCCGTGGACACTTCAACCTGTTTTACTGTTCCATTGTTAAACACATATACGTACTGTTTAATCTTTTTATCGGTAAGTTTGTTCTTTTGCTTTTCTTGGCTTGCATTATCCCCGCCTTCTTCTTTAGGTTGATCCGTTTTATCTTTCTGGCCCGTAAAAACTGATTGAATAGGGACAGAAAGCCCTTTCTCTGTTTCACTTTCAATATCTACACTGGCAGAAAGCCCTGGTCTGAATGGCGAAGGAAGATCTTTAGCTCCACCTTTGATATCACTATAAGATTCTGCAAGAATCCGCACTTTAACTACAAAGTTGGTCACCTGATCTACCGAAGAGGTTACTGCAGTTCCAATATCTTTTGAGGAACTTGCAATTTCTGTTACAACACCTTTAAATTTTTTATCGGAAAATGCGTCAACTTCTATATTTGCCTTATCTCCTACATTGACCCTATTGATATCATTTTCATTGACATCTACATTCACCTCCATGGAAGACAGGTTCGAAATACGCATAATTTCCGTTCCGGCCATTTGTGCTGTTCCGAGAATTCTATCTCCCTTTTCAACAGACAATTTGGAAATCACTCCATCTACTGGGGCATAAATTGTTGCTTTGGCTAAGTTGGCACTTGCCTCCTGGACATTGGCACCATTTTGTTCCAGCATAAATTTAGCAGAAGTCAGGTCCTCTTTCGATTTTTGCAGATTTGTTTTTGCAGTTAGATAAGCCGCTTTCGCAGCATCAAACTCTGAAGCAGAAATTACTTTCTTACCAAAGAGTTCTACATTGCGTTTATAGGTTGCCTCAGCATTTACAAAATTAGCTTCAGTTTGTTTCAGGAGTTGCGCAGCAGAGGCTACGCCTGCTTTCTGGGAACTGAAAGAGGCAACCGCTCTGTCAAAACCAGATTTCAATACATCAGGACGAACTTTACAAAGCAATTGTCCTTTTTTGACCACATCACCCTCTTTAACATGAAGCTCAACAACTTCACCAGAAACCTCAGAGCTTAACTTCACCTCCGTTTCAGGCTGGATTTTCCCACTTGCTGTCACTGTCTCTATCACCTCTCTTTCCACGGCTTTTTCGACAGTTACTTTTTCGGCTTTATTGCCCCCTATCACTCCAGTAACTTTTAAAATAACCAGTAATGCGATGAGTACAACGACGGCTATGATGATGTGTTTGAGTTTCATTGATCTGTTGTTTTATTGTGTGTATATGGTATCAATTAAAAAATAATCTGTTTCCCGAGGTAATAGTCAATCACCTTCGCCCTGAACAGTAAATCGTATTTAGCCTGGATCATATCAATTTCGGCCTTATTCATATTGGTTTGAGAAGTACTGTAATCCAATGAATTCACCAATCCTACAGCATAACGTTGTTCAATAACGTGAAAAGCATCTTTTTGTGCAAGAAAGGTATTGGTTGTTGAAGAATAGCGACCTTCTGCTGCCTTTAAATCCGCAACGGCTTGATAGATGACTTTATTTAGGTTGTTTTTTGCAAGTTGCTCGTCAGTTTGGGTTTGGAGCAAATTGATTTTAGCTTTCCTAACCCCAATTTTTGCTTGTAATCCATTAAAGACTGGAATACTTAAACTCAGTCCAATATTTTGCCCAAACCTGTCACTTAATTGTTGAGAAAATGATGTTTGAGGTGAAGAAGATGCAAATGTATAAGAATAGGAAGATCCTAGTCCGGCACTAAAAGAAAGCTTAGGATAAAGGCTGCCCTTTGCAACATCAATTCCTTTTCTGGCAGCATCTGTACGTAGAGATGCTAATTTAATATCTGGGAAGAACGTCAATGCATTATTGTAAACTTCGTCTGGATTATAACTAGTTATAGGCTTGTTAAAGCTTGATAAAACAGGGGCCTGAACTTCATATTTAGTTGAAGAAGGCATCTCCATCAGTTGTGCAAGGGTGAGATAAGAGATGGTAAGCGCATTCACTGCGTTCGTTTTATTCAATTCAGATGTTGCAAGCTGAGATTTCGCTTGAGACAAATCCGCTAAGGTTTTATTTCCAACGTCAAGTAATTGTTGTTGCACGTCCAACTGTTGTTTTGAAACTGATAATTGCTGATCCGCAGCCTTTAAAAGGTCCTTATTATATAGGATTTGAAGATAAGAAGTAATCACCTGTAAAATAAGATCATTTTTTACTTTTTCCGTATTCTTTTGACTTGCCTCCAGCAAGGTTTTATTTTGTTTAATCTGATTTAGCAAAGACCATCCCTGAAAAACAGGAACACCTGTTCCCAAAGAACCTGAAGTTGTCAACAATTTCTGATTAATAATCTGGTATGTATTGGGATCCTGCCCCCTGCCGAAACTAATTCCAGAAGTCACTGATCCATTTAAAGTAGGTACCAGTGCCATTTTTGATTGTTTCAAGGTTTCATCTGATAAACTTTCGCTGAACTGACTTTGTCTTACTTGAAGATTATTTTTTAGCGTCTTATCAATCGCTTCCTGTATGGTAATCACCTCCTGTGCGGTCGATTTCTGCACAAAACCTGTTGTGAAGGCAACAGATAAGACTATGCTTAGACCGGCGAACATAGGAGAGCTTGTAAATATTTTCATAATTTTAGTTTCACAATAATACTATAAAACAACTAATTGATTTTGTAAATTTTCAAGTACCGCCGCCAGCAAATTCTTACATTTGGACATGTACCTGGTAAAATCACCTCTTCTCTTAAAATGGTATTACCCATCTTTAGTCTGGAACAAAAGCCGATCTGACAAAGTCATTTATTTAACCTTTGACGATGGACCTATACCTGATGTTACAGACTTTGTTCTAAAAACTTTAAAAAGTTTTCAGGCAAAGGCAACCTTTTTTTGTATCGGAGATAATATTACAAAATATCCTGAGATTTTCGAGCGGGTAATTGGCGATGGTCACCGTATTGGCAATCATACTTATAACCATCTTAAAGGATGGAAAACAACAGATGAACTCTATCTCCGGAATTTCAGCAAATGTCAGGAACTAACCGCTACCAATTTGTTTCGTCCGCCATATGGCAGGATCAAAAAATCCCAGATTAAGGAAATCAGAAAATACTATCCAAACATGAAAATTATTATGTGGGACGTACTCAGCGGTGATTTTGACATTAATCTTGCTCCTCATAAATGTTTTAAAAATGTGATTAAACATACGGTTAATGGCTCTGTTATAGTGTTTCACGACAGCCTCAAAGCATTTGACAGACTGGAATATGCTTTACCCCGCACACTTCAATATTTCCACGAACGAGGTTATACATTTGAAACTTTATAATTGAATCTGGTTACACCAAGTTCAGACCAAAACCAAAAAATCACAAAAACAACTGTATTACAAATACTTAAGCAAAAACAAAATCAATAAACCGTCCATTTATGAACAGTGCTGTTCATAAATGGACGTCAAATTAATGGTTCTATTTAAAAACTATAGCAAGCGATATTATTTAGAATACTTATAAATAATATAATGATCCTCAGATGATGGCCCGCCCCTGTTTTTTTTTGTAAATTCGCTACAAATAATTCTAATATATTACCTTTTAACACAGATTATCAATGGCTTTTGATATAGATATGATCAAAAAGGTGTATGCAAACTTCGGACCCCGTGTTGAAGCGGCCCGTAAACTAGTAGGCAGACCTTTAACACTTTCAGAAAAAATTTTATATACTCACCTTTGGGATGAGAATACCAATACTTCCTATGTTAGAGGTACTGACTATGTAGATTTTGCTCCTGACAGGGTAGCTATGCAGGATGCAACAGCTCAGATGGCTTTATTGCAATTTATGCAGGCTGGCCGCCCTAAGGTTGCAGTACCTTCAACCGTACACTGCGATCACTTAATTACAGCAAAATACGGTGCAGAACAGGATCTTCCTGCTGCCAATACAGAAAGCAAAGAAGTATTTGATTTTCTTGCTTCTGTATCCAACAAATATGGCATTGGCTTCTGGAAACCAGGGGCAGGCATCATCCACCAGGTTGTATTGGAAAACTATGCTTTCCCGGGCGGAATGATGATCGGTACAGATTCTCACACGGTGAACGCTGGGGGTTTAGGTATGGTTGCAATTGGTGTAGGTGGTGCAGATGCCTGCGATGTTATGGCAGGTTTACCCTGGGAGCTTAAATTCCCTAAATTAATCGGCGTAAAGTTAACCGGAAAACTAAACGGATGGACTTCTCCTAAAGATGTTATCTTAAAAGTAGCGGGTATTCTGACTGTAAAAGGTGGTACTGGTGCTATTGTAGAATATTTTGGCGAAGGAGCCAATAATATGAGTTGTACCGGTAAAGGTACAATTTGCAACATGGGTGCAGAGATAGGTGCAACAACCTCTACATTTGGTTATGATGAAAGTATGGAGCGCTATCTACGTGCGACTAATCGTGCAGATGTTGCTGATGCGGCGAATGCAATTAAAGAACACTTAACAGGAGATCCAGAAGTTTACGCAAATCCAGACAAATATTTCGACCAGCTGATTGAGATCAATCTGTCAGAACTTGAGCCTTACCTGAACGGTCCATTTACACCTGATCTGGCTACGCCTATTTCTAAAATGAAAGAAGTAGCTGCAGAAAACGGCTGGCCGATGAAAATTGAAGTGGGTTTGATTGGTTCTTGTACCAACTCTTCTTACGAAGACATTTCACGTGCAGTAAGTGTAGCTAAGCAAGTTTCCGAAAAAGGACTTAAAACTAATGCACAGTACTGCATTAATCCAGGTTCAGAACAAATTCGTTATACCATCGACCGTGATGGATTCCTCGACGTATTCAAACAAATTGGTGCAACTGTATTTACCAATGCCTGCGGACCATGCATTGGTATGTGGGATAGAGTTGGCGCAGAAAAACAAGAAAAAAACACTATTGTTCACTCTTTCAACCGGAACTTTGCCAAGCGTGCAGATGGCAATCCAAATACTTATGCATTTGTAGCCTCTCCAGAATTGGTTACAGCGTTGGCTATTGCAGGTGATTTAAGTTTCAACCCGCTTACGGATACTTTAACAAATGATAAAGGTGAGCAGGTAAAATTAGATGAGCCAACTGGACACGAATTACCTCCAAAGGGCTTTGATGTGGATGATGCCGGATTCCAGGCACCTGCTGCAGATGGAAGTGGTGTACAAGTTATTGTTTCTCCTACTTCTCACCGTCTGCAATTGCTAGATCCATTCAAACCTTGGGAAGGTACTGATCTAAAAGGCTTAAAACTATTGATCAAAGCCAAAGGAAAATGTACAACAGACCATATTTCAATGGCTGGTCCATGGTTAAAATTCCGTGGCCACCTAGACAATATCTCTAACAACATGTTAATTGGTGCGGTGAATTTCTTCAATGAAAAAACCGATACGGTGAAAAATGAGCTAACAGGCGAATACGGCCCGGTACCAGCTACCCAGCGTGCGTATAAAGCCGCAGGCATAGGTTCTATTGTTGTAGGCGACGAAAACTATGGAGAAGGATCAAGTCGTGAACATGCCGCTATGGAGCCCCGTCACTTAGGTGTACGTGCCGTATTGGTAAAATCATTTGCTCGTATCCATGAGACCAACCTTAAAAAGCAAGGTATGCTTGGTCTTACCTTTGCCAACAAAGAGGACTATGATAAGATTTTAGAAGATGATGTAATAGATATCATTGGCTTAACCGAATTTACCCCTGATGTTCCCCTTACGATTGTATTGAATCATAAAGACGGTTCTAAAGAAGAGATTAAAGTTAACCATAGCTATAATGCGCAGCAGATCGAATGGTTTAAAGCAGGTGGTGCATTAAACATCATCCGCAGAGAAGCCGCTGCTAAAAATGCATAAGCATAAAATAGTTTTTAAAAACTCCCGTAGAAATGCGGGAGTTTTTTTTATGTCTAAAAAACGGCTTAGCTCATCGCCCAAGAAAATCCTGAAACCAGTGTCCTGAATCTTTGATAATACGTTCTTGTGTTTTAAAGTCAGTATGGACAAGCCCAAAACGTGCATTATATCCCTCCGCCCATTCAAAATTGTCCATAAGCGTCCAGGCCATATAACCTATTACATTTACACCCTCCTCTTTTACCTTTAATAAAGCTTCCAGATACAATTTAAAATACGCTATTCTTTCTGTATCATTAATAACGCCATTAACAACCTTGTCGTGAAATGCAGCGCCGTTTTCAGTGATGAAGATATTTTTAACCTTTGGATAGGCTGCAAACTGCCGGATGATGTTCTGAAAACTATCTCCATTGATCTCCCAGCCCATCGCGGTATGGGGCTTTTTACGGCTCTTAGCTTTCACTTCCCAGGCCTGCAATACCGGAATAAAAGCATTGTACTTTATGGTGAGCGGGAAATAATTCTGAAGGCCAATGAAATCAAAATCAAAGGCTAGTCTTTCAGTATGTCTCCAGGTCGAATGGTTTATTGAAAACTTCTCCATCACATCCCAATCAGCCATAGGATAACCCATTCCTAAGGCCGGCTCAATAAACAGCCGGTTCATCAAACAATCTACTCTTTTTGCAGCCTGGAGATCGGCTTCGTTCTGTGTAAAAGGAATAATCTCGGAACAAGAGTAAGTAGTCCCTATATGGGCTTCCTTGACTTCAGTACGAAGAATGCGCCCGCCGTCCGCCTGCGCCAGAGCCGCATGGTGTACTGCTGAGAAAAAGTTCGTCAGTCCTGTTTCTCCGGGAGCATGTATTCCCAGCATATACCCAAGTGAGGTAAAACCGAAAGGTTCATTCATCACAATCCAATTTTTTACTTTGTCGCCATACTCCTTAGCACATATCGTTACAAAATGGTTAAAAGCATTATTTATGCTATAGGCGGTCCACCCGCCCTCATCCTGTAAAGCCTGGGGTAGATCCCAGTGATAAAGCGTAACATAGGGCGTAATCCCTTGTCGCAGGCATTCATCGATTATCTGATGGTAAAAACGGATACCTTCTTCATTTACATGACCATGACCTGAAGGAACAATTCTCGGCCAGGAAATGGAAAAACGGAATATCGAAAAACCAAGTATCCTGATCAAAGCAATATCCTCTTTATACCGATGATAAAAATCACATGCAACTGCAGGATGATGACCTTTTTTTATCTTACCAGACTTTTTAGAGAAAGTATCCCAAATGGATGGACCCTTCCCATAAGTATCGGCAGCACCCTCAATCTGTGCTGCTGCCGTGGCTACACCCCATAAAAAATCAGTTCCAAATTGAGATGCTTTTATCATAACTACATAAATAACAGGCAATATGGAAATCAGATATTAAATCAATATTAATTCAACAACATCCTGTAAATCTAATCTTTTAAACTCAAACCAATCTGTTTCAAAAGTATAGCTGCATTGAAAGTTTTACATGCCCCATGTTTCAACTTATAATCGAAGTGCATTTCGCCATCTGCAATCTGTATATCAAAATGATAATTTCGAACAGAGAAGGAATGTTCTGCTTCCATTTCAGACAATTGCAAATCATGCGTAGCAAATAAAGTTGGCGTTTGCTGTTCAATCATCTTTTCAATAAAAACTTTAGAGCCCAGGTACTTGTCCCTGCTATTCGTTCCCCGAAGCATTTCATCAATTAGCACAAAGGAATTTCTCTGTATGCGGGTTGAATCCAGGATCATTTTAAGACGGTTAAGCTCTGCCTTAAAGGTAGAAGTCTGATCGTTCAAAGAATCCTTGATCCTCATATAAGAAAGTACATTAAAAATTGACAAGCTGAGTGCCTCAGCACACACTGGTGCTCCAGAGAAAGCCAGAACCATATTCACACCTACCGTCCTTAAAAACGTGCTCTTACCTGCCATATTAGAACCAGTTACAATATCAACAGTTGGCTTTTCACCTAAGCTATAACTGTTCACAATTCGTTTTCCACCTTCAATCAGTGGATGACCAAGATTCAGCGCATCTAAAGCAAAATTTTCCTGAATTTGAGCGTATACCCAGGCAGGCTCATTATAGTTTAGGGTTGCAAAAGAAATAAGTTCCTCAAACTGACTGATCCGGTATAGCCCTTTCAATATATGGGCAGAAGAACCTACATACCATTTATCCAGCCTCACTGTGCACCTTAAATCCCAAAGAAATAAAAGATTTAAGAATGAAGAAACGATAATATTCAACCGGGCATCAAAAGCTTGAATAATAGATGACAGTTGTTTAATCTGTCTGCTTACAGGAGTATTATCCACCTCCGGCTGGAAAAAGTCACGGATATATTTACTCTTCCACTGTACGCGCTCTGTCCATTCAATTGTTCCGGAAAATGCCCTTAATAACTCTGCCCCTCCGCTAAAACCATAATAAACCTGATTGATCGCCTTTAGGTTAAAAAAAGTAAGTCCAGCATTAAATACGGCAACAAGTCCAAGAAGATTCCACCATACACCACCCGCAAATGAGCCAATGATCAATAAACCAATCGTTATAAAAGGGACAAAAGCTACGTAGGCCCGAAGTAATTTAGCATGTACGAAACGAAGCTGCAATTCCAGTTCATGAGCTAGCTTATGTTCAATAACACCTAATTGACTAGATTCATGATTCTGCAACTGGGCCCGGAAATGAAAAGTATCTTCGATGTGTTTGTTCAGCTCTTCAATCCCTTCCTGCCTTTCCAAGATGACGGTACGTTCCAATGGTGCTTCCAGATGACGGGCCAGTAAATCCATTCCCCTGGTTGTTTTACAACGGTTAAGCATTGAATACAAAGACAGGGGGCCAAAAACGTCGAGATCTGAGGTATATGGATGATATTCATCCTGATATTGAACTCCATCATCGTACCCATTCTTTCGGTCTAACAAATGATGTTCTTCATTCTGATAAATCCACAATAATTTTCTTGCATACCTCAATTCGCCTTGTAAGTTCACTTGCTTTTTGACCAGGACCATGAAAATCAAAACAGGAATACACAATAGTAATCCCATAATCCAATGATAGCCCTGACTAATGATCAGCGCAACAATTAATATCTCTGCAATAAATACACCCAATCTGGATAAGGAAACTTGGTTGAGTTTTTTGACGAGGCCCTCCACCTTGTTTTGTTGAATCTGTATTTGATTTTGATAGTGAATTAAAATAGCTTCTTTAGTTTTTACCATATATTTGAAGATTCTCAGAAAATCATAAATATAGGCAATACATTATATACCCTAAGAACGGAATGAAGATAACCTTACTGGTGGTTGGAAAAACAGAAGATAAATACCTGATTGAAGGTATTGATAAGTACCTGAACAGACTGAAGCACTACATTGGCTTTAACCTAACTGTAATTCCAGACATAAAAAACACCAAGAACCTTACCGAAGCCCAGCAGAAGAGTAAAGAAGCAGAATTAATCCTAAAACAGATCGCCAATTCCGACCTGGTCGTCCTTTTAGATGAAAAGGGAAAGAAACATAGTTCTGTATCTTTCGCCAACTATTTGAACAAACAAATGATCGGTAGTGTTCAACATCTGATATTTGTCATTGGAGGTCCGTATGGCTTTGATGAAAGTATATATAAACGGGCTGCCTCCTCCATTTCACTATCAGACATGACATTTTCCCACCAGATGGTTCGTCTATTTTTTGTTGAGCAACTGTACAGGGCCTTCAGTATCTTAAAAGGAGAACCCTATCACCACGAATAACCTGATTTCTTTATGGAATCAAAATTAAAAAATCATCATTATAAAAAGGAGAAATCGTTATGATAGACGAAGATTTAAAAAACAAACTTAAATTTACCAGGAATTATAAGTTCAAAAGTGATATTTCAAGCTCACGGGGCAGTTACTGGATCGCCATCATTATTTCAGCCATTGCATTTCTGCTCCTCTGGTATTTATTGTAGATGGAAACTGCAACGCACAAAAAAGCCGGATGCTTTATACACCCGGCCTTTTTAATCCATTGTAAAGACTAGACGCCTTTCTTACTGGTCATATTTGCTTTTTTTGCAGGCTGAGCAGTTTTACTTGGAGCTTTCGCATTTGACGGCTTTGGTGTTGCCTTTGCCTTTTTCTCTGCTTTCTCTTCAGCTTTAACAGACTCATGTTCTTCTGTACCTGGAGCCTCTTCGTTAAACAAGGGAAGCTCCTTTAATAAATGATACCAGCTAACAATCTTTTTCATATCAGAAGTATAAACCTTTTCATCATCATGATTAGGCGCTACCTCGTTAAAAAAGGATTTCAAAGCTGAAGCATCAGCCTTTGCATCAGGAACATTACTTTTCGCTGCAGCAATATTAGCTAAAACATCCACCAGTTTCAGATCATCTTCTTGTCCATAAACGGTGATGTCTTCCAAAGATGCAAGTTTAGTAGTAGAGATATTTGCAACGATCTTAACCTTTTGAGCATCCAGACTTTCCAATACGTAGCCCGCTTTATTTTGTCCTACCAGCTTATATAACCCAGGTCGGCCAGACACTGCTACTATTCCTCTTAAATTCATATGTTTTATTTTTTGAAAGACAGAATTAATCTTCTATCACTTCGATACTTAAAATTTTATCCCCTTGTTTAATATCGTCAACAAGATCTACATTTTCTACTACTTTACCAAAGCAAGTATGATTTCTATCCAGGTGTGCTGTATTGGTCCTGCTGTGGCAAACAAAAAACTGGGAACCACCAGTGTTTCTTCCTGCATGCGCCATAGACAATACACCGCGGTCATGGTACTGATTCTCTCCATCAAGCTCACAGTCAATTTTGTAGCCCGGACCTCCTGTACCTGCCAAATGAGCTTTAGCAGGATCTTTAGAGTTTGGACAACCACCCTGAATCACAAAATTAGGAATCACACGGTGAAAAGTAACGCCATCATAAAATCCTTCTTTAGCTAATTTCTTAAAATTGGCTACGGTATTAGGTGCATCTTTATCGTAAAACTGAACGGTCATGTCACCTTTCTCTGTTTTTATTATTGCTTTGCTCATATTCATTTTTTATGTAAACGCCAAATTTAGTAAATTGAAATGATTACCTAAACTTTATGGCTTAAAAAGCTACAGAGGATAAATGTATATAATTTTATTATGGCATTCAAAAATTTTAAATTCGCGAATACCTAACTCCAACGGTTTTGAAAAAACACATCTTATTATTCCTATTATTGACACTTTCTCTCGGCCTCAGAGCTTCATCCATCCTGATTTATATGGACGAAGATCAGAAAAATCATCTGAAAGCCTATGGGCTGGCGTATTGGAGTATTAAACAACAGGCCGATGTAAGCTGGCTGCTGAATTACCGCGGTGGAAGTTTCCTGATCAAGTATGCAAAACAAATAGAAGATGAGTGCAAGATCAGGGGTATATCCTATCAAGTCATGGCAGATGCGAAAGTTACAGCACTACTTAACGAAATCAGCAGCCCGGATGTCAATATGGAAATGGTTAAATTAGAGAAAGCGCCTAAAATTGCCGTTTATTCCCCAAAAAGCAAATTACCATGGGATGATGCCGTAACCATGGTACTCACCTATGCTGAAATCCCTTATGATGTGGTTTATGATGACGAAGTTCTCAAAGACAAATTGACAGGTTATGACTGGTTACATCTACATCATGAAGACTTCACAGGTCAATATGGTCGTTTCTGGAGCAATTTTAGAAATGCATCCTGGTACAAAACAGATGTAGCCAATCAGGAAGCCACAGCCAAAAGAAATGGCTTTAAAAAAGTATCGGAAATGAAACTTGCTGTAGCTAAACATATCGCAGCTTTTTGCTCAGGTGGCGGTTTTCTATTTGCTATGTGTTCCGGTACAGATACTTTTGATATTGCATTAAGCGCTGAAGGTGTAGATATTTGCGAAAGGATGTTTGACGGAGACGCTGCAGATCCGAATGCACAATCAAAGCTCAATTTCAATAAGACCTTTGCTTTTAAAGATTTCACGATAGACCTGAATCCTTCCAATTATAAATTCTCAAACATAGACGTCACTCAAACCCGGACACTTGTCCAAAGCAATGACTTCTTTACTCTTTTCGATTTTTCAGCAAAGTGGGATATAGTTCCAACAATGCTGACCCAAAACCATGAAAAAGTCATCAAGGGCTTTATGGGACAAACGACTGCCTTCAGAAAATCCCTGGTCAAACCGGACATTACTGTACTTGGTGAAAACAAAGGCGCGGAAGAGGTACGCTATCTTCATGGAGAATTCGGAAAGGGACAATTCACTTTTTATGGAGGACATGATCCTGAAGACTATCAGCACCTGGTTGGCGACCCCCCAACAGATCTAAACCTTCATCCAAACTCACCGGGATACCGCCTGATCTTAAACAACGTACTTTTTCCTGCTGCAAAAAAGAAACCACAGAAAACTTAATCGTAGAAATTCCAGCTTACTCCAAATTTCAGCATACGATCTGGCATTGGATATTTGTATACACTGTAATAGCCTTTGGAAAATAAACCCTGATTAACATAGTCATATTTCACAAAAAGGTTCGCCTTTCTCAGACTTGCTCTTACCCAAACGTCAATAATGGGTTCTGTTTTGAGTTGAGGTCCATTATTCAATGTATAAAACTGGCTTGCCGCTGGCGAGTAAGCTAAAGCATCATAAGGAGTATTATATCTTAAATCTATACCCACATCCGTTTTAAGAACTTTAAAAAAGGTCTGGTTACGGTACAGGCTGTTGAAAGTATATACCTCTGGTGTACGCAAAATGCTTTTGCTATCTGTTTTTTGATAAACCAGATAACTGTCCAAATGGAATTTACCAAAGTCTACCTTTTTACCAACAGTAACTTTTAACAAATTAATACTTCCAGCCTCTTGAGTAGGTGCAATATCCACTCCACTATCTACCTGGGCAAAGTACAGATATTTATTGATCAGGTAATACTTTGCACCAGCCTCAAACTTATATTTATCATTGATATAATTGAAAGATAAATTAACGGTTTTGGTTCTGTCTAAACCCTTAGCCCAATTGTAATGATTTCCAAAATATCGGATATACACCTCCTCAGGAGACTTATTTTGGATATAAGCCCCCAGAACCACACGGCCCGCTGCATTACTCAGCCGTACATTACTCTTGGCCTCATACAAAAAATCGCCAATTTGCCGGCCCTGGAAGATTTGCTGGAGATCCACATTCAAATCCATACGGTCACTGAAGCGATACCCTAAAGCACCCAGCAATGTCGAATTCTGAAAAGTCGCACTATAGTCGTAATAATTGGTTAAATTGGCATAACGGGCAAGCTGCGTATACTTATAATAGTCATGCCTGATACCAACATCTATTTTTAGTTCATTTTTAATAAATGCTTGCGACTTACCCCGAAGGAAAAAGCTATAAATAAATTCATTCCGCAGATGGCTTACACTGGTGGAATCATTTGTAGAAACCGTATCGATCAATCCCTTTGGCAAAACAGAATGGTCATCAGTTTCACTTTTAGAGAAGCCAAAAGATTGCGTATTGTATGAAACGGTATAGGTTATTTTATTGGTAGGCAACACTTTCTTCATCACCGGCTGTTCAACCGTATCAATACGGCCGATAAAATAACTTTGCTTAAGAAAGAAAATGTTATTGTGCCAGCGCTGTTTAGCTGTAGTCAACCTCACCACTTCTGCTTCGTGGGATACGCGCTGTGTGGCATCCACATTAGTAAACAGATTGTCATTATTTACTGTACCATTTTCCCCAGCCTTAAAACTGCTGAAAATAGCTGTAGCCCATAGGTTATAACGCTTATTCGGAGATTGATACCAGGTAAACAGCGAGGTATTCAAATCGTTTGCTTTCTGATTGTTATATACTCCTTTAGACCCAATCTGATAATAATTCGCACCAACATTCAGGTTCGGCTTTATATTTTGGGTATGTGTCGCTTTAAAAACCTGCTCCGGCCCCCCACTTACATAATACAGATTACTAAACTGCGTACGCGCCTGGTAGTAAATGATGTCTTCTGGGCTCATCTTATAAAGATCAAAAGAATGGAAACCAGGATCAAATCCAATGCTTTTCGAAGGTTCAAAAAGCATCAACTGCGCCGCCAATCCCGGCCCTCCTGTATTTATAGTTGGTCTTCGGGGTTGATTCAATACACTGTAATTCTGAAAATTCCTTAAACTTGTATCTAAAGGAAAAGTTTGTATACTATCTCTCGTCAACCCAAGCGTGGTATACCTGACGTATTTAGACGTAAAAACCACAGAGTCCTTACCCCCATCCAGTTTTTTTCTTAAAGAATCCAATTCTTTATTCTCTCTAACAGTCGTCTTTAAATCCTGCGCAAAGGCCCCCTGCCCAAACAGCAGTAAACAAAACAAAACAGAAAGAACAAGAAATTTATACATTATAATGTAGCGATTAACTGGCTTAAAATTTTAGTCATTTTAGGTTCTGCGATTCGCGCAGTTTCCAGGATATCTTCCAGACTAAAGGGGTGCAATATCTCAGGGAAGCCTTCATCTGTCAATACCGAAACAGCGAATACCGGCAATTTCATATGATTGGCCACAATCACCTCCGGTACCGTACTCATACCTACTGCATCCCCACCAATAATTCTCAAATATTTGTATTCAGCTTTAGTTTCCAGATTTGGTCCTGTTACAGAAACATACACGCCTTGATGGCAGGTAATTCCCTCTGCTGCAGCGATGCTCAGCGCATCTGCTATAAGCTTACGATTATATGGTTCACTCATATCTGGAAAACGAGGTCCCATATCAGCGTCATTATGTCCCCTCAATGGACTTTCCAGCTGTAAATTAATATGATCATTAATGACCATCAGGTCCCCTTTTTTGAAATCAGGATTTAACGATCCTGCAGCATTAGACACAAACAGGTAGCCAATTCCCAAAGCTTTCATCACCCTTACAGGAAAAGTGATCTGCTGCATACTATAACCTTCATAATAATGCAGGCGGCCTTGCATCGCCACAACCTTTTTTCCGTTCAGTGTTCCAAATATCAGTTTACCAGAATGGAATTCCAAAGTAGATATTGGAAAATTAGGAATATTAGGATACATCAGGCTATAGGCCACCTCAATTTCCCCAACCAGATCACCTAAACCCGTACCCAGAATAATTCCAATCTCCGGTTTAAAATGATCTGTTTTTTTCTTTATATACTCAACGGTTTCGTGTATGGCTTGAAACATAATTTAAAATATTTTGGTCAAATGTAACTTTATCTTCCTTCTGAATTTCTATCCGGATCGGCAAATAAAATACAGGCAAATTTAAAAGTAATTCTTTTATTCTGATATCTGATAAACGCTGCGCATCCTTTTCTGTTGTGATGATGATTTTTTCTTTATCCTTTTCTCTCTCAAACGCGCGAACAAGCTTATGAATTTCCGACAAGCTAAACTGATGATGATCAGCATAATGATGATGGTCTACATTCACTCCAAATCCGGAAAGATAAGAAATCATGGGCTCCGGATTTGCAATCCCCGTAAGCAAAAACACCTTCATATTTTTCACCAGAGTAGCATTCCCGCTGCTTGTTCCTCTAAAAACAGACTCGAGATCGGCGTACTTTATTTCAGAAAAAGCCGGAATATTTCCCTTTTTAAATTTTTTCAGAACCTGTTTTTTACCCTCGATATTTAAAGACGCAGGGATCTTCGTGATGAGCAGCGATTCCGCCCTTCTGTAACCCAAAAATAACTCCCGTAAATTTCCAGCAGGTAATAAAAACTGTGGTCTCAAAAGCTTCTGATATTCAAAAAGAAGAATATTAAAGCCTGCCTTAACTCTGCGGTGTTGAAAAGCATCGTCCAGAATGATCAGATCGTGATGCTCTTTCAGAAGCTCAATACCTTTTACACGGTCTTCGCAAACAGCAACAGTAACCTCCGGAAATTTACAATAAAACTGCATCGGTTCGTCTCCAATAGTTTCTGCTGTTGCCGCCCCATCGGCCAATATAAATCCCTTGGTTTTTCTGCCATATCCTCTGCTCAGTATGGCTATTTTATAATCATCAAGCAAATGAACCAAGTACTCTGTGACAGGGGTTTTACCTGAACCGCCCACCACCAGATTTCCCACACAAATTACCG
Organism: Pedobacter sp.; assembly: GCF_035566355.1. Lineage (GTDB taxonomy): Bacteria > Bacteroidota > Bacteroidia > Sphingobacteriales > Sphingobacteriaceae > Pedobacter. Next base: position 18,056 of record NZ_DATMRL010000391.1, read on the forward strand.
GCAGGTTAAATTTAACTGACCTAAAAAGGCCCCAGTCATAAAATTTGTTCCTGACCAGAGTAACCACTCCATAGATAAGGGAAAAAGGAAGAAGTAGCAGTCGCAGTTTCTTAATCATGTATGGGTCAAAAATAAGAATTATCAACCAGAATGTATCCTGCTTATATTTTAGCCTCTACCATGGCTGATAAATAAAAACTATCTTTGTATAAACAACAATTCAATACCATGCTTAAAGGATTTTTTAACGTACCAGCACCCACCAATGAGCCTATTTTAGGCTACGCACCGGGAAGTAAAGAACGTGAACTTTTAAAAGCGGCCCTGGCCGATGCCCGTTCCAAACAAATTGACATCCCAATGTATATAGGCGGCGCTGAAGTTCATACCGAAAATAAAGGAAAGACTACCCCACCGCACGATCATCAACATATTCTAGGTTATTATAGCAAAGGCGATAAAAGCCATGTTACAAAAGCAATTGATGCCGCTTTAGCTGCAAAAGCAGATTGGGAAAACCTAGCCTGGGAACAACGCGCAGCTGTTTTCTTAAAAGCAGCCGACCTTATCGCCGGCCCTTACAGGTACAAATTAAATGCTGCAACTATGCTTGGCCAGAGCAAAAACGCTTACCAGGCAGAGATTGATTCGGCTTGTGAGCTAATTGACTTTCTTCGGTTCAATGTAAGCTATATGTCTGAAATCTATAAGCAGCAACCTCCAGTTTCGCCAAAAGGTTCATGGAACAGAGTAGAGCAGCGCCCGCTAGAAGGTTTCGTTTTTGCTTTAACCCCTTTCAACTTTACTGCCATTGCAGGTAACCTGCCAACCTCGGCCGCAATGATGGGTAACGTTGTTGTTTGGAAACCTGCCAACACTCAGATCTATGCAGCTAATGTACTGATGCAGATTTTCAGAGAGGCCGGATTGCCAGACGGAGTAATCAACCTGGTCTATGTTTCCGGACCTGATGCTGGCGAGGTCATTTTCAGCCATCCAGATTTTGCAGGCATTCACTTCACCGGATCTACCGGAGTCTTCCAGGATATCTGGAAAACCATTGGAAACAATATCCACAAGTTTAAAACTTATCCACGTATAGTTGGCGAAACCGGTGGAAAAGATTTTATCCTTGTTCATGGTTCGGCTGAAGCAGAAAGCTCCAGTACCGCCATTATCAGAGGTGCTTTTGAATATCAAGGCCAGAAATGTTCCGCAGCTTCAAGAGTATATGTTGCCAAAAGCGTATGGCCTAAGGTAAAAGAATTTATGCTTCGTGACCTGGCTACTTTTAAAATGGGCGGAACAGAAGATTTCAGCAATTTTATTAATGCTGTTATCGATGAAAACTCCTTTAATAAACTAACTAAATACATCGATGCAGCGAAGAACGATCCAGCTGTAGAGGTGATTGCTGGCGGCAATTACGACAAATCAAAAGGTTATTTTATAGAGCCTACCGTACTTGTGGTTAAAGATCCGAACTATGTTACCATGAGCGAAGAGCTATTTGGCCCAGTACTTACCCTATATGTATACGAGGATAAAGATTTTGATCAGGTATTAGACATTGTGGATCAAACCTCCATTTATGCTTTAACAGGTGCAGTAATTGCTCAGGACAGATATGCTATTGAAAAAGCAACACATCGCTTACGCAATGCAGCAGGCAACTTCTATATCAACGATAAGTGTACCGGCGCAGTAGTAGGACAGCAGCCCTTCGGAGGAGCCAGAGGTTCTGGTACAAACGATAAAGCAGGATCTATGATCAACTTGCTACGCTGGGTTTCCCCACGTACGATCAAAGAAACTTTCGATCCGCCGAAAGACTATCGTTATCCATTCTTAGCAAACGATTAAATATATCCGTAAAAAAAGCTCCCGGTCATAAACCGGGAGCTTTTTACTTTAATAGAAATTGTATTCTGCAATAATGCACCAAATTATTTTCCCGCGTCCATTTTGAATACAGGAGACAAATCAGCTGCGCTTGATGCACTTACCTGCAGATCAGTAATCATTCCGGTTTGCAGGCTGTAGACCCAGGCATGCACAGAAAGTTCCTGACCTGAAGCCCAGGCATTTTGTACGATAGAAGTACTCATTACGTTAGCAGCACTCTCTATGGCATTGAGCTCAACAAGTCTGTTCGATCTTTTTACAGGATCCTTAATGGTCGACATTTCACGATCGTGCATACGGATAACATCCTTGATATTTCTCAACCAGTTATCAATCAGTCCAACCTGTTTATCTCCCAGGGCAGCATTTACACCTCCGCAGCCATAGTGACCACATACTATGATGTGTTTCACCTTTAATACATTCACCGAGTAATCGAGTACACTAAGTAAATTCATATCCGTATGTGTAACCACATTAGCAATGTTACGATGTACAAAGATGTCTCCAGGCATGGTATTGGTAATCTGGTTGGCTGGTACACGACTGTCCGAACAGCCGATCCACAATACTGGTGGAGCCTGCCCTGCAGATAACCGGTCAAAAAACTGAGGGTCCTCTTTAAGTGTTGCAGCAACCCAGTCCTTATTTCCCTGTAACAATCCTTCGTATGTAATTTGATGCGTTTGTTGTTGTTCTAATTTTGCACACATGATATCTTAGTTATTAATTTCGTCTAATTTGTTAGTTAATTTAGGAACAATATATTGAGACTTAATGTCCTCTAATATAACGATAATCCCTTTTGTATAAGCGTTATGCTTATAATTAAAAATAGTTTCCAGCACATCCGGATCAATATACCTGGAATTACTTCCGTCAATGGTCACCGTTGTTTCCTTCGGAATTTTATTCAGCATAACCTGTATGGCTGCTTTGTTTAAAAAGGAAACTTCTTCGGCAAGTTTAATCCTGATGTTCTTCTTATTTCCTTCTTCGTGAATCTTGTAAAAGAAAGGATTACGCATATTGGTACGCAGCAGGTAAAAAATAGAAACCAACATACCTATGGCTACACCTTTTAATAAATCTGTAAGCAATACAGCTGCTACTGTTACCACAAAAGGTACAAACTGGTCCCAGCCCTTATGGTACATATGTTTAAACAAAGCAAT
>NZ_DATMRL010000392.1:0-7271 GCF_035566355.1 Pedobacter sp.
GCAGAATGCCGGAATTTCTTCCAGCGTAAGTGTGCCATCAGGGATGTTCACATTGTTTTTATCAATATCAATGTGATCAAAAAGGTTTTCATTCATGAATGTTACATAACTCTGTGCGGCATTAGGCTGCATAGGGTAATATTCATCAAGGTTAAATGTAATTACATTCTTAAAACTCAGCCCTTCTTCTTTGTGTAAACGAACAAGTTCTGCATAGACTGCAATTGGTGTGGCCCCCGTTGCTAAGCCAAGAACGGCCATCTCATTTTGTTCTTGCTTTTTTTTAATAAGGTTTGCAATACGATGAGCAACGTTTAAAGATGCCTCACGCGGATTGTCAAAGACAGAGACAGGCAGTTTTTCAAAGCGCGTCTCTTCTAATAGATTTAATCTAGCCATTTATTAGGTTGTTAAAATTGGTACGGAGCAGTAAATATAGCACACTATTTCTATAATATCTAGAGAATAATGCACAGATATTTATGTTTCTGATCAAAATTTTATGGCTGATCGTTTTTTGCTCAGAGGACTTTAATGCCTTTTGTTCTGTAAGCATCCAGTTCATTGCTGGTTGCAGGAAGTTCGGTGATGAGATAATTTATTTTTTCCAGGGGGGCGACCTTAAGTCTTTGGGTGGTGTTTAGCTTTTCTGAAATGCAAAGTACCGCAGAATTTTTACAGGAATTCAACATGGTTTTTTTGAGCTGGTTGATTTCCCAATCGGTATCTGTAAGTCCATTCTGTGCGTGCATAGCGCTTGTACCGAGCAGACAGAGATCTGCGTTGATTTCGGATAATTGATTGATCACATGGCCGCCATAAGTTACCTGCGAATTCTTGGAAAATAAGCCTCCGATCAGGATGACTTCTATCTTAGCATATTTAGCCAGTTCTATGGCTACATAGGGGCTGATGGTAAAAAAAGTAGCTTGAAGATGATCTGGTAATTGTTTAACAAGTTCTATAATGGTTGTTCCGCCTCCGGTTAAGATTACCATGCCATCTTTGATCAGGGATATGGCTTTTTTTGCAATGGCGATTTTTGCTTCTCGGGCATATACATTTTTATCGTCAAAAGAAGATTGATAAGAAGTTGAAAGTGCTCCTCCGTGAACTTTTATTAACTGATCTCTATCACATAATTCCTGGAGATCTCTTCTGATGGTATCTTCAGATACATTTAATAACTGGACAAGATCAGAGGTGAGTACTCTGTTGTGTAGGTTGATCTGGCGCATGATCAGATCATGGCGTTCCTTCTTTAACATGGACTGAATTTTTTGCTAATGTAATAAATATATGAAAAGAAAATAGAAGTTGCGGATTTATGCGGATTTGTGCAACATTATTTTGCTTGTTTGTTCATAAATAGTTAATCATTTCTTGTATTTAATAAAAAACATTTAGGATATTTACTTTAGGAACATCTTTGTGCGTGTAATTGCGTGTTTAAAGATGGGCTGTCAAATTAATAATTGACCATAATTACTAACCAAACAAGTATGAAAAAAATCTACACATTATGGTGCTTTAGATGCATTTTTGCTTTTATAGTGCCTGTTCTATTATTGATGTTTTCCAGCTCTGCCTATGCGCAGAGCAAGCGATTTACTTTAGGCGGTAAAATTGTGGATGCATCAACCAAACAAACCATCCCGGGGGCCGTGGTTAAGATTCAGGGTAGTAGCTTTGCTACCGCCTCAAATAATAATGGCGTTTTTAGCCTCACAGCTAATTTAGCTCCGGGAACTTATCAGGTTACGTTTTCTTATATCGGTTTTAAGTCTGTTAGCAAGTCGGTCATTCTTGGCGATGAGGAGAAAGTTACTGTCAATGCGGAATTAGGAACTGATGCGGTTGGCCTGGATGAGGTGATCGTTACTGGTACTTCACAGGGAACAACACGTAAACAATTGGGAAGTTATGTGAGTACGGTTAAGGGAGATGATCTTGTCAAAGCTCCAAGTGGTAATGTGCTGGCCTCTTTGCAGGGTAAGACTGCTGGTGCCCAGATCAGCCAGAATTCTGGGGATCCTGCAGGTGGTATGTCTGTGAGATTGAGGGGGGTGAGCTCTGTGAATTCTTCATCAGAGCCGCTGTATATTATTGATGGCGTAATTGTCAATAACTCTACAACGCGCGTGACGAATACTTCTGCCAATTATGACGGAGGAAATAATTCTGGTAGTCCAGTTGGTCAAAATGGAAATTTTGTTGGAAGTGTCGGTCAGAATAGGATGGTTGATATCAATCCAAACGACATTGAAAGAATTGAAGTGTTAAATGGGGCGGCAGCGGCGGCAATCTATGGATCAAGAGCAAATTCGGGTGTGGTACAGATTTTTACCAAAAGAGGGGTGAGCGGAAAACCGGTAGTGAGCTTCTCGACGAGTTTGATCGTTAGTAAATTACGCAAGCAGGTGGAAGTAAACCAATCTCCTGTAAAATTCGGAGGGTCACCAGACGTATTTACTCAGGATATTATCGCGGTCACCGGAACTCCTCCGGCTCTTGCGACTAATACAACGCCTGTAACCCGATACAATTATCAGGATTATATTTTTCAGACGGCTACCGGAACTGATAATAATATCTCTGTGTCTGGTGGAAACGACAATACCAGAATCTTTACCTCAGCAGGTTATTTTTCTAACGAAGGGATTATTAAGAATACAAATTTTAAAAGGTATAATTTTAGGGCAAACTTAGATCAAAAGTTAAGCGACTGGGCTAAATTAACAGCCGGCTTTAACTATGTTCATAGCGATGCCAATGAGAAGCCCGATGGAAACTCTTTCTTTTCGCCGATGAATTCAGTGACTATTATTGGTAACTTCCATGATATCTTCACAAGAGATGCGTTGGGGAATCTAAAAGCTGTTGGTGAGCGGGGCAGGGTAAATCCCGTTTCTGTTATTGAGGATATCAAACAAAGACAGTTTACCAATAGAATTATTGCGAATACGGGTTTGAAATTAAATCCGGTAAAAAATCTGACTATTGACTACACTATGGGGGTAGACAATACCATTCAAAATGGTACAACCTATATTCCCCCTTTTGCTTATAATGTAAGTACCGGTTTTTACGGAGGCGGGGCGACTTTAGATGCGAGTCTAAATGGCTATGCTAGTGCTGCGAATGCAACTACGACATTGTTCAATAATGAATTAAATTTTACATATGATGCAAAATTGGCAGATGGATTACTCTCAACGACACAATTAGGAGGGTCTTATCAATACCAAAAGGATTTGTATTCTCTCTTGAACGGACGTGGTTTGGCACCATTTATTGAAGTTGTAAATGCGGCTAGTACCGTTCTTCCAAATGTGGATAGAAGATCCGAGTTTACCATTAGCGGAGCCTACATCCAGCAAAATTTCAAATATCGCGACCATTTGTTTGTGACTGGTGCGTTAAGAGTAGATCAATCTTCGGTGTTCAGTAGTGCGAATCGTACACAGGAGTATTTAAAAGGAAATGTGAGTTATGTTCTTTCATCTGCTGATTATTGGAAGAATCTTGGGATTTCTGATTGGTGGAGCACATTTAAGGTAAGGGGAGCCTATGGTGAATCTGGTAACTTAACCGGAATTGGAGCTTATGATCGTTTCAATGAATATTACTCAAATCCGCTTTTGGGAAATACAGGCTTTACAGGAAGTAATACCCTGGCGAATGAAAACGTTAGACCTGAACGTCAAAGAGAATTGGAGTTGGGAACAGATATTTCCTTCTTTTCAAACCGTTTAGGTGTTACTTTTAACTGGTATAGAAAAAAAGTAAAAGATTTGCTGCTACCTGTGGTTATAGCTCCAACTAATGGCTATTCCAGTTTGTTGGATAACAATGGCGCTTTGGAAAATAAAGGAATTGAATTGATGTTGACGGGAGCACCGATAGCTGGAAAAGATTTCAAATGGAATACGACCTTTATCTTTAACAGAAATAGAAATCAGGCGCTTAATAGTGGAGCTCTTCGATTGATCACAACAAATGCAGGAGCACCGGTAGCTATTATCGACGGGCAGCCCATTGGTGTTTTTTATGGAACCTTCTTTGCAAGAAATCCGGACGGAAGTTTGTTGACAAATGCTGCAGGTATTCCGCAAACTGAACGGGGGATTCAAACTTCTGCGACCACTTTTACTCCTCAGCGAGATGCTAATGGAATGCCGACAGGTACCACGCTCAGGAAGGTGCTTGGAAATCCAAATCCAGGATATACCGCTTCCTTTGTAAATGACTTCTCTTATAAGAAGTTTAATCTGCACATCCAATTAGATGCAGTTCATGGAAGTGACGTTTGGAATGCAGACTGGCGTACACGTCAAGGTGTTGGAAATGGTAAGGTAGCAGAGCAGGAGCAAGAAGGAAAATTGCCTCGTGGTTATATTGCTGGTGCGTATGCCGTTGAAGAGTGGAGAATTGATAATGGTTCTTTTGTGAAATTAAGAGAGGTGTCTCTAAGCTATAACGTGGGGAAAGTTAAATTTTTGCAAGACCTGACTGTTAATCTGAGTGGAAGAAATCTAATTTCCTGGGACAATTATAAAGGATATGATCCAGAGTTAAACTCAGGTGGACAATCAACATTGTTGCGTAATATCGATTTCGGTTCTGTGCCAATTCCACGTACGTTTACTTTAGGAGTACAGGTTAAGTTTTAATTTCAAAAAGATCAGATATGAAAAATTTATATATATATAAAATAACACTTGTGGCCTCGTTGATATTGGCTTCGACTTCCTGTAAAAAAGAATACAAGGATCCAAATGCGGCCCTGGCTACAGACGTGTTAAACTCTTCCCGGGGCCTAACAGGTATTGCTGTTGGTCTTCAGAAGTTGTATTCCGCGGGAAGGACTGGAGTGTATTTTAATTCTATTGAGGCCAATGGTTTTGTAACCAATGAATTGTTGCTGTCAAACTCTGGAAATATACCGGAATTGCAATTGTTTACCGGAGGAAACAGTGTTGATGGTACAAATACCATACTGGGTAATTTATGGAGTTATTCCAGTAAAATTATTTTTGATGCGGACAATGTGATTAATAATGCAGCAAACCTGCCAGATAAGAATTATGCTGCCGGTTTGATTGCTTATTCCAGTATTTTTAAGGCCCTTGCTTTAGGAAATTTATCTCAGTACTGGGAAAAAGTTCCCGCGAGCATTGGTAAGAATGTAAATTTCATTACAAGAGCAGAAGGTTTTAATAAAGCTATTGCTGTAATTGATAATGCACTTGCCGTTATTGCTGCAAATGCGATTAGTACCAGTTTTAACGCAAATATCCCTAAGAATATGAACGTTAAAAACACCTTATTGGCTTTAAAGGCACGTTATGCACTTTTTGCTGGTAACTACCCTTTGGCGTTGACTGCTGCTAATTTGGTTGACCCGGTTGCCTATTCAACATTTGATTTTGATACCAATACTTTTAATCCGATTTATGATATTGCGACCTCAACAAATAATGTTTTCCAGCCAAGTAATATTAATCTTGGGCAAGCTGGATCTTTTGTTCCAGACGCAGAAGATCAGCGGGTGTCTTTTTATACCCAGCCCATAACAAAGGCCCCATTTCTAGGAATTAAAGGCTTTGGCGCTGCTTTAACTCAGTCTATTCCGGTATTTCTGCCGGGAGAAATTACTTTGATTAAAGCAGAGGCGTATGCCCGTCAGCCAGATCTGACTAAGGCCTTGATTGAACTAAATAAAGTCGTGACAAAAACTCCTTCTTCAGATCATTTTGGTGTAGGCGCTGCCTTACCTGCGCTTACAGGAACTTATACCCAAGCTGAATTACTGGATCTGATTTATAAACACAGATGCATAGAATTGTATATGTCTGGTTTAAAGATCGAGGATATGAGGAGATTTGGCCGGCCAAACTCGGAGAGGAAAAGAAACTTTTTCCCTTATCCTTTCACAGAACGGGATAATAATCCGAATACTCCTGCGGATCCCGCTTTCTAGTAAAGTATTTTTTTATCCGGGATTATACTCCCTAATTAATATAAAACACAAAGGCCTCCAATTGGGGGCCTTTGTGTTTTATATTAAATTTATTTTATCATGTTTAAACACGCAAATTGTTGCATATCAGATGCTATTAAATTGAATTTTACGTGCTTTTTTTCTCAATATGATTTTTTAATAATATATTTTTTTAAATTTATTGCATAAAGACGCATAAAGACGCAAAAAACATTATGCCGAATGAGACAAACTTAATCTTAACCAATTCATTATGAAAAAAAAACTACTCCTATTGTTATGGGGGACCTTTATGCTGGCAACTCAAGCCCTGGCTCAGCAAATTTCGGTATCCGGAAAGGTGACTTCCTCTGATGATCTGATGCCTATCCCTGGAGTATCTGTGAAGATAAAGGGTAGCAGTACGGTCGTTCAGACCAATACAAATGGTATCTACTCCATTAAAGCTGCCTCATCTGATGTGCTGGTGTTCAGCTATATTGGAATGATTGCCCAGGAAATTCCTGTGGGTAACAACAGTAATTTAAATGTTGTGCTGAAGCCAACGGCAAATAATTTAAATGAGGTTGTTGTAACAGCGTTGGGCGTTAAGCAACAGAAACGCGCATTGGGTTATGCAACTCAGGAAATTAAGGCTGCAGACATTGCCAATACCAATCAGTCCAATGTAATCAATGCATTAAAAGGAAAAGCTTCTGGTGTGCAGATTACCAGTGCGGGGGGAGCCGCGGGTTCGGGGTCAAGGATTCAAATCCGGGGAATTAACTCCTTGAATCCTTCAGCAAATAACCAACCCTTGTTTGTTGTAGATGGAATTCCTATTTCTAACAATACAGATCAGCTTAATGACAATTTCCAAAACACCAACAGGGCAGCAGATATCAATCCCGATGACATAGAAACTATGACTATTTTGAAGGGCCCGGCTGCATCTGTTCTATACGGCCTGAGGGCAGCAAATGGTGCGGTGATCATTACAACAAAATCTGGTAAAGGTGGAAAGCCAGCCTTCAGTTTCAAGTCTTCTTATAGTTTTGATGATGTAGCCACCAAGCCAGCTATTCAAACCGCATATGGTAATGGAAACAATGGTGCATACATCCCAACGGTTAATTCCTGGGGGCCTAAAATAGAAGGCATTCCAACCTATAACCCTTATGATTTGTTCTTCAAAACAGGTCATCAGGCCCAAAATTCTTTTACTTTTAGTGGAGGAAATGAAAGTGCTACTTATTTTACTTCCATTGCAAATTCTACTCAGGATGGC
>NZ_DATMRL010000393.1:0-8156 GCF_035566355.1 Pedobacter sp.
TAAGGCATCAGCAAAATTTGCCCGGGGAAAAGCCGGCTGGTTATATTTTTGTAAATGTGGGTTACAGTTTACTTAAAGTTGTTTTAGATGATGTGCTCTATATTGAAGGACTAAAGGACTATGTTCAGATCCATTTGAAAAGTAATTCCAGGCCGGTTGTTGTTCGTATCAGCTTTAAAAGCCTGGAAAGTCAGTTGCCCCCGGATTTTATCCGCATTCATAAATCATTCATTGTAAACAGTAAAGGCATCTCGGCAGTTAAAAAGAATGCTGTTTTTATCGACGAAAAAGAATTGCCGCTTGGTGATGCCTATCGCCAGGCCATAGAAACGCTGATTTCTACGAATCGGTTTTAAAAATTAATGTGTATTTTTGCAAAAAAAAAAGCAATTGGGAACTCCACTGGATTTAGGGATAAAAGGATACAACAACTATGGCACACATCTTAAAGAGAAGTATGCGGGCCAGCGTGTATTTAAAGTGATTGTTGACGGTGGTTTTACTTGCCCTAACCGGGATGGCAGTAAAGGCTATGGTGGTTGTACGTATTGTAATGTGGATTCTTTTACTCCAGAACTATCCCGTAAGCTGCCCACCATCCGTGAACAGCTGGAGCAGGGAATGGAACGAGGTAAGGGTTTTTATAAAGCGGATAAGTTTATTGTCTATTTTCAGCCCAATACCAATACATATGCACCCGTACATTATCTCAAGATGATGTATGACGAGGCCTTGTCTATTAACCCGGAAGATGTGGTTGGTTTTGCTGTGGGAACCAGGCCTGATTGCATAGATGCAGAAAAGGTTGCGCTTTTAGAGAGTTATACGGATCGTTTTGATGTGGATCTTGAAATGGGGATGGAATCTATTTACGATGAAACTCTGGAACAAATCAACAGAGGTTGCAGTCATGGTGAATTTGTTGAGGCGGTTAAACTTCTGGAGGGTACCAAGCTGGACCTCTGTGTCCACACCATCTTTGGTTTTCCATGGGAAACAGAAGAAATGATGTTGGGTTATATTCATGAAATCAACCGTTTTCCTCAAATTAAATTCGTGAAATTTCATCACCTTCATATTGTTGAAGGCTCCATTATGGGAGTGAAATATAAAAAACAGCCTTTTAAGCTTTTTTCTTTGGAAGAGTATACAGATCTGTTGTGTAAGCTTATTCCACTTCTGCGTCCTGATATTGTGATTCAGCGTTTGTTCGGAATCTCGGACTGGGATCTTCTTATTGCGCCTAACTGGGGATTAAACAAGTCTGCGATTCAAACCTATATAGACAAGGAAATTGAACGTAGAGGTGTAGTGCAGGGATCCGCTTATCTTCTTTAGCCCTGTTTATAGTTCGCCGAATAATTCTTTTTATTTTTTTCTTTTCTATTGCTGAAGATCTGCTGCAGTTTGTTTGCAACAAATACTTCTTTCATCGAGTTTAACTTGTAGCTCCGGTATTATACTTCATGTCGGTGGACGTCATCTTTTGCAAGTTCAAGGGAGGTAAGAAAAAATCCCGGGCTTGTTTGGGATTTACTGGTCTGTTTTGGTAAAATTCAATAGGATACGATTTACTGGTGTAGAATATGCAATTTGTGGGCTAGTATTGTTTTTTTTAAGGTTTTTGTTGGTGTTTTGTGCTTGAATCTGTAGTTTTTGTCTTTTTTCGTCTTGTTTTTGTGTGATTTTTATTTTTTTAATAAAAAATGACCTATTTTTTTGTGATGAATACTGTGTTTGTTAAAAAATGACTACATTAATTAATAATATTGTATGAAAATAGCTGTTTAATTTTGTCTTTTTTGGTTTTTTGAGTGGTTTTATTTGGATAATGATTTATTTTATTGGTATTAATTGCTATTTTTATAAAAAATTTAAATCAAACCAATAATTATAACTATTAAATCTAAAATGTATGGCGAAAGTTTTGTTTAAACAGTGGGGACCATTTGCAGTTTTATTAATAATTGCAATTCTTGCCCTCTTTATTCCTCTTCTTCCTAATTTTGATGAGGGAAAATACAGTGCACCCGATATTGCATTTGTATTAATTGCTGCCGCTTTGGTGTTTTTGATGACTCCTGGTCTGGCTTTCTTTTACGGAGGAATGGTTCATCGTAAAAATGTGCTTTCTACCATGATTAAAAGTGTGGTTGCTGCCGGAGTAATTTCTGTACTTTGGGTGGTTGTGAGCTTTAGCCTTGCTTTTGGCGATACCATTGGAGGTTTTATTGGAAATCCGAAAACATTCTTCTTCTTTCAGGGAGTTAATTCAGGACATCCATGGAGTCTTGCTCCGACCATTCCATTATCTTTGTTTGCAGTATTCCAGCTCATGTTTGCGATCATTACGCCGGGTCTGGTTGTTGGAGCGGTTGCGGAACGTATTCGTTTTACTTCCTATATTTTATTTATCGTATTGTTTTCGTTGCTTGTGTATTCGCCACTGGCACATTGGACCTGGCATCCGGAAGGTATTCTGTTTAAAATGGGTGTTCTTGACTTTGCGGGAGGAACTGTAGTGCATATTTCTGCGGGTATGGCAGCTCTTGCCGGTGCGTTGGTGCTCAAAAGAAGAAGAAGTCATGCTGAACATCAGGAAGTACCACCTGCTAATATTCCATATGTATTAATCGGTACCGGTTTACTATGGTTTGGCTGGTTCGGTTTTAATGCTGGTTCTGCATTAGGGGCTAATAGCCTGGCTGTTTCTGCATTTTTAACTACAAATATTGCCGCTGGTGCTGCGGGCTTGTCATGGATGTTTTTTGATGTGTCCAGAGGAAAAAAACCTTCTGTACTTGGTTTTTGTATTGGTGCTGTTGTTGGACTTGTGGCCATTACTCCGGGTGCTGGATTTGTCAGTATTCCATCTAGTATTTTTATAGGTGTTATTGCTGCAGTGGTTTCTAATCTCGCCGTATCCTGGAAATCAAAAACTTCATTGGACGATACTTTAGATGTGTTCCCGTGTCATGGAGTAGGAGGTATCGTTGGAATGCTTCTGACTGGTGTGTTTGCTACCAAAACAGTAAACAGCGCAGGAGTTGACGGTTTATTGTATGGAAATCCGGCATTCTTCTTTACCCAATTAAAAGGTGTAGTCATTGTTGCCGTTTTCAGCTTTGTAATGTCTTTTGTAATCTTCAAACTGGTGAACGTGATTCAACCTATCCGCGTAACTTCTGAAGAAGAAGAAGAAGGACTTGATGCTAGTCAGCATAATGAGAAATACTTTCAGGGTACGCTCATCGTAGCAGCCACTGGTATGGAAATGGACCACGAACCTACCACCTGAATGATATAATTCGTCTAGATTATCAACCTCAAACCAAAAAACATGAAATTTAAATCTACTCTGCTATCGTTATCAGCCATTGCGTTTTCTTCGGTGAGTTATGCCCAGGAAACAGAGAAAAACCCTTTGCAGTTCTCCGGATCTGTAGATACGTATTTTAAGTATGATTTTCAAAAACAGCCAAATATCGGAACCAGCTTTGCCAATGATCAGAATTCGATTTCATTGGGAATGATCGATCTGGCTTTAAAAAAATCTACCGGAAAGGCCTCTTTTGTTGGTGAAGTTTCTTTTGGCCCGAGGGGTCAGTACCAGTCTCTTTCAAACGGAGACGGTACCGAAGCTAATGAAAAGAACTCCTTTCATATTCAGAATCTTTATGTAAACTATGCTGTTGATGATAAGTTGTCGTTAACAGCAGGTTTTATGGGAACTTTTATCGGTTATGAAGTGATTTCTCCGGTGGGCAATTTCAATTATTCTACTTCTTATTTGTTTACCAATGGCCCTTTTCAAAATGCAGGGATTAAAGGAACTTATGCCTTTTCTCCCAAAGTGAGTTTGATGCTAGGCTTGTTTAATGACTGGAATACTTACAAAGATGTTAATGGAGTATCTCATTTTGGAGCACAATTGTCTCTTGTTCCTGTAGAAGGATGGAATGCCTACCTGAATGTGCTGACTGGTCGAAATGCAGGCGCTCCAGGAGATGGTTCTTTATTTGATCTAACCACTTCTTATCAAGCTACTGAAAAAGTTAAACTGGGTTTGAACGCTGCTGATTATACCATTTCAGGTAGTAACGGTGGTTATAGTGGCGCAGCTTTATACCTTCAGAATGCTTTTACAAAAGCTTTCTCCCTGGGTTTAAGGGGTGAATACTTTAAAACTAAAGATATTAAGGAAGTTAAAGGGGAAAGCTTTAAATCGGTGACGCTGTCAGGTAATTTTAAAACAGGCGGACTTACTTTTATTCCGGAGGTCAGGTTTGATAACCGTTCTGATAAATTGTTTGCCAAATCTGATTTAACACCAACTAAAAATGCTTCTCAGTTTTCTTTAGCTGCTGTATACGCATTCTAAACTCATTGTACTCGACTCAACCAAACCAAAGCGACCGTCGGATCTTCCTGATCCGGCGGTTTTTTAATGGACCATTTTATCTGCGCAGGTAGAGCTGGCAAAGGCTTCAGGCTTTGCTTTAAAGATAAATCCCATACTTAGAATATAACCCATGGCTTCATTGAGTGCTTTGTTGGATTTAAACATCGGATTGGTGTTAATATCGGCATGTACCTCCAGGTCAACATCGTATACATCCAGCAGATCACAGATTGAATAAGCTGTTTCAATAGATTTTTGAACCTCAATCAGCATTCTTTCTTTAATGCTCATTCGCTGAGGTGTTTTTTCCTGGTGGATGTACATAAAACCGCCATGATGCTCGCGAAGCAGGACAATTACAGTGGCAAAATCAGTTAGTGCTCCCTTTACTTGTGAGTCTGTACCGATACAAACTTTAAGATGATAGCCATTTTCTGTTTCCCGGATGATGGCTTTTTCAACTTCTTCTAAAATGGACGAATGGATAACTTCGCCGCTGAACTTTTTCCAGATCATACTTATTGCGTTTTAAGATGAATAACCCACAATCAGGTTTCTTAAATTTAACTGGATAATATTAAAAAGAGGTTAATTGTTTGTAGTTTATTTGCTAACAATCAGGTGTTTGTCAACAAATTGACACTTGATTTGAAATAAAATAGATTTTAGGGAGTTAATATAATAAGCTCCTAATATTCATTTTTGCCTTTAATAGGAGCAGAGAACTTGTTTTTGATTTAAATGTTTGAAAATCAGGAGAAGTTTAGTAGATTAGATCAAGTGTCGTAACAAAACAAAAAATGCAGATGAATACGGAATTATTAAATGAATTTTATTTGCTGCAGCAAAGCAGGTCTAACGCAAAATATCTTGACGTGTTGGATGAGAAGGTATATATGCCTGTTAGAAAGGTTAATAAAAAGGTCTCTACCTGGATGAACAGGAGAGGACTCATGCTGATGAATCTGGAAAATACAGTGAACCGCTCTGTAAAAAGACTCAGAAAAAAATATTTTAGATTTTAGGCTTTTTTTTTCTGAAACTCAACTGGGTTAATAACCTTATCTTTGCTGCATGATGGTAGACAAGATACTGGGGAATCTGAAGATTTCTGCATTAAACAAAATGCAGGAGGCAACACTTGGTGTTGCAAAAAAAGGGAGTGATGTCTTGTTACTTGCACCTACGGGCTCAGGAAAAACATTAGCTTTTTTATTGCCCCTGTTTCTTAAACTGGATGCTTCAAAAAAAGGTGTACAGGCGCTAATTATGGTGCCCTCCAGAGAGCTTTCTTTACAGATTGAACAAGTTTTCAGGCAGATGGGCACTGGTTTTAAAGTGAACTGCTGTTATGGTGGGCACCCGGTAAAAACAGAGCGCAATAATTTTGAAGAACCACCTGCTTTACTTATCGGTACTCCCGGAAGAATTGCTTACCACCTGAGACACGAGAATTTTGATGAATCAGGTATTGCGACCCTGGTTCTTGATGAATTTGATAAAGCACTGGAGTTTGGTTTTCAGGAAGATATGTCTTATATCATTGGGAAACTGCTGTCGCTGAATCAGAGGTTCTTGACTTCTGCAACGGCGATGGAGGAGATTCCTGAGTTTACGGGGGTAAAAAATCCGGTAGAGATCAATTATTTGAAAGATCAGAAGTCTGCGCCGGATCTGAAGTTGATGAAGGTCTATGCACAGGCCGAGGACAAGTTGAATACCTTGTTTGATTTGATTTGCAAGGTTGGGGACAAAACTACCCTTATTTTCTGTAACCATAGAGAAACAGTAGACCGGATCAGCGATCTGCTGATTGACAAAGATCTTGCTCATGATATCTTTCATGGAGGGATGGAGCAGGATGAGCGGGAAAGAGCCTTACTGAAATTCAGGAATGGCAGTATCAAAATTCTGATCACAACAGATCTTGCTTCCAGGGGATTAGATATTCCGGAGGTAGAATGCATTATTCATTACCAGCTTCCTTATACCGCAGATGCATTTGTGCATCGTAATGGCCGTACGGCGAGGATGAATGCTAAAGGAACAGCTTATCTTATGTTAACTGATGAAGAGAAGTATCCCTTTTTAAGTGAGGATCTTGAAACGGAAGAACTGGACGGTGACTACGGACTTCCTTCCGACAGCCAGTGGCAAACCCTGTATATCGCCGCGGGGAAAAAAGATAAAGTAAATAAGATTGATATAGTAGGCTTATTGCTTAAAAAAGGCGGATTGCAAAAGGAAGATGTTGGACTGATTGAAGTAAAGGATCAGAGCTCTTATGTGGCCGTAAAACGGAGTATGGTTGGAAGGGTACTTTCTGCACTCGCCCAGGAAAGAATTAAGAATAAAAAAGTTAAAATAGAAGTAGCGCTGTAATATGAGTAATAACGATATTTTTAAGAAATTGCGCGTTGCGCTCCAGCTCACCAATGATGATATCATTAAAATCATGGAACTGGTTAATTTTAAAATTACAAAAAGTGAATTGGGGTCCTTTTTCAGAAGTGATGATCATCCTAATTTTAAACCATGTGGAGATCAGATCCTAAGAAATTTTCTGAATGGACTGGTCATATATAAAAGAGGACCTAAGCCTGAGCAGCAAGATAAAATCGTCTGATTTTAGTGTTCTTGTAATGAAAATTTTACTTTTTATGTAATAATCCTGGAAGGCGGGCGTCTAAGACTTGTTTTCAAAAAAGACATGAATACAGATCATTTGCATAATTCTGAATTTCGAATGCTTAGCCTGCTCAGGGAGGGAAATCAGCAAGCGTTTCGGGAGATTTATAATCTGTACAGGCGGAAGGTAAATCGTTATGCACTTAAGATCGCTAAATCTGAAGATGTTGCTGAAGAAATCACTCAGGAAGTATTTATCCGAATCTGGCAAAAGAGGGCACAGATTAATCTGGATATGAATTTTGAAGCCTATATTAAAAAGATAACGCTTAATCATGTCCTGAATCATTTAAAAAAGGTTGCCAGAGAAAAATCCCTTCAGGAACAGGTATTTGCATATATTGATGAGATCAGGAACCACACAGAAGAGGGGATTTTCGAAAGGGAACTGGTACAGGTCTATCATGATGCTATTGACCGTTTGCCTGCACAAAAAAAAATCATTTATAAAATGTGCCGCAATGAGGAGCTTTCTCATGATGAAATTGCAGCCAAACTCAATATTTCAAAGAATACCGTGAAAAACCATATGGTTGAAGCTACAAAATTTATACGTGTAGCCGTTAACAAACACGGGAGTATAGTGTGTTTTTTTATCGCTTTTTCAAATTATTTTAATTCTCACTAGTCCTAGGGCGGCCGGGTGTTGTATTATTGATAAGGATGCACCGAAAGGCTGCCTGTTTATTGTAATACCATGGAAGAAAAAGAACAGTTTAAGTATTTATATCATCTGTACATTGCCAATCTGTGTACGGAAGAAGAGCTGAGGAGATTTTTCGAGTTGTTAAGCCAGCAAAAAGAAGACATCGAGGTCCTTTCACTGCTGGCTTCTACCTGGGATAAAGTGGAATTGCAAGGGGAGCATGGTCTTGACCCTGGATTTTTAAACGATGATTTCGAAACTACACCAATTCGTACGCTCAAACCTGAAAGGAAGCGGGGATTTATCCTATGGAAAGCTGCTGCTGCAATTTTTCTTATTGTAGGTATAGGTTTTTTATATAGAGCAGAAGTAAGCAACTGGATAAACCCTGTTCATGAACAGCAATTGTTAAGCGCAGCC
>NZ_DATMRL010000394.1:0-2111 GCF_035566355.1 Pedobacter sp.
AGAGAAATCGCTTTAAAAAAGGTGTAAGAAATGCAATAGATATGCATTTCCATGGTAAGAAGCATTTAAGTTTGGAAGGGCTTGAGCAGGCTTTAAAAAAACAGGGTATTTCGGTTGTCTTGAGAAAAAATCCGACAGGTCAAATCTATGGAATTACGTTTGTCGATCATATAAATAAATGTGTTTTTAATGGGCGTACATTAGGACCTGGCTATAGTATAAAATCTATACAAGAGAAATGCGAACCAACGAAAGTAAGCTTACGGCCAAGCACCCACGTGGAAGTTCGAGAAGTTAATATTGAAACCAATAGAAGAGAAAGGAGATCTAACTTTGGAAAATTTGAGCCTAAACAAGTTTCAACTAAGCCTAAGAGAAAATATGATTTTAGTAAAACTGAAAATATTAGGCCTCCTTTTAGTATGCTTAATGGCTACACTTCGTTAGGGCAACCACATCATAGCCCACATGGGGCTTCGGATTCTAAAGAAGGAATTTTTACCATCCTATTTGAAGCATATGAAACTGACTCGCAACTACCTCCAGAACTTAGAGCATCGAAATCTAAAAAGCGATATAAAAAAAAGAGATCATAAGTCATTTAACATTTAAAAATCAAAATTATGCAAACAGGAGAGAACGAACAGGCGCTAAGGAAAATTCTGGATATGACCAGACTGATTGCCGTTTTAATTTTGTTTATTCACGTCTATTATTATTGTTATGGAGCGTTTCAGCATTGGCATCTTACTCGATCGTTTACAGATCGAATTTTAGGAAATATAGGTCGTACAGGACTGCTCAAAAATTTTCATCTTTCCAAGTGCTGGGCACTTTGTTTTTTAGTAATTTCTTTGATAGGTGCCAAGGGGAGAAAAGATGAAAAAATGAATCACAAAACAGCTTTATATTATATTGTAACAGGCTTGTTAGTGTATTTTTTGAGTTTCTTGGTATTGAATGTGCAATTGCCGTTTGTGGAGAGGGCAGCTTTGTACATGGGGATAACTGGTATTGGATTCTTGTTAATTCTTTCTGGAGGGACATTATTGTCGAGGATTATTAAAAATAATCTGAATACTGGTGATGTATTTAACAGTGAAAACGAAACATTTCCACAAGAAGAAAGACTACTAGAAGACGAGTATTCAGTTAACTTACCCGCGATTTATAATTTGAAAGGGAAGGTTCGAAAAAGCTGGCTCAATTTCATCAATATTGCAAGGGGAGTGCTTGTTCTCGGAACCCCTGGAAGTGGAAAGAGTTTTTTTGTGATTCGGCATTTCATCACCCAAACGATTGCCAAAAATTACACCTGTCTGGTTTATGATATGAAATATCCAGATTTAAGTATCATCGCTTACAATGCTTGGCTCAAAAATCGGAAGAGTTTTAAGGTTGAGCCTAAGTTTTATGCGATCAATTTTGATGATCTCTCTAGAAGCCATCGTTGTAATCCGTTAGATCCTACCACTATGCTCGATATTACAGATGCAACGGAGTCTGCACGTACGATTCTGTTGGGTTTAAATAGGGAATGGATTAAGAAGCAAGGAGACTTCTTCGTAGAGTCTCCAATCAACTTAGTAACTGGTATCATCTGGTTTCTACGTAAATTTCAAAATGGTCAATATTGTACGTTACCTCACGTAATTGAATTTTTGCAGCTAGATTATGATAGCTTATTTACATTGCTGCGAATGGAGAAGGAGATAGAAGTATTGATTAACCCTTTTGTGAATGCTTATTTAAATGATGTTATGGAGCAGTTAGAGGGGCAGATTGCTTCTGCTAAGGTGGCTATGGGAAGATTAGCTTCACCCCAGCTGTACTATATTATGTCTGGGAATGATTTTAAATTGGACATCAATAATCCTGAAGATCCAAAGATCTTGTGTCTGGGCAATAACCCTCAAAAACTGCAGATTTATGGTGCTGTATTGTCTTTATATGTGAATCGGCTTTTGAAGCTTGTTAATCAGAAAGGAAAACTTAAAAATGCTTTGATCTTCGATGAGTTTCCTACGATATTTTTAAATGGAATTTCAAATCATATTGCAGTAGCGAGGGGATATAAATCTGCAACTGTTCTAGGTCTTCAAGATTTAAGT
>NZ_DATMRL010000395.1:0-4800 GCF_035566355.1 Pedobacter sp.
CTAGGCACATCTGTAGAAATGATTGAAGTGATAGAATTTGACGGCTCGGTAGACTTATTTATAGAAGACACCAGAAAAAACGTTAGCCGGGAAGTTGCCAGCCACATTTTAATGAGAACCACCTAAGCTCTTAGCCCAAAAACCAATATGAATAAGCCCGAATCATTAAGTGAAGTACATGGAAGTATAGATACCGGTAAGCGCACCGGATGGAAAAGAATTTTATCCTTTATAGGCCCCGCATACCTGGTCAGTGTAGGTTATATGGACCCAGGGAACTGGGCAACTGACCTGGCAGGAGGAAGCAAGTTCGGTTATCAGCTCATCTGGATCCTCCTCATGTCCAACCTGATTGCCCTGTTGCTGCAATCACTTAGCGCCAGGCTTGGAATCGTTAGAGGATTGGATCTTGCTCAGGCTTCCAGGAACACCTACCCAAAATGGGCAAATATCCCTTTATTTATCCTGGCACAAACCGCTATTGTGGCCTGCGACCTTGCGGAGATCATTGGTATGGCAATAGGACTGCAATTGTTATTTAAACTTCCCCTGATCTGGGGCATCAGTGTAACCATATTTGATACAGTGCTCCTGCTGTTTCTCATGAATAAAGGCATGCGAAAAATGGAGGCTTTCATTGTTTCCATGGTATTTATCGTTGGCCTTTCCTTTCTGGTAGAAATGTTCATTGTTGAACCGTCATTTAAAGAAATTGCTGCCGGTTTTAAACCCAGCATGCTTTCTGGCGAGGCACTTTATATTGCCATTGGTATTATTGGGGCAACAGTTATGCCACATAACCTCTACCTCCACTCTTCCCTGGTGCAAACCAGGAAGATCAAGAGAGATTTCAAAGGTATAAAAGAGGCCATTAAATTTAACCTGATCGATACTGCTGTAGCCCTAAACCTGGCTTTTTTTGTCAATGCAGCCATTCTTATTCTTGCTGCAGCCGCTTTTTATAAAAATGGTCTGCACGAAGTGGCAGAAATACAAGACGCTTATAAACTACTGGAACATATCTTCGGAGGTGTTGCCCCCGCCCTTTTTGCCATTGCCCTGATTGCAGCGGGACAAAGTTCTACCGTCACGGGTACCTTAGCCGGTCAGATCATTATGGAAGGCCACCTTAACCTTCGCATACAACCCTGGCTAAGACGACTGGTTACCCGATTGCTCGCCATTATACCCGCATTTTTCACCATCCTGTATTTCGGTGATGATGCCCTTAGCGGCCTGCTCATTTTAAGTCAGGTTGTTTTAAGCCTTCAACTGGGCTTTGCTGTAATTCCGCTGATCCATTTCACCTCTGACAAAAAAGAAATGAAAGAATTTGCGATTGGACTCTGGGTAAAAATCCTGGCCTGGACCAGTGCACTTCTAATTGTGGCCCTCAACGTGAAACTCGTTATTGAAGAGATCAGTTCCTGGAACGAAAAATCCGGTGCCTGGTATGTTTCTTATCTCATTGTCCCGGTAGCCCTTCTGATTGGCCTACTCCTGTTGTATGTTTTTCTTCATCCCATCTTTACCTCCAGGAAATTAAGAAGAAGCAATGTACCTCACGGGGATGCACTTAATATAGAAGCCGTTGGCGATATTGACTATACAAAAATTGGAATTACCGTCGATTTCTCCAAGAACGACAGAAACACCATTCGTCATGCACTCATACAAGGCGGAAAAAATGCCCGATATCACCTGATCCATGTGGTTGAAACGGCGGCAGCCCGTTACTATGGGCAATCAGCCTTAGACCATGAAACCCAAAGTGACGAAGAAAACCTCAAAAAATACTGTGAAAATCTCGAAAAATTAGGTTACCAGGCCAGCCCTCATATTGGATTTGGGAATCCGGCCAGGGCTATTGCAGAGCTGAGCAAAGAACACCATATCCAGTTGCTGGTTATGGGTGCGCATGGACACAAGGGGCTTAAAGATCTTATCCTGGGTACCACCGTAGAGTCCGTTAGGCACAGAGTCAACATTCCAGTATTAATTGTACGGTAAAAATTTACATAATCTATGTTTAATCCGCATTTCTTTCGGATATTAGCAGATTCATATGAAGAACGACGTCCAAATAAAGAATAAGAGAGCCTATTTTGATTACCATATCGTTGAAAAATTCAACGCGGGGATTGCTTTGCTGGGTACTGAAATTAAATCTATAAGACAAGGGAAAACAAACATGTCTGATGCATTCTGCATGTTTATAGGTAGTACCTTGTACGTAAGGAACCTCCACATTTCAGAATACAGCCACAGTTCTTTTTACCACCACGACATCAAACGCGACAGAGTGCTGCTTTTACAGAAAAAAGAGCTCAAAAAACTTAAAGCAAAAAGCGAGGAAAAAGGATATACGATTGTACCCCTTCGAATTTTCACCAATGAACGCGGCTTTGCAAAAATGGAAATTGCGCTCGCTCAGGGTAAAAAAGAATTTGACAAACGCGACAGCATCAAAGAAAGAGAATCCAAAAGAGAACTGGACCGGGCCATGAAATTCTAATTTACCAGGCCTGGTCACCCACCAGCGGAACGAAACGAAAAGTATCCAGTTCTATCTTTTCATAGTCCGTTTCGCTTACTCTTATTACTGTAACCATTTTCTGCGAGCGCTCATCTCCAACCGGAATGACCAGTATTCCACCAACCTTAAGCTGCTTAAGCAGTGCTTCGGGAACGAAAGGTGCACCAGCAGTTACAATAATCTTGTGATATGGTGCATGCTGTGCGATTCCCATCGAACCATCGCCAAAAAAGAAATTCGCGTGATAGCCCATTCCAGGTAATACCCTGATGGTATGCTTATAAATACTCTCCTGCCTTTCTATGGTAAATACATCAGCACCCAGCTCCATCAAGATACAGGTCTGGTAACCTGAACCTGTACCGATTTCGAGTACTTTATCTCCCTTTTTGATGTGCAGTAACTCTGTCTGATAAGCTACAGTATAGGGTTGGGAAATGGTCTGTCCATCCCCTATAGGAAAAGCAATATCTTTATAGGCCTGATTCCAGAACGTTTCATCAAAGAAGAAATGCCGAGGAACCTTGCCGATAGCTTTCAATACTTTTGCATCAGCTATTCCCCTGGATGCCAGGTGCTCAACTAATTTTTTCCTAGCGCCTCTTTCCCGATAATTATCTACAAACTTATATGCCATTGTTCTTCAAAAATACTCGTTTGATTTTAATCAACGCCATTAAACTGATTTAATCCTTCAAAATCCTCCTAACCACCACAAGATCAACATCAATAAATGTTAAAGCCTTTTATTTAATACGGATCTACGTCCAGTTGAATCAATACCCCCTTAAAAGCCTTCTCCGTATTGAACCTGGTGATCTCGCTTTTCAATAAAGCTTTCACCTTATGAATTGCCGTATGGCGATCTGATTTAATGATCACCTGCCTAATGTAATAACTTCTGATCCTGGAGATCAGTGGCTGCTCAGGCCCAAGCACCCTGCCCCCCAATCTCGATCGTAAAGCCGTTGCAAACTGCTGTGCAGCTACATTCAGCACATTGGCATCCTTATGCTTTAAGCTGATAAAGATCAAACGGGAAAAAGGCGGATAATTAAACTGTGCCCTTTCGGCAATCTCATCATTATACATTTCCAGGTAATTGTTCTCCACCACCTGCTTAATGATACGGTGATCATCATCATAAGCCTGAATGACCACCTTTCCCTGCTTTTCCCTTCTTCCAGCTCTTCCGGAAACCTGTGCCAGCAACTGATAACTACGTTCAAAGGCGCGAAAATCCGGGTAATTCAATAAGGTATCTGCATTGATCACACCAATCAAGGTGACATTATCAAAATCTAAACCTTTGGCCACCATCTGTGTGCCGATCAGTATATTTGTTTTTTTATCCTGAAAATCTGTGATAATAGTCTGAAGACTATTTTTAGTCCTGGTGCTGTCTACATCCAAACGGGCAATCTTAGCTTCCGGAAAAATCAAACTCAGTTCTTCTTCAATTCTTTCCGTACCAAATCCCTTTTGCTCTACATGAACCGAACCACAGGCCGGACAGATCTTTAAGCTGTTTTCATGATAGCCGCAATAATGACAATGGAGTTTTCCACTACTCTTATGAAAAGTTAAACTGACATCACAATTGATACATTTAGGCGTATACCCGCAAGTCGCGCAAATCAATATAGTGGCATACCCTCTTCTGTTCTGGAACAAAATGACCTGTTCCTTATTTTCCAGTGAAAGACTGATGTCATCAATCAGGTTTGTAGAAAAGTAAGCCACCATTTTTTTTCTTTTGGTTGCCTCGGAAATGCTGATCACTTCATGTGCAGGAAGCTGCACGCCTCCAAAACGTTCCGTTAAAGACACCAATCCATATTTCTGGTTTAAGGCATTGTAATAACTCTCTATCGATGGTGTTGCAGAGCCCAAAACGACCTTTGCCTTATGCAGATAAGCCAGGTAAACTGCGGCATCCCTGGCCTGATATCTTGGGGCAGGATCATGTTGTTTATAAGAAGACTCATGCTCCTCATCCACCACAATAAACTTCAATTCCTTAAAGGGCAGGAATATCGCAGACCGTGCACCCAAAACAATTTTATAAGTACCGTTCAGCACTTTATTCCAGATCTCTACCCGTTCAAAATCATTAAACTTAGAATGGTAAACTCCAATAGCATCGCCAAAGTATTTTTTAATTCGCTCTACAATCTGAGTGGTCAATGCAATCTCTGGCAAAAGGAACAGCGCCTGTCCACCCTGCGCAATAGCTTTTTCGATCAACTTAATATAGATCTGAG
>NZ_DATMRL010000396.1:0-20026 GCF_035566355.1 Pedobacter sp.
ACCCAGGCTGATCTGGATAGAACCGTTAATTTATTAAGGAATCGTGTAGGCATGCCTGCCCTGAATATGACTACTGCAAATGCACAACCCGATCCTGTATTGGTTGCCATGTATCCTTTAACGACGGGAGCCAATCAAGGCGTATTACTCGAAATCAGACGGGAGCGCAATGTTGAACTGGCTTGTGAAGGCTTCAGGTTTAACGACCTTCTAAGATGGAAAGCGGGTAAATTACTGGCTAAACCTACTCAAGGTATGTATATTCCAGGTCTAGGAGCCTATGATGTAACTGGCGATGGTGTAGAAGATATTGCCATCTTGAATTCACCATCAGAAACCGGTCCTATCTCTTCACTTCCAGAGACAGTGCGTTCGAAACTGGTTCTGTATTACCTGAACAGCAATAGTTTCTATTTAAGTGAGGGAACCAAAGGATTTATAATGTTTCCGCAAGACATCAGTTCCCCGCGTTCATTTATAGAGCCTAAATACTACTATTTTCCAATACCTCTGCAACAGATTGTTCTTAATCCAAAATTAACGCAACCTACTGGTTGGCAATAATACGGGCATATATGAAAAGAAGAAGTTTAATTAAAGCAATCCCTCTGGCCACTTTAGCGCTGGCCTTAGGGGAAATTGGTCAGGCGGTAGCCAGTCCGGTATCTGAGAAATCTTCAAAAAAGAAACTGGTGCTTACTGTGGCACATATAACTGATGTGCATATACGCAATTTTCAAGATGCTCCTGAGAAATTTAAACGTTATCTTAGGGATATTAAAAAATTGAAGATTGATTTTTTCCTGAATGGAGGAGATAGCATTCATGCTGCCGATTATGACAACATCAAACGAGAATCCGTTGTGGAACAATGGGGTGTTTGGGATAAGTGCCTGCAAGAAATTTCGGACTATGAAGTTCACAGTTGTATTGGTAATCATGACACCTGGTGGGCGGCCCCCAATAAGGAAGATGAGATGTATGGAAAAGATTACGTGGTCAAAAGACTAAAAATCCCTAATCGCTATTATAGTTTTTCAAAAAAAGGCTGGCATTTCATCATTCTTGACGGTAATAATAAGAACATTACACTGGATCAGGAACAATACAGCTGGCTGGAAAAGGAGCTGGAACAACTCCCTGCAAAGACACCAGTATTATTGATGTCACACTACCCGATCTTAACAGTAACCAGTACCTGGGAAGGTGGTCAGCACGGGGACCATAAAGAACTTAAACAGTTATTTTATAAACACAAGGATAAAGTTAAAGTCTGTTTGAGCGGCCACCAGCATTTACTGGACCGCGCCTGGTATAATGATGTTCAATATTTCTGTAACGGAGCAATGAGTGGCTTTTGGTGGGATAAAGGAGATGCAAAATCTGCTCAGCCTTACTACTATCAGCAAACTCCTCCAGGTTATGCCATCCTCAAACTGTATGACGATGGATCTTTAGAGAACGAATACATCTCTACAATATAGGGAAAAAAACGCATCTGTTAACAGATGCGTTTTTTTTATTATTTCTTATCTTGCTAAACATTCTATTTAAAAGCCTATGAAACCTATAGCTTTAACTGCAATTTTATTCTTTGTACTGCTCGGTACCGCCTGCAGTGATAATAAAGAATATGCCTACAATGAATTTGTTACCGATCTTTTTCTACGGGAAATGAATCAGGTAGACGGGGCTCAGAAAACATTCAGTGATTCGACACTTATTTTCTCCGCAGATCCTTCCACTTCAATTCGTTTAGGCGGCATAGCTAATAGCATTGCCAACGGTGCAAAGAGTAACCTCGTTTCTTTGGATGTGATGAAAAGCAGTAATAAAGATGCGGGGGAATTCCGTAATGCTGTTGCCGAATATTTTAAAAGCATAGAACAATATGGCAAATCAGCAGGCGAGCTGCTTGAGGAAAAAGATATCAAAAAAAAACGTTCTTTGTACAAAGCTTTATATACACAATATCAAATCCTGAACAGAATGCCCGACAGTGTTTTGCTGGTACAGAAACAGTATCTGAAAAAAGCAGGTTTAAGCCCGAAAGAATAATCTATAGACTAACTGTACTGCCATTTCTGACCTGAACGCTTGATGAGGTTTTTAATAATATCACGGCGTCCAACAATGGTATTATATTTCTCTATAATATCGTCCATCAACTCATAATCTTCTTTGTTGATCAATAGAACATCCTTGCTTCCCTCATCCCTTTCAAATGCTCCATTATAATCCGTTCCTCTTGTGTATTGGCTATATTTTTTAAAAAGCACATTGGTTAGCATCTCTGCCACACTGGCCAATTTGCTATAGTAGCTCTCCCTTTCTTCCGGATCGCAGTTCAACAAGAAAGGTTCTATTCCCTCTTTAATAAAACAATTATACAGCTTCACCGAACCCCTGAGAACGGATATTCTAAACAGAAAGTTTTCTGATTCTCTTAAAGTGGCCAGATTTGAACACTTACGGATCAGCATTTCCATCATTCTTACCGTATTATTTTCTGAAAATGTATTGTAATTGCTATATAAAATCATTGCAAGCGTTTTACTTGCTTCATCTTCAGTTTCTATACTTAAGTAAAGATCGAATAATCTATCCAGTTCCACTAAGTCAGCGTATGCAACTGCCTCTTCAATTTCAATCAAGATTTCTTCTTTGCCCATTTTTATAAATAAGATTATTAATGATTTTAAACCTAGGGAACCAAAGTACACTGCATGGCAGCCTTAAACAAAGAAGATTTTTTCATGTCTTGAGCGCAATTAGAAAATCTGTTCGTACCAACAGGGCAATGTCCAATAAATATTATTCCAAATCTTGTTAATTTATTTAACAAAAGCAACTTATATAAAAAATAATTAAACCTAAACAAAAAACAAATTTATCGTTTAGACATTAAATAAATATTTGACATAAAAAAAATCATCTATTCATGTAAATTCCTAAACAAAATGCGCTTTCAGCCACTGTTCAATTATACGCACTGTATTTTCGTAAAACACTTGATAAGTTTTTTCTGTAACGTAACCAATATGAGGCGTAGCAAGAACGTGGTCTAATTTTCGCAAGATGTGGTTTTCAGGCAAGGGTTCTATATCAAACACATCAAGAGCAGCACCGGCAATACGTTTGTGTTTTAGTGTGTCAATCAGTGCTGTTTCATCAATCAATGGGCCTCGGGATGTGTTAATTAAATAAGCTTCCTTTTTCATCAAAGCCAATTCCTCTGCACCCACAACTCCCCTTGAGCGCTCACTAAGCACCAGATGAATGCTTACAAAATCTGCTGTTCTGAAAAGCTCTGCTTTGCTCACGAGCTTTACTCCTGCTTCTGCAGCCTTTTCAGCAGTTAGATTTTGGCTCCAGGCCACCACATCCATATCAAAGACCTGGGCAAATTTGGCCATTTTTTGCCCTATACGCCCTAATCCAACCAAGCCAAGCGTTTTACCAGACAAATCCGTACCGACAGTGGATTGCCATTTGCCCGATCTAAAATTTTCATTTTCAACAATAATATTTCTAGCGATCGCCATTAATAAAGCCCAGGTGAGTTCTGGAGCACCACTTTCTACGTAATCAGTATGCCGGAGTTCGATTCCGAATTCATTACAAGCCTCAACATCTATTGAGGCATTACGCCTCCCTGTAGATACAATTAGTTTCAGATGATGGAGTTTTGACAGAATAGATTTGTTCAATGGTGTCCGTTCTCTCATCACACAAAGCACCTGAAAGGGCAAAAGCCGCTCCACTATGGTTTCCTCTTTTTCTAGATGGTCATCGAATACCACCACATCTGCTAGCTGCTGCACCACTGTCCAGTCTGCTGTTTGTAAAGCCACCTTCTGGTAGTCATCAAGAACTGCGATTTGAATTACTTTATGCATTCGAATGTAATTATTAAGGCTAGTAAATATACAATTGTAATTGCAGGACTTCATATCCAAGATCATTCCTCCTGCAACTCATTCTAAAATAAATACACTATAAATCAAAATTCATTGTAACAAAAATATAACAATAGCATCAAAGAGCAGTTAGGTTAATATTATGAAACACATACTTCAGCATGCATTAAAAGCGATGTTTACAGCATCTATTCTCGTTCTTCCGGTCACGTTATCGGTGATGTTCCTGTATATGAAGCTCATGGATGTAATGCAACAGCAATGGAGCTTTGATATGCAGTTAAATTACCTTGATTTAGCCGTACTTCTCACAAGTCTTTTTTTTGCATTTCTCCTTTCTGCCAAAAACATTCCAAAATCCAATGGAAATGATTATCGCAAAAATGCTATTATCTGCACCGCCACACTCTTGTCTGCATTAGTATTCTCCATATATCTCTCCCTTTCAGGAAATTTCAGAAGACAGGGTTTTGATGAATTGATGATCAGCTATGCTCCAACATACTTTGTTTCGGTGCTTTGCATGAAATATTATAAACTTGGTGCAGAAAACGAATGCACTTTTAGATTTCTTCAAAAAAAACGTGATTTAACGTAACAAAAGTTCTACTTGTAAGAGCTCACCAAAAGAGTAGATTTGTGTTAACCTAACCAGATCTCCCTGATGATTAAATCCATTTCTACTTGCATCATCCTGCTTGCATTTTTCTGTCAATTGTCTTTCGCCCAGCTTTCTAAGATTGTTTTAATTCATCCGAAACGTCTTCAGTCTGTCAAAGAGGCTTATAAAAAAGGAGATCAAAAAGTAAGGGATGAAGTACAACAAATTATCCATAAAGCAGATGGCTTCCTCGCTTTAAAACCAAAGTCTGTTATGGATAAATCATTTACACCACCAAGCGGATCAAAACACGACTATATGAGCCTGGCACCTTATTTTTGGCCAGATCCTACTAAGCCAGATGGACTTCCTTATATCAGAAAAGATGGACAACGGAATCCGGAGATTAAAGAAATAACTGATGGAACTAATATGAAGAACATGTCTAACATGTGCCAGTTTCTTTCCCTTGCCTATTTTTTTAGCGATCAGGATAAATATGCGGCAAAAGCAAAAGAATTTCTAAGCATCTGGTTTCTTAATCCCGAAACCAAGATGAACCCTAATCTTAATTATGCTCAGGCCATCAAGGGCGTAAACGACGGCAGAGGTATAGGAATTATAGAGACCCGATCTCTCGCCGACCTTGCTGACTGGATGCAAATCATGGCGACTTCAAAAAGTTTTACACCAACCGATTTAGAAGAGATTAAAGGCTGGTACAGACAATATTTGCACTGGATGCTGACGAGTAAAAACGGGAATGACGAGCATAACGCAAAAAATAACCATGGCACCATTTACGACATGCAAACAGCTTCTTTCGCGCTATTTACAGGCGACAAAGAAAAGGCAAAGCAGATTTTAACTGCAAGCTTAAAAAGATTATCTGTTCAACTGGAACCAAATGGCCAGCAACCTTTGGAACTGGAAAGAACAAATGCCTATGGTTACAGCACACTAAATCTAAGCAACTGGTTTAATATTGCCCTGCTTGGAGAACAAGTAGGCCTCGATGTCTGGACTTACAAAACGCCAAATGGCGCAAATTTACAAAAAGCATTAGACTGGTTGATCCCGTATACACTGGAAGATAAAAAGAAAGAACATCAGCAAATTAGTCCTTACGATAAAACAGAAATGTATAAAATACTCATTTTGGCAGGCATGCATTATAAGGACAATACTTATCTTAAAAAGGCCAACTCCATTCAAGAAAATGAAGATACCCGCCTGATTGATTTATTGTATTAATTACAGAAAACACTAAATTGGGAGCAAATTGCTTCTAATGGAACTGAACGATGTAAAAATAGCCTTAAAAAAACCTATTTTTCCGGTATCTCCTGCCCTACAAAAATACCTCAGGACTTACCAGCGGGAATCCAGGCTCCCCATCACTTATAATGATTTGCTGCAGTTTGATGAATCTTTTCCAATTATGGATAAATACGGAAAAGATTCACTGTGGGAAGGCCCTATTTATGCCAATGACCGTATAGAGGAACTTCACAATGGACTAAAAGTTATTTATGCCAATTTAAAGGCTTCGGGTAACCTGAGAATTGTCCAGCATAAATATATTGACAAGATAGAGTATTGTACTTTTGGCAATACACATCCGTTCAGGATCAGGATCGTAAATCGCTTAAATGATGTCTATGACTATTTTTATGTGAAAAGAGCAGATGCTTCCAGAATTTACGGCCTGGAAATGGAGGAAATCTTATCCCCAAATCAAGTAAATTATTTAGTAGACCGTGAAACCTTGATCGAAGAGCATATTGCAGGTATACCGGGGGATGTTTTTGCAAAAAATTACCTGCACAATCCAGAATATAACCCTACCCGTATAGCTAAAGAATTTGTGAAATTTAACGAACGTTGCTTAGTGATGCTCTTGGGTGATATGCGGGCCTATAACTTCGTCGTCCAGATTACTCCAGACTTTGACGATATCCAATTCCGGATCCGGGCAATTGATTTTGATCAGCAATTTTATGAAGGCAATATCAAAGTTTATCTCCCCCAGTTTTTCAAGGAAAACTTTTCATATGTAAAAATGTGTATGGAGCAATTGACGGATAAAACCTATCTTCAATATCAGCAGGAAGAGAAATCCTCTATTCTACATCGGGTTCGCAGCGAAAGACACAGATTAACAGACCTTAGAGACGTATCTAATACAGAGGTACTCACCTCTGCAGAAAATATAGAAACCTTAAAAAATGGAATGGCGGAATATTTCTCTGATCAGCAGTATCTGGAATGTAAAACAATGACAGATATTATTGAGTTAAACATTAAAAACATTATCAGACAAGTAAAACTATAAAAATGATCAGATTGAATCAGGATACCCCGTCAGAAGTACTACAAGATCTTAAAATAGGCGATCTTGTTACGGATACCTTTAGTAAAACCGGATTGGTAGAAAAAATAGACATCAGCGACGATGGATTGTACAGGGTGTATACCATTCATTTAGTAACTGGGAGAGATATTATTATAAAGAAATAATAACAACTGCCATAAGGTTGTCAGTCAGGTCACTTTTATTTGAACCATTAAATAAAATAAAATGGAAAAATTAGATTTGACAAAGCATTATAAAGCGTATTACAATGCTAAAATGCAACCAGAGATCATTGATATTGAAGACGCGCAATATCTGTCCATTCAGGGAAAAGGCGATCCTTCCGGAAAAGGATTCTCAGAAAATGTACAAGCCTTATATCAAACAGCATATGCTTTGAAATTTTTATTAAAAGCAACAGAAAGAGATTTTGCAGTTGCAAAACTTGAAGGACTGTGGTCTTTTGATGAAGAGAAATACAAAAAGGTGACTATGGAAGATGCTCCGATCATTGTTCCCAGAAATGAATGGAACTACACTATGATGATACGTATGCCTGATTTTGTAGACAACAGCCATCTGACGAGTGCAATTGATCAGGTTGTAAAAAAAAAGCAAAATCAGCTGGTCAAACAAATTAAATTATTGAAGAAAAACAAAGAAAGGGCTGTACAAATGATGCATATCGGTCCATTTGATACCGAATCTGAAACCTTAAAACAGATTAAAAGGTTCATGGATGCAGAACAACTCATCAGGAATGGATTTCATCATGAGATCTACCTTACAGATTTTAACAGAACAGCTCCTGAAAAATTAAAAACTATCTTAAGAGAACCTGTTAAATTTTAAGAACAAAAAGCCCCCAAAATCTAAATTTTGGGGGCTTTTTGTTCTTAAGAGCTCTAATATTATTGTTTATCTTTTTTCAGATAGGTTTTATTACCATTCTTGTTGATGTAATACTTTCCTCCACGAGGACCAGTTAAAACTTGTTCACCGTTTGGTCCGTGCAAAGATCCATCCACTGTTGGGGTATAGTTTTTGGTTGAAGCCACTGTCGAACTGGCTTGTTTTTTCACATCTGCAGCCTTAGTTTCTGCCTGCTGAGTAGTAGCCTGTACCTTATCTTTGGCAGCAGAATAGCGTTTATCTGGTGTACCATCTTTTTTTAGTTTGACGCCAGCAGCATTTGTTGCAGCAACCGCTGCATCTTTTTTTGCTTCTGCTTTAGTTACGGTTTTTGCAGCAGCATCTGTAGCCTTAGTTGCATAACGTTTATCGGGCGTACCGTCCTTTTTCAATTTAACACCAGCTGCATTTGTAGCTGCAACAGCCGCATCTTTTTTTGCTTCTGCTTTAGTTGCTGTTTTGCTAGCTGCATCTGCTGCT
Organism: Pedobacter sp.; assembly: GCF_035566355.1. Lineage (GTDB taxonomy): Bacteria > Bacteroidota > Bacteroidia > Sphingobacteriales > Sphingobacteriaceae > Pedobacter. The sequence continues at coordinate 8,270 of NZ_DATMRL010000396.1, forward strand.
TTAGTCGCATAACGCTTATCAGGTGTGCCATCTTTTTTTAATTTAACTCCGGTTGTTGCTGCAGCATCTTTAGCAGCCTTTGCCTCTTTTTTTGCTTCAGCTTTTGCTTTGCTTGCAGCCTTCTTTGTTTGAGCGGCAGTAGTTTGCGCAGGTTGAGCAGTTTGTGCCATACTCAAGCTTACACAGAAGCTTAGGATGGTCAATAGTGAAAGTAGTTTTTTCATGGTTTTCTTTGCTATAGGAGTTCGTAATTTAAATTTTAGTTCAAACTCTGTTTATACATTGCAAACATTAATCCAATTTACCAAAATTTTAAATCAAATAATAGAAATTTGGCGAAATAAAAACCAGCTATTTCTTCCTGATGTAATGCACAATCACAAAACTGAAATTATTCTGTTCTCTTTTTTTCCTCTATGCTTCCAAATTCCCACTGTTTAGCATTGATCTTGTTGTTCCCAACCATTAGATAAACTATTCATATTTTAAGGCATCGATGGTATTGGATACAGCAGCTTTATAAGACCGTATGGATACTGTAACCAAGGTAATCAGCATAGAAATGAACATTGCAAAAAGAAAGGGCCATACGCTGATCTCTATCCTGTACGCAAAACCCGAAAGCCACTTGGACACCAATAAATAAGCCAGAGGCCAGGCGACCAGATTGGCCAGAAAAACCATGAACAGAAATGATCCATTGAGCATTTTGACCAATTCCAGGGTTGTTGCTCCAAGTACTTTCCTGATGGCTACCTCTTTAGTCCGTTGTGTGGCAACAAAAGAGATCAGACCAAACAGTCCAATAAAGGATATAAAAATGATTACGCCTGCAAAAACTTTGAACAGGACCCCCATAATACGCTCAGTTTCATAATAGTTTTTAATGTCTTCATTCACGAAAGCCGAATAATATACCGCAGTAGGAAAAGTACTGTTCCACAGCGCTTCAATTTCTTTCATAGCAGGTATAATCTGTTTATTGTCTATTTTAACTGCCGCTCTGTAGTATTGTTCTTCACGGGAGAACATCAGCATCGGAGAAATTTTCTCTTTAAGGGACCGGTCATTGAAATCTTTAACTACCCCAACTATAAGGGCTTTTTTATTATCTTCCTCAACAATCTTCCCAATGGCCAATTGCGGATCGGAAAGATGAACGCTTTTCAAAAAGGTTTCATTCACAACAAAACCATTAATGGTATCACTTTCAGCATAGAGCTTTCCGGCAATGATCTTCAGGTCAAAAACGTCAAAGTAATTCCGGTCTACCGGAGAAAGCCGCACTTCAAAATCTTTATTTCTTACACCGTCTAAACTAAAATTTGTGGTATTCATGTCATTAGACAGAGGTTGCCTGCTACAATAACTCAACTTTTTTACCCCAGGTATTTTTAACACCCTTTGCTTAAATCCTTCACGTTTCATTTTGTTTATACTATCCGCTGGTGCATTGATCATTACAATAGATTCTGTATTAAAGCCTAGTGGCTTTTGCCGCACGAAGCTCATTTGCTGAATGATCACCAATGTTCCAATGATCAAAATGATGGTAATGGTAAACTGTACCACCACCAATACTTTTCTCAAACTAAAATTACCCGCATTCATAGTTGCCTTATTTTTTATGGCTAATGCGGGATTAAATCCAGACATCACCATTGCCGGGTAGAATCCAGCCAAAAAACCGACAAAGAGGACCAATCCCAACATGAAGACAAAAATCATTGGGTGACCAAAGAGACTAAAATCAACGCCGGGTTTATACAAGTTCTCCATGCTTGGGATCACCAGTTCAGCCACAATGCAAGCGAGCAAAAGCGCCATTAAAGTGATGGCAAAAGTCTCCGTCAAAAACTGAACGATCAATTGTTTGCGTTTGCTTCCCATTACTTTACGCACCCCCACTTCTTTTGAGCGGTTCATAGCTTGGGCAGTAGCCAGATTAATGAAATTAATACAAGCTGTAATCATCAAGAACAAACCTATAATCCCTAACCCATATACTTCTTTTAAGGTAATTGAAGTATCTGCAAAACTCCCGTAGCGCTGATCAAAGTGAATGCTGTCCAGAGGCTGTAAACCGACTGTCTGATTTCCTTCCAGTTTCCTGGATTCAAGATAGGTCTTATTAAATTTCTTCAAGGTAGCCTGTACATCAGCCTCCTTCAAGCCATCCTTCAACTGTACATAACATTGTATACCAGAACTTACAGAATCCCATGATTTATTATCTTTTGCCCAAAAATTCTGGTAACTCAGCACAATTTTTAAAGGAAAGCTACTGCTCTCTGGCATATCCTTAAACACACCTATTACCTTTAAATTGGTCTTTGTTCCCAATAAAAAGCTTTTTCCGACGGCATTTTCCGCGCTCCCAAAAAATTCCTTTGCTGTAGATTCAGACAAAACAGCTGTATTTGGCTCAGATAAGCCCGCTCCATGATTACCACTAACCCACGGAATATCAAAGATTTCAAAAAAACTGGGTTCTGCACAAAAGTATGTCCGGTCTGTTTTAATGGTTTGCTTTCCCTGTGCATCTTTAACGGTCATCACACCTCCATTTTTTACAATAGCGGCAACCTTTTCCACTCCTGCAAATTCATTTCTTACAGTTGCCGATACTGGAATAGGCACCCCGGCTGAATAATCTTCAAAACTATTGTACTTCCATTGGCTGACAACTCTGTATATCTGATCTGAATTTTTATATTCTTTATCAAAACTCAGCTGAAAACGTATAAAAATAAAGATAAGGATGCAGCTGGCCATTCCAATAGTTAAACCAAGAACATTGATCAGTGTATAGCCCCTGTTTTTCCAGAGGTTGCGCAGTGCAATTTTTAGATTAAGTTTAAACATTATGGTCGTTTTATTTACACGCCAGCCAACGGTATGCCAGTTAAAAAAAAGCCCTCAAAAGCTCTTTGCTGACCTGTAATCGGATTCAAATGTCCATTAACGAACATTTGAATTCCGGAAACGTACAGCTCCTCCTGCTGTTCTGCGCTAAACCTGGTCACCACCCTCCTCTGCAATTTGCTACGGAAAATTCTCGCACGCTACGCAAAGACCTTAGAAATCTGCGGGCTTCTTCAGCCCGCCTGATACCGTTAGTCTTGAAGCAGCTATACAGAATTTTCCACACTAATTTCCTTCTTCTTCCTTTATAATATGCTTCTTCGGATAATTAAATAACAAAGAAGATAATACAGGTAAAATGAATATGGCAACGGTGAATATGGAAACAAAAAGATCTGTCTTTTCGCCCTCGATCAATTGCGAAACCGGAGATTCCGGATAAAAATGTGTCAATAAAGAAGAGGTGAGTTTAATCCCCAGAACCCCTATCACAATAAATGCAACAGTTTCCAGGAAAGTAAACTTCTCCATCAATTTTACGAAAGCCTGGGCAACAAAACGCATCGCCAGAATACCGATAAATACGCCAATATAAATTAACCAGATATGATCTGTAAATGCTACAGCCGCAAAGACATTGTCAATAGAAAAAGCAAGGTCCATCACCTCTACCAAAGCCACTGTAGCCCAAAAGGTTCCAATCAGCCCAACAGTAGATCTATAGATCCAGCTTTTACTCTTATCCACTTCCTCCTCCTCTTTTTCAGCACCCTTAGCATTCTTCTTTCTAAAATAATCGAAAGCAAGGTATAAAAGATATAGACCGCCCAATGGTTTAAGCCACCAGATTTTAACCAGCCATGCCGCTAAAAAGAGGCAAATTCCACGAAAAACATAGGCACCAATAATACCATATTTCAATGCCTTATCTCTTTGTTCTTTAGGCAAGTCCATCACCATTGTGGCCAGTACTGCGGCATTGTCTACAGAAAGCAAACTCTCTATAACAATTAAATTTAAAATAATCAGGAGCCCGGCCTCAATATCCTCTCCCAGAATCGTGTGTAAAAAATCCATGTATGTGTTTGTTGTTATTGGTTAGGTATTTATGTACAGGTCAGTTAAAAGAGATCCGTTTTCAGCATCGCTTTTAAAATATTAGCCTGTACATCAAAATTGTTCAAATGGTCAATAAAATTAATATCTGATATTTTTAAATAATTCTCCTCCAGCAAATCAATGATCTCTTTAGGAATAAATGTTTTCTGAGCGGCAGCATTGGCCTGCAGTTTATCATTTTTGTAAGCCAGTTCCTGGATCAGTTTCTCTTTTTCAGATCTATTAGCAGATAGATCTATTTTATTTAATACGCTTAGATCACAGAATAGAAAAAGGTTCCTGCTTGGAAAAAACAGAAAATACCGGTCTATATCCAGGAACTTATACACCTCAGCAACCAGCTGTCCGGATTTTAAACCACAAAAGAATTCTGTTTGAAATTCATGTTTGCATAGTAAACCCATCAATTTTCTTTCTATGGTTGCAAAACTGCTTATATAAGTGTTTTTAGGATCGTAGTCCGTCAATAAGCCTAGTTCATCCGGAGAAATGGCATGAAAGAAATCTTTTGCGTATCTGGAACTAAAAGCGTTTATATTCTTAGAAAAAGGAAAATCTGTACTCAAATCAGACAGCACGTCAAACAATCTTCTTAAAGACAAATTGATCTTTGATGCTTGTTTCAGCTTGTCAAGATGGAATGCTTTTTCGCTAAAAAGCTGGTTGTTCATCTGTGCAATGAGTTCTTCATTCAAATGAATTTCATCGTAAAGCAGGCTGACATTCTTTTCATTGCTTTTTTTTATTTTCCGGAGCAACTCAATTACGCTAGAGGTAAACTGAACATGAAAAAGATCCAGCTTTTCGATATCCAGTTCTTCATTATTTTCGAACATCTGATGGATCACCTGGCTCCTTAGATAGATTTTATAGACCGCATCTTCTTCAAAAAATGCAGAGAGAAGCTGTAAACGGCTGATCTCTCTGCGTGATTCTTTTAAGATATTTAAACGGTTTTCATCCATGCGTTAAAGTTAATTAACACGCGTCACATTCTTCTTAAGCTCTGCTTCTAAATTTTTCAGATCACCGTCAAGCGCCCTTCTGCTTTGATTGCCTTCTTCGTGAATTCTCTTCACTTCATTTAAAGTCTCAATTAAAGATTGTGTTGTTCTTTTCAATGTATCTATGGATACCACTGTCTTCTCGTTTTCCTTCGCCACATCAATACTATTCTGTTTGAGCATTTCTGCATTTTTCTGAAGAATGGTATTGGTGGTATCCGAAATCTTTTTCTGCATTTCTACATTGGCCTTCTGCCTTTGCAGGGCAACGGCCAGGGTAAGCTGGTTTTTCCAGACTGGAATGGTTGTAGAGACAATAGACTGTGCTTTTTCAGCAATAGAGGTATTGTTGTTCTGTACCACCCTAATCTGTGCAAGAGACTGTAACATGATAAAACGCACGATCTTCATATCGGCCAGTCTTTTATCCAACCTGCCCAGAAAGTCCCGGAGATCTGCAATTTCGTAATCCTGATAATCTGCAGGGCGGCCTTCCATCTCTGCCAGTTTAATACTCAGTTCATTATATTTAAGCTGACCTGAAATGATCAGTTCTTCCATTTGGTGGATATAACTGACATTGCTGTCAAACATGGTTTGAAGCGAGCTGTTGTCTTTGATCGAGTTTAAGCGCCCGGCTTTGATCTTATTAGTGATCTTGTCAATATTATTGACCACCACATCATATTTCTGGAACAGCTTTTTTACGTCGACGACCAAGCTTTTCAAAAAAGGAATTTTTGAAATAAAAGACTTAAAGCCGCTTTGTTCTAACTCATTGACATCAATATAGTTCAATTCAGAAAGCAGTTCGTTGATCAGTCCTCCCACTTCTCCGCTGTTATAGGTCCGTACAGAAGCCAGAAAATCGTTACTGTACTTCTCCATGGAATTCTGGGCATCCAACCCGTAATTCAATATAGAATTCACATCAGAGGGTTCAAGGGACTTACTGATCTCCTTATATTTTTGCTCCTCTTCTGGTGTGATGGCTGTTAAGTCTACATTACCATCTTTATCCAGTTTTACCGGGGTAATTTCAGAAGGGGCATTTGAGGTTGTTTCCATAGCAATTAAATTGATAGCATTTAGAGTTTATAAATAACTCTGTGTTACAGTTTTCACAGTATCTTCAAGCTTTCTGTCTTTGGTAGGCTCTCCTATGGCATTAAATTTCCATTCTCCATTTTTCTTATAGAAAATACCCATCACCATAGAAACATGGCCTGCAAAATTAGAACCATGCGCAATGTCATATGTTGCAAAAACCTCATTTACACGTGTTGGAGTTCCTTCATAAATACGGATAGAAGCAAAAGGAATGGTACCAAAATCATGTCCTCTAAAACTGTTCAGTACAAAAGCAACATGGTTTACTTCAGGGTTCAGGCGACCGAAATCTACGGTAATGATCTCGTTGTCCAACCCATCGTCCCCGCCCATATCACCGGTAAGGTCATCACCGCTATGTTTTATAGAGCCATCTTTTGATTTCAAACTACCAAAATAGATTACATCCAGTAATTGTTTTTTGTCATTAAACAAAGCGCAGCTTGCATCGAGATCTACAGCTTCTTTTGTCTTTCCAAAACCAAACAGACCTTTTTTTTCTATTGCTCCCCAGTTGATTCCTACGCAAATATTCTGAAGCTTGCTTCCGTTGCTTTTTTCAAGGCTGATGCGTTGCCCTTTTTGAAGATTGATTGCCATAATTTCTTATTGATATTTGTTTACATAATCCTGTAATCCGCCTTTCATTCCCATTCCAACTGCTTCGAATTTCCATTTGCCTTCACGTTTGTAAATACGGCCAAACTCCACTGCAGTTTCTATAGAAAAATCTTCGTCCAGCTCATAATTCAATAGTTCCTCATTTGTTACCGGATCAAAAATACGTACAAAAGAGTTTCTAACTTGTCCAAAGTTTTGTCTTCGCTGATCGGCTTCATGTATGGTTACTACAATACAGATTTCACTGACTTTGGAATCTACCTTTGTCAGATCTACTTTGATCTGCTCGTCATCGCCATCCCCGTCTCCGGTTAAGTTATCTCCGGTATGCTCCACAGCACCATCAGGAGAAATTAAGTTATTATAAAAGACAAAATTCTCATCAGAAACCAGTTTTTTCTGGTCGTTTAACATAAAAACGGAAGCGTCAAGATCAAACGCAGTACCCGTTGTTGAGCTGTTCGTATCCCAGCCTAAACCAATCGTAAATTTAGGGGCTCCAATATTTTCTCTCTGCCCTTTTTGCAAGTTAATGGCCATATTATATCAATTTATAGTTTTTATTATTTAAGTTCTTTTTTACAAACTCCATATTTTCAGCATAGGCTTCTATGGTGTGATAACCGTTACCCAGCGCCAGATCATACAACTGATCTATAAAACGTAGATCCTGTCTTCCAAGAAATATGGTAAAACTGTTATAATCGCAATTCAGGATATACTTTACAATCCTGGTATTCATACAGAAATGACCACTGTTAATGATCTCTTCAAGATCAAAAATGGACTTAACTTTATGATAATTCAGGTAGTTCTCAATATTGGGATGAATTTCTTTATTTACCAGCTCGGCAAAGTAAAGCATGTGAATGTCGTTTTTCAGCTGATAAGCTTTAACCATTTTCATGATCATTCTTTCATGACTCCCTGTGATTTTGATATCATCAAGAAACAATAAGGTTTTTCCTTCCAGGAAATCTTTATCAATATGAAAAGAATCGTTGCCGATCAGTCTGATCCGTTCTTCTGCACTGAGCTCTCCATAGTCTTCTTTATAAGTAATGGTCCTATGAACTTTTGCCTCCTGTACCACCGGCATCCCTTGCTCCGCCAGCCAACGATTCAGCTGGTAAACAAAATAATTTTTCATAGCAAAGGTAGCTGTAGGGATAAAAGAATATGGACTGGAGATAACCACCATTTGTTCCTCGATCTGATTTTCTGACAGGAAGTCCCTGATAAATCCATCAGCGAGGTCTTTCCCGAATTTTTCGGCAACCAGATCGTCGCCAAATTTAAAAAGGCTATAGTCATCCGGATGGAAGCCAAAATGACTGGTGTTATCAATTTTATGTAAAGAGTAGGTAAATGGGATCATGAAAGTAGATGTGAGATGGTTAGATGATTTGAATTGATCAGTAAGCTGTTGATCCCAATGGCATTTGCACCTAAGACGTCTGCAACGGGATTATCGCCTATATGTATAATATCGTGAAGCTCTAGTTCCGAATGTCTTTTTCTGTCTATAGACTGTAGCATGAGATTAAAGAATTCAGGATTAGGTTTAGACAGACGAACCTCATCTGAATACAGCTGAAAATCCAGTACTTTATCTAGTTCTAAATGTTTAAGCACTTTTCTTAGCGTTTTTCCTTTAATAAATCCTGTATTACTTAAAAGGCTAATGGTACTGGAATTGCCATCCTTTAATTTATATAAAACGTCAGCACACTCCGCACAGTATAACACGGGCATATGTTTCAACAATAATTCTTCCATTTCATGATAAAGCTGTTCCAGGTCTATATCCTGAAACGCAGTAGAATAATCATTGATGATGCTAATCACCATCAGATACATTTCCTCCGCATCTATATTTTTACCCGTCTTCTCGTTAATGGCGTTCACCAGAAGATCCACTTTCCTGAATATTGCAGCAACCTCTTCAACAGGTTTATTACTAGCATTAAAATATGTATAGAAGTATTTGGTCCGTTCTGCCTTAAACACAGGATTGGATTTGATAAGAGTTAACCAAAGGTCAAATGAATAGTGCTTGTAATAGGTCATCCTGAGCGCTTTTTCCAGCTGGTTTTTATTTTTAAAGCCTAATGTTACAAATTTAGTGCTAGAGTTTAAAATTAATCTGTCAAAATTCGTTTATCTTTCCGCAACAATCTATTGACCAAATATGCTCAAACCTTATACTTCCGCCGATTTTAAACTCCTGGAGAAATGGGTAACTGATGAGGACCTGCTACTTCAGTTTGCCGGCACAGATTTTTCTTACCCCATCACCAGGCAGCAAATTACTGTTTACCGGACAGCATATCCTGAACGCAATTTCTATATTGCATACCAAGATGAAACCCCTTTTGCTTTCGGCGAGATCATACTCCAGGGAAGCGGCATACCAAAGCTGGCCCGGATCCTGGTTGGTGAACCTTCGCTTAGGGGAAAAGGTTTAGGCGGAAAATTCATTAAATCTCTGGTCGCAGAGTCGGCCAGACTTTATAGCACCAAAACACTGGAACTTCTGGTTTGGGATCAGAATATTGCGGCTATAAAATGTTATGAAAGGGTGGGTTTTGTCTACAGCCCGGAGAGGCACACAATGCTGGCTCACAAGGGAAAAAATTACAACATACATAAAATGACCTATTTTTTCTAGAAGATTGTAGTAGCTTAATGGCATTCTAAAAATACAGAGATCTCCTGGATATCTCCGACAATCTGTATGTCTTATCGAATGACAAGACCTAGCTGACAAAAAACTCAGACGATCTTGAAGGCTTAGGTTATTTAAAATTGAGTTCAGCACCTGCAGACAATTCATAAGGCTCTTTTCCTTGAAGAAATATTCTGGAATCCTTACTACCTTCTGTTGTCACCAGACCCTCTTTCACCCTAATCCAACTGCCTTCACGAAGCCCAACAACTGGGATATCATTAAACACGTGAAACTCCTTAATCCGTGTTTCCCTGGTTTCGCCATTATGTGTTGAACTGGGATCTGGGTCCAGGTAGTGTGCGTTTAAATTAAAGGGCACCAGTCCCATAGTGGTAAAATCCGGAGGATAAACTATAGGCATATCATTGGTATTTTGCATATTTAACCCTCCGATATTGCTTCCTGCACTTGTTCCCAGATAGGGTTTACCTTGTTCAACAGCCTCTTTTAAGGTGTGCATTAAGTCAAGATCATGCAATTGTTTCACCAGTAAAAAAGTATTTCCTCCACCAGTAAAGAAGCCTTGTGCTTCTTTAATAGCTACAACCGGATCGGAGAAAGTGTGCAGACCTTTTACACGGATACCTATAGTGGCAAAAAAAAACGCTGCATTTTGGGTATACGCATCATGGCTAAGCCCTCCTGGTCGGGCATAAGGGATAAAAACAATCTCTTCAATACCTTTAAAAAGAAGGCTAACTTCGGGTAAAAGATAGGAAAGATATTCCTGGCCAAATAAAGTAGAGGTACTTGCTAAAATGATATTCTTCATGCTATAAAAAGTATAATCCGTTTTCAAAGCTATATAGAATTATTGAATTCTGACAGGTGAAATCTTATAGATTTCTCATTAAACAAGCTGTTCATATATGAACTAAATCTGTCCGTATACGAACACCTATTGATATGAAAACCTTAATTTGGCATTGTCAGTTTGGTTTTTATGGCATGGCATGTATATTGGGTACCATAGGCAAATAACAAAACAATTATGTTCCAGCACCACCTCTTATTGATCTATAGAAATTTCAAAAGGTATAAAAGCTCTTTTTTTATTAACCTTATTGGACTTTCGACAGGACTTTCCTGCGCTTTAATGATCTACCTGTGGGTAAATGACGAAATGCAAATGGATCAGTTCCATCATCAAAAAATTTACCAGGTTATGGAAAACGAGCATATAACCGAGGGAATACATACAGTTGACGGAACCCCTGGAATTCTTGCTGAGGCTATGGTTAAAGAAATGCCGGAAGTCGCGTCTGCGGTAACGGTATCCCCCACTTACTGGCTTGGACAGAGCCAGGTGTCGGTAAATAACAATCCATCTGTAAAGGCTGCAGGAAAATTCGCTGGTGCAGACTTTTTTAAAATATTTGATTATCCGCTGATTATGGGTAGAGCTGATCAGGTGCTGAAGAACAACAACACTGTGGTCATTTCTGAAAACCTGGCCTTAAAGCTGTTTCATACAACCGATGTTATCGGAAAAGAATTTACCTGGATCAATGCCGATGTTAAAAGTAACCGGCAAGCGCTGATATCAGGTGTTTTTAAAAATACGCCTGCCAATTCTTCTGACCAATTTGATTTCCTCATTTCTCTGGATGCCTTATTCAACATTAGTGAAACTTATCTGAAATGGGGAAACTACGGTCCAAATACTTTCTTTGTCTTAAAAAAAGGTACCGACCCGGTACAATTTAACGCAAAATTAGAAGGCTTTTTAAAGTCAAAGGGAGAGAAAAACATTAGCTTGTTCATCAGACCTTTTGCTGATGGTTATTTATACAACAGATTTGAAAATGGGAAAGTGGATGGAGGAAGGATTGATTATGTAAAGCTATTCTCTCTTATTGCCGTTTTTATTCTTTTGATCGCCTGCATTAATTTCATGAACCTGTCTACAGCAAAAGCTTCCCGCAGGTTAAAAGAGGTAGGCATCAAAAAAGTAATGGGCGCACAAAGAGGTTCACTCATTTTACAGTATATGGCTGAGTCTGTTCTACTCACTATTCTGGCAGTATTTGTTTCCTTGCTTATAGTTGAACTGTTACTGCCTCAATTTAATCAGATTGTCGGAAAGGAACTTAGCCTAAGTTATCGTCCTTCACTTATTTTATCTCTTCTCGCCATAACCCTTTTCACCGGCCTGATATCAGGAAGCTATCCGGCACTCTATCTTTCAGGACTTAAGCCGGTTTCTGCTTTAAAGGGGAAACTCAGCCTCAGTTCTGGAGCATTATGGACACGCCAGGGATTGGTTGTTTTTCAATTTACCTTATCGGTGATTTTAATTGTAGGTGT
>NZ_DATMRL010000397.1:0-5203 GCF_035566355.1 Pedobacter sp.
AAGATGACAAAGGAAGAACAGGACATATACGATCAAGAGTTGAAGAGGAAGTGGGATAACGAAGCCGTTAGGGAGCAGTCATTTCTTGATGGTGAGGAGCAGGGTAAAGAGCTTGGTAGGATTAAAGAAAAGAAAGAAATCGCTCAATCTTTAAAAAAGATGGGTCTGTCTTCGGAACAAATCACAGAGGCTACTGGTCTTACCGCTGAAGAAATCGAAAAACTGTAATCATCAATTCATGTAAATATGAGCAGATGAAAATCTGCTCATATTTACATGAATTCTCCATATCCACTTGCGCTGGCAATTCAATTATTACAAAATTTTGCTTTAAACTATAGCCTAAATAGAATATTTTAGGTGAAGTGAAAAAAATATAACCATATATTGAAGTAGAATATTTACTATTGCGGAAAGATTTAGTTATATTTATTTAAGCCTACCTATGGTTTGTTTAGTAACCGGCTTTGCCTTAGCAATATGTAAATGAATAGGATGTACAATAAGCTTTCTGACGCTGAATTAACTGCTTTACTTAAGGAAGGGGATGAGGGGGCTTTTACCGAGGTTTACCAGCAATATTCGCCGGAGTTAACGGCATGGGTGAGCAGAAAGGTGTTGTCGCTGGATGATGCGCATGATCTGGTGCATGATGTTTTTATCCATGTGTGGCTGGATAAGGGGAATGTAACGGCTGTTAAACCTTATCTGTATTATATTACCCGGAATAAGATTGTTGATTATTTCAGGAAGAACGCGAGCCGCAGGGAATATGCAATTTTAACACAGCTTGTGAATCAAAAGCAGGAGCCTCATATGGATCCGGTTGCTTCTATTGAGGCTAAAGATCTGCGGGAAAATCTGGAGGCTGCGATTGAGCAGCTGCCGCCGCGTACCAGGGAGATCTTTAAACTCAGCCGGCAGGAAAATTACAGCACGGCCGAAATTGCGGCTAAACTGGGCCTGAGTGAGCAGACGGTAAAGAACCAGTTGAGTACGGCCTTGCATTATTTAAAAAATACAGCAGACAGATTGTCTATTCTGGCTCTGCTGTATGTATTGTATAATTAAGTCCAGTCTTTCTCTTCGAGGGTAAAGATCTCTTCTACGGTGGTGTTAAATATTGCGGCGATTTTTAACACCAATATGCTGGATGGTACAAATTTTCCAATTTCTATGGAGTTAATGGTCTGTCTGGAAACATTTACTTTATCAGCTAATGCGGCCTGGGTAAGGTTGTGCCTGGCACGTTCTACTTTTATAGTATTCTTCATGGTTTGGGCTTATGCCATAAAGATGTATAACCTGGAATAGCGGATCAGGTTTGCAAGTGCAAAAACAATAATCAGAAAGTAATTGATCGAAATCAGATCGAAGGAGATGATGTGGTTTTGATACAGATTGCTGATCACGAGTTTAATAGTATAGCCTGCAATTAATGCGATAAAAGCCGAAGAAGACCTGATGGCGGTCGATCTTTCATCTTCTTTGACCTGAAAGGAGATGAACAGGGTAAACAGGCCTACCAGCAGCGGAATTTCAGCAGTTGATGACTTTGACATAAACAGGATTGGAATTCCCACTATAATAAGGAATAAGCCAACGAAGGGAGAGATTTTGATGAGAGTTTTCATAACATAAAGATTAGTTTAATAATCCAAATGTACAGTTTGTTTATTTAAAAGACAAGTGTATTTGTCTTTTATTTTTATAATTTGAATAGCTAATAGTGGAGAGGCCTCTCCATTACACTATTTAACACCTGATAAGAATTCAATTTTTAAAGTATGTAATCTATTTTTTTAGCGAGCCAAGGTGTTTGTAGGTATTGATGAGCAAACCGGTAGGTGTGGACTTGGAGCTGACAAACTCAAGTTCCCGGGCGTCAATACTGTCGGACAATAAACGTTTACCCCGGCCAAGCAACACTGGATAGGTGATGAGCACAATCTCATCGGCTAGCCCCTGGTCTAGCAATACAGAAGTTAGTGTAGAACTTCCTACAACGATTACATCGGGACCATCTGTGGATTTGAGATGTCGAATTGCTGCTACAATATCCTCGCCCAGATCTTTCACAGGGCCCCATTCCAGGCTGTCTGGTCTGTGGGTGGCGATGTATTTTGTTGCGGCGTTTATGGCATTTGCCATTGGGAAATCTCCGGCATTAGGCCAAAAGCCACTAAATATATCGTAGGTGTTGCGACCAAGCATCAGGTCGAAGTTTGGACCATATGCTTCAAAAAGCATTGCCGCCCCGGCAGGGCTTCGGTAGGGAGTTGTCCATGCGCCATAGATGTAATCTCCGTCATGTTCTATTATACCATCGAGGGAGATATGTTCGAAAATTCTGATCTTTCTCATTTTGTTCTATTGGATTATTGTTATCCAAATTTACAGAGAGGAAGTTATATAAATGAGGTGCAATCGCGACAATATGAGGGTATTTTTTAACCATTTGTATTTGCCAAAAGAGAGGTGAATGATATAAATAAAAAAATATTTCATTTTCTTATAGTACCAACTGCTTACTGGTACGTGTTATTGTTTAATAGCACCAGAAAAAATGAATGCAGAAGAGTTAGATCAATTATTAGAAAAGTACCTTGAAGGGAAATGTACACCAGAAGAAACGCTGCTGGTGGAGCAATTGGTGGATAACTACGACAATAAAAGTACAGCCTGGACGGATCTGAACAATAATAAGCAACAAGTATGGCTGCAACAGCTATGGGCGGAGATCAAAGCGAGTATGCTTACCTATGAAACTCAGTATTTAAAGTTCAAGAGGTTTAAGTTATGGTCACGCATCGCTGCGGCAGCAGCCGTTCTTTTAATCGTTGGCGCCGGCCTTTTCTTCTATACTCAACGTCATCTCGAGGGAAGCGCAGCGACTAGAGACCCGTTAGCTAACGACATCAAACCTGGTGGCAACAAAGCCTATTTAGTATTGTCTAATGGCAAACGTGTATCCCTAACTGATGCGGCTAATGGTGAGCTTGCGAAGGAAGCGGGAGTGGAGATTACAAAGACTGCTGATGGACAGGTGATATATACTGCGAAAGCCCCCTCTCTGCCTGCGGCATCTCTCCCCGGAGGGGCGAGAGGTAGCGTGGGGGCTAACAGTGATGGGATAAAATATTCGAATGCTCTCAATACAATCGAAACCCCCCGTGGGGGGCAGTATCAGATCCGACTCCCTGACGGATCCAAAGTATGGCTCAACGCCGCTTCTAAATTGATTTATCCTGTTTCCTTTAATGGGCGTGGGCAGCGGGTGGTTGAACTTAGTGGCGAAGCCTACTTTGAAATATTTAAGAATAAACTCCAACCTTTTGTAGTGAAATCCAAAAATCAAGAGGTTACTGTATTGGGAACTCACTTTAACATTAACAGTTATAGTGATGAAGGTAGTGTGAGGACTACGCTATTGGAGGGAAGCGTGAGAGTGAACGAGGTTACGCTTAAACCAAATGAACAATCTGTGCTGGTTAACGGTAAAATAGCGGTAAGACAAGTAGATCCTGCACTTGCTGTGGACTGGAAAAACGGGCAGTTCATTTTTGAAAGTGAACCCTTACCCAGCATCCTTCGCAGGGTAGCGAGGTGGTACAACGTCACCATTATATACACTAATACCGATAAAAACAATACCACTTTCAGTGGCGTCGTATCACGGGCAGATAACGTATCCAGTGTGTTAAGAATGCTGCAGAAAACCAGTAAAATAAAATTCACGATAGATGGCAATACCGTGAAAGTAGAATAGCATCATCAAATCCGGGCCTAACCAGCCCTTAAATAACCATATCAACTAATATTAACCGACAAAAAAAATGAAAAAGATTAAAGGCAAAGGAAGTTAATACGACCAGGTTTAGAAGATAAAAAGCCATGAAGGGATTCGAGCACCTCCATGGCAGTGTATCTGAGTTAACCCAAAAAACAAATTCTGAGATCATTTAACGTATTAACCCAAACAACACGAAAGTATGAATTTAAATGCTTTTAACCTAGGTATGCTACGCCTGTGGCTGCCGCCAAAACTATTATTAATTATGAAACTGATCATAATTATCATGACCACCTGCCTGCTGCAGGTTAGTGCCGCCACTTTTGCGCAGAAGTTTACTTATGCGAAGAAGGATGCGACCTATAGCCTGGTCTTTAAAGAGATCATCAAACAGACAGGATATAAGATCTTGTATTCCGACCAGATCCTGGATAAAACCAAAACCATCAATGTAGATTTCAAAGGAGCAGAATTGAAAGAAGTGATGGAAACCCTATTGAAAAATCAAGCCCTAACCTATGAAATAGATGAAACAACCATACTTATAAAAGAGAAGGAACCTACCTTTCTGGACCGCCTGGCTAAGCGCTGGGCTAGCATTGACGCTAATGGGCGCGTGGTGGATTCGGAGAATCGCCCGCTACCAGGCGCGAGTGTGAAGGTGAAGAAAACAGGGAAGGGCGTGAGTACGGATAAGGATGGGAGGTTCTTTTTGAGGGGAGTGGAAGAGGGTGCTGTGCTGGTAATTTCTTTCATTGGGTATTTGCCAAAGGAAGTGAGTGCTTCGGCGAACATGGGAAACATCGTACTGGAGCAGAGCTTGTCGAAACTGGATGAGATCCAGGTGATTGCTTATGGTACAACGACACAGAGACTTTCTACTGGTAATGTGACTACGATCAAAGCAGACGTGATCGAAAAGCAACCTGTGAACAATCCACTTCTTGCATTGCAGGGAAGAGTGCCGGGATTGTTTATTGAACAAGCGACAGGATTTGCGGGGACAGGAGTGAAAGTTAGGGTCCAGGGAACAAATAGTTTAGCTAACGGTAATGATCCATTGTATATAATTGATGGAATTCCTTTCACTTCTCAATTGTTGTATTTAGGGGACGACTTAGCTTCAGCTTCTGTACAGGGAAACTCAGGTGAGGGTTCTCTAGGAAGTCCATTAAGTTTTATCAACCCCTCTGATATCGAAAGCATAGATGTATTAAAAGATGCGGATGCTACAGCTATTTACGGTTCTCGTGCAGCAAATGGAGCTATACTCATTACCACTAAAAAAGGAAAATCGGGGGATACTAAAGTGAATTTGAACCTTCAATCTGGTTGGGCGAAGGTACCGCGGAAGCTGGATCTGATGAATTCATATCAATATCTTGAAATGAGACGAGAAGCACTCAAAAA
>NZ_DATMRL010000398.1:0-15100 GCF_035566355.1 Pedobacter sp.
CCATAAAACAAACTGCTTAATGTGAATCTATCGTTATAAAAATGTCAAAGTTTGAACACTTATCGTGTTTTAACGTTGTTTTGTATAATCTATATTCAAAATATAAATCAGATTCAATATTTTTGCGCACTTTAATTATTACATTACTTAATTAAATATTATATAATAACCCTTTATAATGCATAACCCGGAAAATAAAATCAAAGTTGCAATTTTAGGCGTAGGTAATTGCGCCAGCTCACTCGTGCAGGGTGTAGAATATTATACCACACATAGTGACAAAAAATCAGGTCTGATGACTGATAACATTGGCGGTTACACAGCTGGGAACATAGAATTTGTTTGCGGGTTCGATATCGATGAAAGAAAAATCGGACGTACGCTAAAAGAAGCCATTTTTGCTCAACCTAATTGTACAATTGTACTTAATGCGGATATTAAAACTGAAGCGCCTATCTACCGGTCTCCTGTTATTGACGGTGTATCTCCATTAATGGCTTCTTATCCTGAGGCCAACAGATTTGTGATTAAAGACGAATTAAAAAACTCAGATATTTTACTGGATTCAGTAACTTACGATAAAAACCTAGTAGATTCTTTAAGAAACGAGGTAATTGCTCATTTACGTGATCATAAAGTAGAAGTGCTGATCAACTATTTACCTGTTGGATCTCAACTGGCTACAGAATTCTACGCGGAGATCTGTATTGAACTTGGAATTTCATTAGTGAACTGTATCCCGGTATTTATCGCATCTGACCCAGCTTGGGAACAACGCTTCATTGATGCAGGTATTCCAATTATTGGTGATGACATGCGCAGTCAATTTGGAGCAAGTATTGTTTCTCAAATGCTTCAGGAACTGGCTTTTGAACGTGGACACCATGTAAAAGCACACATCCAGAGAAATGTTGGTGGAAATACAGATTTCCTGAACATGGAAGATAAAAACAGATTAAAATCTAAAAAAATCTCCAAAGAAAATGTGATCAGGGCACAAAATGACATTAGAGGAATTTCTACTGAAGACAGTTTCTTACATGCAGGTCCTTCCGAATACATTTCTTTCTATGGTGACAATAAAGTAGCCAATTTCCGTTTGGAACTGGAAGGATTTATGGGTGCACCTGTTATTTTTGATGCACAACTGTCTGTACAAGATTCTCCAAACTCTGCAGGTGTGGTTATTGATGCCATCCGCTATGTATACGTTGCCAGAGAATTAGGTCTTGTAGGTGCTTTGAGAGGCCCTTCTGCTTCAACTCAAAAAACGCCACCGCAACAAATGATGTTCAGTGATGCTATCATGGAATGCCATGCACTGGCAAACCGTGAGTTGACAGAATCCACAAAAAAACAATTAAAAAAATAACACACGGTTAACGTGTTTAGCAAAAGGCTTTGTTTAACAGACAAGGCCTTTTTTTATGGCCTGGAATTGGCACCAGGCAGACAAGTTGCTAAACCACTCAACAATGGTTCTATAATAGTTTAGTATGCATGCGTAATGAAAGGATATTACCTGCGCCATGAGTGCGCCTTTTTTCTGTAAAAAGGCGCACTCATGGCGCACTCATGGCGCAAGCATATCAAACCATTATAAAACCAATTGCAGTTAGGATGTAAAGAATAAAACAGCAAGAATTGTCAGTACCGCAGGTAGTGCCTGCACGACAAGGATAGATTTTGAAGCGGTTAAACCACCATATATACCTGCAACTCCAACACAGGACAGGAAAAACAAGGAAACATTCTTAAACCATACAGGATCCTGGATGCACAACGACCAGATCAGACCTGCAGCCAGAAAACCGTTATAAAGACCTTGGTTGGCAGCCAGCGTTTTTGTCTTCTCAAACATCTCTTCCGGCATAGACCCTTTAAAAACTTTTTTGCCTCGGGTTGTCCAGGCAAACATTTCAAGCCAAAGGATATAAAGGTGCTCCAGGGCAACCAAGGCGATTAAGATCAGGGCGATAACTTTCATAATGGCGTTTCTTAAATCTAATATAGTTAAAAAACAACAGCAATTATACCTCCATGAATTCCCATGCACTGTGGTAGGCATTTTGTTGTTCCGCATAGGCAATAAAGCCCGAATAAAAAGAAAACCGGCTCAAGGTGGCGCTGTCTCCAACCACGATCAGTTTTTTTCTGGCCCGGGTCATCGCTACGTTCATCCTTCTGATGTCCGAAAGGAAGCCTATAGTTCCTTCCATATTACTTCTGGTTAGACTGATGTATACAATATCTTTTTCCTGGCCCTGAAAACTATCTATGGTATTTACAGAGATACAGGCTGCATATTTTAAAAGTTCAGGTGCCTGGAGTAAAAGTTCTTTTAAGATCCGGACTTGCTGTTTGTAAGGAGAAATGATTGCTATGCTCGGACATTCAGAGGCATTTTCGGAAAAAGGAACTGAGTTCAACAATTGCTCGAGATGACGAAGTAGAAAAGCGGCCTCATCAGGATTCACTGTACTGGTGCCTTCCGTCTTTTCTTCAAAACTACAGCCTGCGGTATCAATAAAGGCTAAAGGTTTATCTCCTTTGAACAAAACGCGGTTTGCGACAACCGAATTTGCTTTTAACCTGCCATCATAAAATACAGATGAAGAATACCCCATAATCACCTCATGCATTCTGTATTGCTCTTCCAGCAGCACCACGGCTTCAGGCTGCAGTTTCACAGATTTCTCCAGTAAGGTGGTGCTTAATCCATCTTTAGCTGCGGCATTTGATTTAATGGTTGGTGGCAGCTGGCAATGATCTCCGGCAAACACGACTTTCTCTGCCTTTAACAGCGGTATCCAGCAAGCGGGTTCCAGGGCTTGCCCTGCCTCATCAATAACCACCGTATGGTATTGACGGTTGCGTACGGTATAATGATTGGCGCCCACCAAGGTAGCCGTAATGACCTGCGCCTCAGAAAGCAATTGTTCAATGATATATTGCTCGGTGCGGTCCACTTCTTTCATGATCTTGTGGGCTTCATCAAACAAAGCTTTGCGTTGTTCTTTTTCTGCCCTGCCAAAATTCCTTTTGTATTTATGGGCCATATTTTTAAACTCGCCGGCTTGCTTTTTAAGGGCACGTATTTCTTTCATGCTTTTATGTGCGCCCATCTTCTGATCAAGTGTCAGCGACATCAGTTGCTCTGAAACTCTGGCCGGGTTTCCGACCCTTAGCACATTTACACCTTCTGCCGCTAATTTTTCACTCAACAGATCAACAGCTGTATTACTTGGAGCAACAACGAGGATTTGTTGCTTGTCTTGAGCCAGCAGTCCAGTGATGGCCTGGACCAGTGTGGTGGTTTTACCTGTGCCGGGAGGGCCGTGTACTACGGCAAGCTCATTGGCCATTAAGATTTGATCTACTGCGCTTTGCTGCGAGTCATTCAGCCCTTTGCCCGCAAAGTGCTGGATGTTTTTATGAAAAGTGGCCTGTCTTGCGCCCAAAAGCACTTGTATCATAGGCCAGCTGCGCGATTTTTCGTCGGTTGAGGCCGCAGCTTTCAGTGCCGTTTTCATCTCTTCATAGCTGTTGTTATCAAACAACAATTCGACCCCCAGCTTTCCATCTGATGCCCAGTCTGGCAATTCATCAGTTTTCAGACTGAGTTTCAGGCGGTCTCCGCCCTGGTAAGCGATCACACCTTCTATACGATCATTCTTGGGATCGTGGTTAGAAAACAGAACTGCCGGCATTCCAAAGCGAAACTGATGAGCAACATCCTGATGTGTTGTCCGTTCTGTTTCTACCGTAAGATAGTCACCACGGCTCATTTCCGAACCTCTGATGGCCACAGGATACCAAACCAGTCCATTGGATCTGCGTTCGGCCAGGGATGAACTTTCTGTAAGTTGCTGATAGATTTTAAGATCCTCTGACTGTTCTGTCTCAAGCAGTTCAAGTAATCTTTTAAAATAGTCCATTCAATTTCATTAAAGCACCATTGTGCGGTATATTCTTTCTAAGGTTGCGGCCGCATCGATACAAAAGCCAGGATGTACTTTTGAAGTCTGTATCACCGTACTTCTGGTTGCAGTGAGCCATCTGAATCTGGAAGGTCTGTCCAGCTGGCCAATAGGCCCGGCCTCTTTTTCGCCGCTGCAAATGTCTTGCAGAGCTTTAAGGTGCAGTTGCAGTTCTTCCAGATCCGTTTGAGGACAAAAAGCGGCTAAACGCTCCCTGTCCAGGTGGTAAACCACTTCCAGAAAGCATTGTTTTGCACAAAAGACGATTGCGCCTATATTCATAAACTCTTCACGTTCTACCCTGGGTACAACGCGAATGATGGCGTACTCATATAAGTCTCTCTCTTGCATGCTGGGCTTCTTTTACAAATACCTCCGAATGGCTGACGCGGGAGGTCAGAAATTGCGTATAGGCACTTCTGTGTTCTTCTGCAGATTGAAAGTGGCCTTCTCCTTCCAGCCATTCAACCGGGATGAGGTCTGTAACAGACTTCAGGAGTTCGGGGCTGAGTATAGATCTGAATTCTGCATCTACCGTTTCCAGCTCTGAAGCACGTGATAACAACACGTGATCCTTAATCAGAACAAACGGTTTTTTGGCTTGTTCTTCCCAATTTTGCCAGGAATGGTGAAAATACAGCGATGCGCCATGGTCAATCAGCCATAATTCTTTATGCCACATCAGCATATTGGTGTTTCTTGCAGTACGGTCCATATTGGTCAGCAGGCAATCCAGCCAAACAATCTGTGAGGCGAGCTTTGCATCTACAGTATCGACCACCGGATCAAAAGTAATGGCACCAGAAAGGTAATGCAAGGCAAGATTAAGTCCAACACTGAATTTGAGCAGGTCCTGGATTTCTTCGTCTGCCTCCGTTCTTCCAAAGGCTTCATCCAGTTCTGCAAACACCAGTTCCGGAATCCTCAGACCCAGACTACGGGCAATCTCCCCGCCTATCAGTTCGGCAATTAATGCACGAACGCCCTGGCCGGCACCTCGAAATTTAATTACATATAAAAATTCATCGTCAGCTTCTGCAATAGCAGGCATGGAACCCCCTTCTCTTAAGGGCGTAACGTATCTGATTACCTTTACTATGCGAAGCTCCGGCAACTGATGTGCCCCTTTTTTTACTTCTGTCATTTAGGCCAAAATTAGGAGATTTATTAAAAAAAACACCAATTTGCCTGCTTTATAATCGATTGATTTAATTTTTGGATAGATTAGCAGAAATCTATTTTCCTTATAAAGATGTTAGATACTCTTACAACAGAACGGCTGCTGATTGAAAAACTAAGCCCGGACGACTCAGCATTCATCCTTAATTTGCTCAATACACCCGGCTGGCTGAAGTTTATTGGAGACAGGAATATCAAAACGCTGTTTGATGCGGAGACTTATGTTCAAAGAACTATAGACAGCCCCACTATTCAATATTGGATTGTTAAAAAAGCAACAGACCGCACACCCGTAGGTGCAGTTTCCTTTATTAAAAAAGATTACCTTGACCACCACGACATTGGTTATGCATTCCACCCCGATTTCAGCAAGCTGGGCTATGCTTACGAAGCAACAAAAGCAGTCCTGGAACGGCTTTCTAAAAATCCTTTATATCCGGTGATAGTGGCTATTGTATCCCCGGATAATGGGCCTTCCATTCGTCTTTTAGAAAAACTCGGATTAAAACAGGACCGTCAGATCGAGGTAGAAAACAGAACTTTACTCCTGTTCTCCATTGTTAATTCTTCTGCGGATCTAGGTGAGGATGTCGCTTCTGACTAGAAAATAGTCTATTTTACTGAGCCAGACCAAGCCCAGTACATCTTTTTCTGAGGCAACCGAACGGTTGTTATAATCTGGCGGGTAAGGATGGGTTTCATCTTCGGCATAATAGATCATCAGGTCTATTTCTCCGGTTTGGGGATACAGAAAGTTTCCTTTTACGGCCTGCGTTATTATGGTAGAACTTCCTTTATGTGCTTTAGAATACTGATGCCCTCCATAGGCCAGTAAGATCTCGTGGCCTATTTCATGTGCAGCCGTATGTTTGAAATCAGCTACGGCATAATTCTCCTTTAACGTCAGCCATTCCCCTTTTACTTTAAGGGCACCTGTATTATAATAAAGGATCCGGGACAATTCCCAGTTTCTTGATCTGCGCAGCCGTCCCTGGCTGTTGTATACAATTCCTGGAGAGGGAATCGCTCTTTTCGTACTGTTCTCTGCTTCCAGATAAAACTCATACTTCTGGCCATCAGGCATATGTATATTTTTTCCTTCAGAATGATGGTGGTTCCTGCTCCAATACTGTTTCATACCCTCTAAGGCCAGATCCAGTAAATCCTGATAGGTCTTCGTAGGTGCCTTTACAGCCCCCATAGCACCCAGATCTTCGAAATTGGTTCTTAATACCGCTTCAATTGTACGGTTTGGCCGGTTGATTTTGACATCTATCCAGTTTACCTCCTTATAGCAGGCACCGAATTTCAAGACTTCAGACTGAACAGCATTATCTTTCAGGACAGTCAGTTTTGCATAAAAGTACTGTTGGTCAAATCTACGGCTATCGTAAATTCCATCCCTGTCAAAGCCGTCCCAATGAATTTGATATGTACCCGGCTGCAGGGACACAGGTTCAGCAGCATATTGGTACAGGAGTTGATCTCTTGCATCCTGAATTTCCAGGAGAACCCCAGTTGCAGGACTTTCCAGACTATACTCAAAAGTAAAACAGGAATTTTCATTTCTTCCCTGAAAATCCGCCAGTCCAAAAGGTACAACTGTTCTTTTTTCCTTCTTGAGATTAAAGTGAACAATCCCTCTCTTTTGTCTTTTATCTGAACCAGGTCTAAGCATATTCAAAGATAGGGGAATATTTATTTTGGTTATTTCTATATTAAAACTGGATGATCACTTCCTGTTTTTATTTTTCTTTTATAACTTTCCGGTAACAGATGATATATGGAAAACTATAAAACCGTTTCAGAGTCGCACACCACTTTGACAGAACTAATGATTCCCTCCTATGCCAATTTTGGAGGCAAAATCCACGGTGGAATTATTATGGGCCTTATGGATAAAGTTGCTTACGTATGTGCTGCAAAACATGCGGGAGCCTATTGTGTAACTGCATCTGTGGATGCTATTGATTTCCTTGCACCTGTTGAAGTAGGTGAACTGATCTCTCTGATGGCTTCAGTAAACTATGTGAGCAAAACCTCCCTGGTGGTTGGTATTAGGGTAATCTCTGAAAACGTAAAGACCAATGAAGTAAAACATACCAATACCAGTTACTTTACTATGGTGGCCATGGATGAAGACCATAAGCCACTCCAGGTACCTGGTCTGATCCTTAAATCAGACGACGACATCAGACGTTTTTTTCAAGCCTACCATAAAAGGGAACTTAAGAAATATCTCCGTCAGGAAGAAAAGAGAATGAAAACGGAGTTCGAAATCGCTGAGTCTATTGAATTGCTCAAAAATGAGCGCTGCATCATAGAGCGCAGCTGATTCCGATCTCTTGTTATCCCTTCAGTATTTTACTTTTTTCTGCATCGAATTCTTCCTGCGAAAGAATTCCGGCATCCAGCAGTTCTTTTAAATCTAGCAAGGCCTTCTTTTTTGCTGCCATGTCATTTTCTGGCACTGCTTGAGCCGTCACTACCGGTTCGGCGGGCTTAACGGCCGTTCCCTGCGGGCTAAATTTGAGGATCAGTTCTGTGATCTCGTTAAAACCCTTGATATTGGAGTAATCAATGGCCTTCTGTTCCTTTACGTTGACAACAGAAACATCAGCCTGATTTTCGAGCAGGTATTTTACGACATCCTTCTTACCGTTTGCAGCGGCATAATGTAATGGCGTGTTTCCAGACTCGTCCTGGATATTGATATTTGCTCCTTTCTCTACCAGTAATTTAGCCATGCTCAAATGGCCATTTTTAACGGCAACATGCAACAAGCTTTCGCCACCCGAACTGTAAGAACCCGTTAAGTTAAAATTACTGTCTGAAGAGAGACCAGTGGCTGATTCTATCCAGTCCAGATAGGAATTCATGGAATCTGTCTGATCAGAAACCGGTTTACTGTGGTTTGCATCCAGACCATTTTCCAGAAACAGGTCAACAATTTCCTTCTGGTTATTGGCACAGGCATACCAAACCGGTGATACCCCATTTTTGGATGTCACAAAGATATCTGCTCCTTTATCTATCAATAATTTAGTAATGATTCTGTTGGTTTCATAACAAGCTATCAACAGTGCACTTTCACCGGCGTGGTTAACATGATCCAGGTGGGCGCCGTTTTGCAGCAGCAGTTCGACCATAGGCAGATTCTTAGACCTGACTGCAAATAGTAACGGGCTTTCTCCGTGTTTATTGGTGGTATTCACATTTGCCCCTTGTTGCAGGAGCAACTGTACAACTTCTTTATTTCTGCAGCCGGAAGCCAATAGAAGAGCAGTCTCTGCAGCGTTGTTCTCGAGGTCAATTTCAATGCCTTCTTTCATCAGCTTTTCCATCACTTCTACCTGCCCGGACAATGCAGTCAGATGCAAAAGGCTGTTGCCTTGCTTATCGTTGATATTGATATTTGCCCCGTTTTGCAATAAGTATAAAGCCGTCTGCTTTTGTTTTTGCAGGCAGGCAAAATAAAGTGGGGTTTCACCTTCGTGGTCTTCATAGTTCAGGTCGGCACCTTCGCCAACCAGTATTTTAACCAAATCCAGATAACCCCGGTGTGCCGCATAATGTAATGCTGTACGCCCTTTTTCATCTGTATAACTAAAATCTGCTTCTTTATTAGCCAGGAGGATTTCTGCTATTTTTCGGTTTCCGCTTTCGCAAGCCAGGATAAATGACATCGACATATTAATTCTGTAATAAGAGTTCTACGGTTTTTGATTTGGTATTGTCCTGGGAAGCGAGCATGAGCGCAGTTTGATCCTTATCATTCTGGATATGAATATCGGCACCTTTTGAAAGAAGAAGCTTTACCTTCCGGTAAGTTTCTTTGGCTTTTTCGTTATCTCGATACAATTCATGAGCACAAACTTTATGCAGCAGAGTATTTCCTTCATTATCTTGCTGGTTAATGTCTATATTTCCCTCTTCTACCAGTATTTTCAATATCTCTGCATTTTTTTCGGCAGCCCAATCTAAAGCTGATTTCTCTTTTCCATAATGCTCGGAGGTATGATAAACATCTGCCCCATCCTGTAGCAAGCGTTCCAGCAATTTAATTTCACTTTCTGAACCTCTGTCGAGCCTGCTCACATACTTGGCCAGCATTGTACCTTCTTCTTGAGCACGAAGTTCAAAAGCAGGACGATCATAGCTGGCAAGTTTATCGTAGGAAGTGAGGTTAAACTGATCCACTACAACGTTATAAAATGGAGTTCTGCCCTTCTTGTCTTGTGCATTTGGATTGGCTCCATTTTCCAGCAGCACATCCAGGTACTCTGCCCTGTTCCTGTCAATGGCCAAATGAAGTGGTGTGGTTCCTATAATATTCGCTGTATCCACCTCCAGACCTTCGCCAATTAAAAATCTCAGATATTCTATACCTCTTTCCTTATTTCTAAGACTCAGAGCACCATTATTTACAACCTGATAGATAAAATTCTCTTCTGCATTGTTTTTATAATTGATGTCACAGCCAGCTTCCACCAAACGTTTGATAAGCGCAATATCTGCCCCTTCCTCCAGCGCATAGCCCAGCAAGGTCTGGTCCTGAAGATCACTGTTCAGGCTTTGAAATCTGCCAATTAAGGTACTAAAATAGTCCAGAGAGGCCTCGTCTGTTGGAAAACGGATAATGTGGTCAAAGATGCTTTTTTTAAAGGAATCGTATTCGTAAAGGTCAGTTTCAATGGTCCCGTCTCCAATCAGCTGGTCTAGGACATCAAAGGCTTTACGATCTTTAATTTTGTCAAAAATAGCGCTCCATTCATAGGACTGAAGGTTTTTAGGTAAGCGTTCCCCACTATTTAATAGTTGTTTGGCCGCTTCTACATCGCCCGATCTCAGGGCTTGCAAGAGGGAAGATTGTTCATTCATAGACCACTTTTGGTTCAAATATCTTGCCACCGTATGTCTGCTGGCTAATTTTTATTTCTTTTCCAGCAGAATATATATTTCTTATATTAGATCAATAGTCGTCTCTAATTTTGATCATGGATAGGAAATTGCTAAAACATTTCCCTTCTACTTTTGCTTATTAATACAAATTAATTTTACAATTAACATAATACCAAAAGATGAAAACAACTAAATTAATGATGAGTGCGGCTGTTGCCGCGACCCTGTTCCTGGCGAGTTGTGGGCCAAAGGATGCAGACATTCAGAAGGCTGTTCAGGCTAAGGAGGCAAGTGGAATTACGGTTGCCGTAACCAAAGGCGCTGTTACTTTAACTGGTGAAGTGCCGGATGATGCGGCAAAAGCGACCGCTGAAGAGGTTGCCAAAGCTGAAAAAGGGGTCAAATCTGTTGCAAACGATTTAACGGTTAAGCCTGTCGTTGCACCTGTTGTGATTGCGGAGGATACAGTCCTCCAAAAGAATGTTGCTGATGCAATAAAGGACTTCCCTACGGTTAAAGCAGATGTTAAAGATGGTGTAGTGACCTTGACCGGAGAGCTTAAGAAAGCTTCTTTGATCACGCTAATGCAGCACCTTTCTGCACTTAAGCCTAAGAAAATTGACAACAAATTAACGATTAAATAGTACGCATCATGGCTTTACAAGATAAATATAAACAATTGACAGATGCAGCCTCTGCTGCAGGGATTACAGATCTTGCCGTACGTGAGCAGGATGGCGTATTGTATGTGGACGGCACAGCACCTGATGGTGCAGCCAAGGATAACCTTTGGGACATCTACAATCAGATTGACCCAAATTTCGCGTCTGGCGACTTGGTACTAAATGTAAACGTAGCTGTTGATGCTGCCGTAACGCATGCAAAAGTGGTTACGGAGAGTTCCAATTTGAATATCCGGAAAGGCCCTGGAACAGATCAGCCTATTGTTGGAAAAGCGGCTCATGGTGAAGTGATTACCCTGGTTAACAGAAGTAACGATTTATGGTGGCTGGTGCGCACAAATGACGGTGAAGAAGGATATTGCTATGCGCAATACCTGGAGCCACAGGCTTAGTTTTCATGTTTAATAATTATAATAATGGATCCGGACGCAAGTCCGGATTTTTTTATTGGGTGCTGAATTGAAATAAATTTAGTATCTGTTTCGAGGCTGCGCCTGCTAAGCCCCCGAAGAGGGGGCAAACCAGCCAATGCCTCTCTACAGACACCAAATTTATTTCTGGATTTCACGCCTAGCCGGTATGTTGTAAAAATAGCGGAACAGCACGGATATACTCCATATTTGGTTATAACGACATCAATATACAGGTTCCATGCTTGTTATACTCCATATTTGGTCATAACGACATCAATATACAGGTTCCATGCTTGTTATACTCCATATCGGTTTGCGCCCAAAAAAATTAAGATTGCTCAGAGAGGACCTCAGGGCGCCTTGCCACAAGAGCGCAGCGGGGCAAGGAGTCCAGTCCTCGAAGAGCATCTTAATTTTTCCATAAAACCCGAATATAGTTTAACCCTGGAACTTCTTGAACACGACGATACCGTTATGCCCGCCGAAGCCAAAAGTATTACTCATAGCCACATCAATATTCTTCTCCATTGCCTCTACCTTAACAATATTCAAATTGGAAGGAATCGCCGGATCCGGATCCGTCAAATTAATTGTTGGAGGAACAATAGAATGTCGGATGGCCTGGATACAGGCAATCGCCTCTATCGCACCAGCTGCACCAAGCAAATGACCCGTCATAGACTTTGTTGCACTGATGTGCAAATGATCTGTCTGATCCTTAAATAACTTGGTTATAGCCTTTAACTCACTCATATCTCCAACAGGAGTTGAGGTCGCATGGGCATTTAGATAATCAACGTCTTCTATATTCAAACTGGCATCTTCCAACGCAAAACGCATAGCAGTAGCCGCCCCTTCTCCTTCCGGATGTGTTGCAGTCATGTGGTAAGCATCGGCAGTCATAGCTGCTCCGGCAAGCTCAGCATAAATCGTTGCATTTCTGGCAATGGCATGCTCATATTCCTCAAGAACTAATGCACCTGCACCCTCACCCATCAAAAATCCGTCTCTCCCCGCATCAAAAGGTCTGCAGGCAGTTTGAGGCGTATCATTTTGTGTAGTCATCGCCTTCATTGCACAAAAACCACCTACTGAAGCTTGTGTAATTGGCGCTTCAGAGCCTCCGGTAACGATCACTTTGGCTTTTCCCCACCTGATGTAATTGAAAGCATCCATGATGGCCGTATTGGAAGTGGAGCAGGCCGATACTGTTGTATAATTGATGCCCATTAAGCCATACTTTATGGAGATCATTCCCGATGCCATATTGGCGATGAGCTTGGGAACAAAAAAGGGACTGAACCTGGGCACAAAATTGTTTTCTGTATATTCCGTAACCTGCTCCTCAAACGTGAGCATCCCGCCCTGTCCTGATCCCCAGATCACCCCCGTATCATAAGGGTTCATAATAGAGAAATCAAGGCCAGAGTCTTTAATAGCTTGTCCGGCAGCAACAAGTGCATATTGAGTGAAAGGATCCGTTCTCTTGATCTCATTTCTGTCGAGAAAAAGTGAGGCATCAAAGTCTTTGAGCTCTGCAGCAATCTGGGTACGAAATGCAGCAGGATTAAACCTGGTGATGCGATCTGCACCGCTCTTTCCCTGGATAAGACTATCCCAAAAAGTTTGAATATCATTTCCTACCGGCGTAAGCGCGCCCATTCCTGTTATAACTACTCTTTTCATTTTACAAGTTTTAACTACTTGCACTTAGCAAGCTGTTGCAAATATAAATAACTACTTTATATTTGCAAGTAGTTTAAACTGGATGATATGAAATCAGACTGCCCCCTTAATTTTGGATTGGAGCTCTTCGGGGATCGGTGGACCTTGTTGATTATACGGGATATGATCTTCTTCAACAAGCGTTCTTATAATGAGTTCTTGTCTTCCGCTGAACACATTTCTACCAATATTTTGGCCAACAGATTAAATTTTCTGGAGAAAGAAAAATTTATCATAAAAGAAAGAGATCAGGACCACAAACAAAAGATGATTTATAGCCTGACTGAAAAAGGCATTGGCCTGGTGCCTCTGATCATAGAAATAGGACTATGGTCTGACCGGTATGCCGAAGAAACGTTAACCGTTAGTGAGCTGGTCAATTTAAACGATTTCAAAACAGACTGGAGTAAAGCTTTAAGAGCCCTACAGCAAAAGCTTTATCACCTGCATCTTCAACGTGAGATATAAATGGTTCTTTAAACAATTAAGTACTTTATTTTGGTATAGAAAAGATCAAAAATCATAAATAGATAAGACATGAACAAGACAAAAATTGGCTGGATTGGCCTTGGAAATATGGGGATTCCCATGTCTGAACAGTTAATCAAAGCGGGTTATCCTTTGCAGGTTTACAACCGAAGCAAGGAAAAAGAAAACGCATTGAAAGCAATGGGCGCCGGGGTTACCTCATCGCCTGCTGAGTTGATTCAATCTTCGGACATTGTAATCCTGATGGTTTCAGATGACCAGGCTGTTCGGCAGATCTTTAACGCCGAAAATGGTTTGTTGAGTGTAAAGACTAACGGCAAGATCATTGTTAATATGAGCACAGTTTCGCCCGGTGTGAGTAAAGAAATGGCCGCGTTATCTGCTGAATTGGGTCATGAATATATAGATGCACCGGTATCAGGCAGTGTTAAACAAGCACAGGAAGGACAATTGGTGATTATGGCCGGCGGCTCGGAAAGTATTTTTGTAAAGGTAAAACCGGTTCTTGAAGTTCTGGGAAAAATGGTGATGCTGGTGGGCGAAACCGGAGCAGGGAACAGCACAAAGCTGGCCATCAACAGTTTACTTGCACTGTATGCACAAGGTTTAGCGGAAACCGTTATTTTCGCTAACCAGCAAGGGATCAAAACCGAAGACCTGATGACTTTAATCGGACAGGCAGCGCTCGGCAATATTTTTACAAAGATTAAAGGAGATGCCATCTTAAACGATCAATACAAAGCTGCATTTGCACTCAAACACATTGTTAAAGACCTGACACTGGCAAAAAATGAAGGACTTTCCAGTCCGCTTGCCACCACAGCCTTAGAGACTTTTAAACAGGCTGAACCTTCTTACGGTGAAGAAGATATCATTGCTGTAATTAAACAGTTAAATTCTTAAAAAAAGAACAGGCCAGGAATTTATTTCCTGGCCTGTTAAAAACTGCCCCTTCCGACAGCGTATAAATTATACCGTTCACCAATGAACAAGGTGGCTTTTTTAAAATTTAAAATTATAGATCGGACTGCCCTTCCAGAGGATATATCCCAACAGAGCACATTGATGAGCTACTTCAGTTTCTATAGCAGAAGGAACATCATTTACAATTTTCCAGCGGATATTATATTTAGTATTGTAACTAATGTAAATGACCACATCTTCACATCCGGAATCAATTGATTTAAGGTTTTTGAGATGCTGGTCCTGCAATTCAGCAGCCAGACGACGAAGCCTTTCATTCATCACTTTAGATAAAGGTGCAGCAGCAGTTATATCAGGTTCAATTACGGCGAGTACAGTTATGGTCATTGGCATCTCTCAAATACTATAAATTTTAGCAAAGATATCATTTTATTCTTAACTAAAAAAAATAGCAAAACAAAATCCATAAAACCTCCACTCTTCCGGTCTCCCCATCTGTAAAGATGACTTCCAATATTTTGTGTAGGCGAGGGAAAGGTCTGCGCTCAAAAATTTGTGGTATGAAAAATGGCCTAGCGTTGTTTTCGCTTTTTCAGCGAAAATTATGCAGCCTTTTTTTCATACCACAAATTTAAAAAGCTTCTCCCAAGCTTATAGAAAATCCAGAATATCCTTTGCTTGCCCCATAATCTATGGCGACATTTGTATTTGATGCTTTGTTAAACTTCACCCGCATCCCTGCCCCCACAGCCGGATGAATCTTTTTAAACATATTATTTTCTGGTTCGGTAACCGAAGTCGCATT
>NZ_DATMRL010000399.1:0-22593 GCF_035566355.1 Pedobacter sp.
CCTGGAGTTTATAACCAAATCCAAGTGGATCATTGGCCTTAATTAAACCGGAGAAAATAAACAGGATACCAACAAATATTCTTGAGAAGTTTAAAAAAATTTTGCTCATGGTTATTTAAGGTCTAATTTAATCAACGCAAAAACTGCATAGTTTAACATATCCTGATAATTGGCATTGATGCCCTCAGAAGCCAGCGTTTGTCCTTTATTGTCTTCTATTTGTTTAACCCTTAAGATCTTCATCAGGATAAGATCTGTCAGGGAACTGATCCGCATATCTCTCCATGCCTCGCCATAGTCATGATTCTTGGCAAACATGAGGTCTTTGGTCGCCTGAACATACAGGTCATACAACTTTTCTACTTTACTGAATTCCAATTCATAGGGATCCTCTTCTGTAAGCTCCAGCTGCATGAGTGCAATGACACAATAATTTACAATCCCAATATATTCTGAGGTGATATCTTCCCCTACCTTCGAAATTTTCTTCTCTTCCAGAGTTCGGATGCGCTGGGCTTTGATAAAGATCTGGTCTGTAATAGATGCCGGCCTTAGGATGCGCCAGGCTGTGCCATAATCTTTTGTTTTTTTTAAAAAAAGCGATTTACAAACCGCAATTACTGAATCGTATTCCTGTGAAGTGTTTGCTGCCAAAACAATTAAAATATTTAGTTTAAAGCTGTTTAATACTGTATTTTTGTATCAAACAATGGCTAAAGATACATTTTTAAACCGAAAGCACACATTAAACCTGCAAGGGCAACTGCTCGATCTGACCAGTCCTTGCGTGATGGGAATATTGAATATAACTCCAGATTCCTTTTACGGGGAAAGTAGAAATTTCAGCATAGATGATGCCTTGCTCAGGGTGGAAAAATACCTTCAGGAAGGCGCTTCTTTTATTGACATCGGTGGATATTCCTCCAGGCCGGGCGCCAAAGATGTCAGTACCCAGCAAGAGGTAGACCGGGTAGTCCCCGTAGTTGAAGCCATTTGCAAACAATTTCCCCAGGCATTTTTATCCATAGATACTTTTCGTGCAGAAGTGGCAAAAAAAAGTATTGAAGCCGGTGCCCATATCATTAATGATATTTCGGCAGGTGAACTGGATCCTGACATGTTTGGTACAGTGGCGACGTTAAATGTGCCATATATCCTGATGCACATGAAAGGCACACCACAAAATATGCAGTTATCCCCAAGTTATCAACATGTAACCCTCGAGGTTGTGGATTACTTTGTGGATAAGGTGGAAAAGTTAAGAAAGCTGGGGGTAAAGGACCTGATCCTGGACCCGGGTTTTGGTTTTGCCAAAAGCCCGCAGCACAATTATCAGCTGCTCCGGGAAATGGAAGATCTTCATCTTTTTGGATTGCCGCTCCTGGTAGGCTTCTCCAGGAAATCTATGGTTTATAAGGCACTGGATACGACTCCTGCAGAGGCGCTGAACGGAACCACAGTACTTCATACCCTCTCTTTGCTTAAAGGCGCAAAGATACTGCGTGCGCACGATGTACGTGAGGCCCGGGAATGCATTATCCTAATTGAAAAAATGCAACAGGCCTGATGCTTGTTTAAAAATTCACTAACTTGTCAACAATGAAAGGTTTTGACTTCGATTTTTTAAAAATAACCCCTACCGATGTTATCGACATCATTTTTGTCGCGTTGCTGATCTATTATGTCTATAGTCTGATCAAAAATACGCTTGCGGTGAACTTGCTGCTGGGGATGCTGATCATTTTGTTACTGTATTATGTAGTGGATGCACTTCACATGAGACTGCTTTCGACCATCATCAACAAATTTATGAGTGTGGGGATCATTGCATTAATTGTGATCTTCCAGCCGGAGATCAGACGGTTTTTATTGTTGATTGGAAAAAACACTTTTCTACAGAAAAATAAAGCCTGGTGGGGTTATCTTTTTGGCAATAAAGAGATTGAAAGGGATAATCTGGCGCGGATTAAACCGATTATTGATGCTTGCAAGAGCATGAAGAAATCGAGGACCGGCGCATTGATTGTGTTTGTCAAGTTCTATGATGACCAGCTTTTTGCCAACAGTTGCGAAATTATAGATTCTAAAATTTCCAAACGCTTACTGGAAAGTATATTTCAAAAGAACAGCCCGCTTCATGACGGCGCAGTAGTGATTGCTGAAAATAAAATAAAGAGTGCCAGTTGTATCCTTCCTTTAACAGATAATGATAACCTACCCCCTCAGTTTGGCTTGCGCCACAGGGCAGGAATTGGTATTTCGGAAAATACAGATGCAGTAGCAGTTATTGTTTCTGAAGAAACCGGTGAGATTGCCTACGCAAAACAAGGACGGGTAAGAATGAATGTTTCTTTTGGAGAACTGGAAAAACTCCTTAATAAGGATTTTTAGCAAAAGAATTTATATTTTTTTTTAAAGGCCTGGTGACATTGCTTTAAAAGTCGATTGGTATATTTGTTTGGCAGGCCCCCTAAATCCTATTTGAATTTCTTTATCTGGTATAGATATCGATATCGGAATATACACCTCACTTAGAATACCATTGACATAATTTGGTTTCCAAGCCGGAGCGTCTGTAACAGCATCTAAAATCTTTAGTAACATTTTATCTGTAAAACCATTAGGCCCGTAAAAGCTTTCATTAAGCAGTTTTCCTTCTTTATTTAGAGTAAAACTAAGCATAAGCTTTCCCTTGACCTGCCCGAAATTAATTTCTTGAAGAACCTCATTTAGATACGCTTTAAAATCATAATCAGGACTTCCTCCTGTAATTTTTCTTTTAAATTGCTTATCCTCTGCATGAGAAATGCTTTTTCTAATTTGGTTATTTTTATAAATATCTTCTTGTAAGATAGCGCCTGTATACGCAAAGTTAGTCCAAACCCCTTCCTTTAAGTTATTGATATAGTTGCCCTCAAATAATAGTTTCTTTGTATCGTAATTATAGCTTCTTGAAATTCCGTCCAGCTTTCCACTCTTATAAGTAAATGTAAACTCAATGCTACCATCTTCGAAATAGTCTATCCACTCTCCTTCTTTTTCCCCATCGACAAATGTACCAGTCTTTCCAATGTAAATTTTTGGAGATGTAATTGAAGTATCTAATTTATGAAGAGCCGGATCATACTTAATTATCCTTCGAGCTTCCTTAACATTGTATATTATAAATTTGCCATGTGGGATTTTCAATCTATTATCTTTAAAACTTCCAACCAGTACAAGGGAGTCATCCAAAGAATATTGGCGCATTTTCCATATTGGCTCGCCTTTATCCTCCTTCTCAACAAGGATGTATGATGTTGCATTCACCGAGTCTGTTGTTATCTCATTATTTTTACCCAAGTAATAGCGAGACTGAGCATAACTGTGGAAACAAGTAACAATTAAACAGAAAAGAAAAACAAACTTTCGCATATTTGGAGCAATTAACTATATCAAAGATAGATATGATTTTCTGAAAAAGAATGGGATAGGACAAAATATAATACTTTAGTTTTATTAGTTGGATAAAATAAATTCTCAAATTTTCTTTAAATTAGTATAACTAAAAATCTAATGAAGATCTTAAAAGGAATTCTATTCACAGTGCTGGGCCTGGTGGTTCTGGCACTTATTGTTGCCATCTTTGTCAAAAAAGAGTATACCGTAGAACGGGATATCGTAATTAACAAACCACGGCAGCAAGTTTACGACTACATCAAGTACCTGAAGAACCAAAACAACTTTAGTAAGTGGGCAAAAATGGATCCTGCAATGAAAACGGAGTTTCGGGGAACAGACGGAACTGTAGGCTTTGTGTCTGCCTGGGACAGTAATCAAAAAGATGTTGGAAAAGGTGAACAGGAGATTAAAGGCCTGCAGGATGGGAAAAGGCTGGATACAGAAATCCGGTTTATTAAACCCTTTGAGTCTACGTGTTCTGCCTTTATGACCACAGAAGATGCAAGTACAAATGCGACTAAAGTATCCTGGGTATTTAATGGAAAAATGAATTATCCAATGAATTTAATGTCACTTTGCATGAACATGGATAAAATGATTGGGGGCGATCTTCAGATCGGCTTAAACAATCTGAAAGGGATATTGGAACAATAAAAAAAGGACTAACTGATCAAGTTAGTCCTTATATTTTTTAAAAGGATTTTTCTAGCAGTATTGCTCGAAAGCACCGATCAGGCTGTCTGCAATCATTTGAGCAGGGCGACCTTCAATTTGATGACGTTCGATCATATGCACCAGTTTACCATCTTTGAATAATGCCATTGATGGTGAAGACGGCGGAAAAGGCATCATATATCCTCTTGCTCTGTCTACTGCTTCTTTTTCCATTCCTGCGAATACGGTAACCAATTTATCCGGGTGTTTTTCATTTGCTGCTGCAATTCTTGCTGCAGGGCGCGCATTGGCAGCTGCACAACCGCATACGGAGTTTACAACGACAAATACAGTTCCTTCAGTTTTGATGGCGCTGTCAACTTCTTCTGCGTTTTTTAACTCTTCAAAGCCAACTTTGGTCAGCTCTGCACGCATCGGTTCAACTAAATATTCAGGATACATATCTTTATGTTTTTTGGTTATTTTAAATCTTAACTGATACAAAGGTACGGCACTACTTTATAGCATCAAAGTTCTGGCCTTAAAGCGTCTCAGTTTTTACCTTCAAATTACTTTGGTACAAGACATTTAAAATCGGGCAAATTTCTCTTATCCGAGCTTGCTTTTTAGTATTTCTATCTTTTCCCGCTCACTCTCCAGTAACATTTCATAGAGCTTTTTGTTGCTTTCCAGCATCTCCATATAGTTGTATCGTGAATGGAATTGCTGGGGATCTCCGTCGGAAATCAGTTCTCTTTTTCGGCTTTTATCTTTAAAAGTGCACATATAGGCAAATGCAGCCTCTTCATCAAAATCTTTGATGGCATTTTCGGGTATATTGATTGCGGCTGCAATCAGAGCGAGTGCAACGGGGTCGAGTTTTTCTTTTGCTTCTAGCAGAGAAATCCTTTTTTGACTCCATTCTGCGCCAAGCTGTATGGCCAGAGCTTCCTGCTTCCACCCAAAGAGCGAACGCAGGCGTTTCAAATTTTTTCCTTGATGATTTTCTGTGTGTTTTGTGATTAGGTTCATATTCAGATCTGTAAAGGTTAATAAGTACAGAAAGATATTCGAACCTTGAAGATAATCAATTCTATGATATCCTCAAATCGTTCTAAGATAGAACTTTTCGGAATAGGATAGAATGATTTAATTCGGGTACTTTGAAATAAATAACGCGCAGTATCGTGCTTCCCTGGCAATGACTTTACTGTGCATAGTGGTATTCGAAACTTAATCAATATCTTATGCATACTAAAAAAGAAGTTAGGCAAAGCTTAACGTACCATTTAACGGCTGAGGAAATCAGCAATCCCTACTTACTTATTGCACAATTTTTTGACATCAGCGACCTCTCAGACCATCTTGATTTTTTGGACGAGTGGAAGGAGCATGTCATTACTGACCAGCTTTACACTGTGGAAAACTGCCCTGCAAACCTATTGCATGAACACCGGCATATTCTTAAGCTTCTGGAGGCTGCCTGGCTGCTTCGAAAAACAGGGAAGATTAGTCCATTGATCTATCCGGAACTTAAGGAGTGCTTACTGGAAAAGCAGAAAGAAGAACTTGCTGGCTGTTCCTGCCTTTTGAACGAAGAGGAACTCCTTAACCCTTACCTCGTTTTCCGCTTACTTTTTCAAACTGCTGGCCTGGAATCTTACCGCGAAGAGTTAAGAGATTGGCTGGAGGAGAGCTTTAGTAAGGAAGGCTCATCCATTAGTTACGAGGACCTGGCTACAACCTACAAATTTTTAAAGAAACTTTATCAGGCCGCCTGGTTGATTTACAGCAAGGAGTTGCAAAGAGATCTTTCGTAAGGAACCGTCTTTCATTTATTTCTTCTTCTGGTACAATCTGATCGATTCCTTCAAAGAACTTGTCTGTCCAACCGCGACTGGCAGGTTCTTTTGTTTTATCACCTCATAGTCACACCATCAGCATCTTTTGATTTTGGCCAAACTATTGTGTAATTTTGTACCTGAAAAACAGGCAGTTTGGTTAAAGAAGGATAAATATTGGGGAACCCCGAACCAACAACAACGTAACTACCTGCAAAACAAAAACTTAAAATATTATAATATGTCATCAGTAGAGACAACTTACGTTCCTTACAAAGTTAAGGACATTTCACTGGCAGAATGGGGCCGCAAAGAAATTGAACTTGCAGAGGCAGAAATGCCAGGTTTAATGTCACTGCGTGCAGAATTTGGCCCATCTAAACCATTAAAAGGTGCCCGCATAGCAGGTTGCCTTCACATGACGATCCAAACTGCTGTTCTAATTGAAACGTTGGTAGAATTAGGTGCTGAAGTTACCTGGTCTTCCTGCAATATTTTCTCTACCCAAGATCATGCTGCTGCTGCAATTGCTGCTGCTGGCATCCAGGTTTACGCATGGAAAGGTTTAAACGAAGTAGATTTTGACTGGTGTATTGAACAAACTTTGCATTTCGGACCAGAACGTCAGCCCTTAAATATGATCTTAGATGACGGTGGTGACTTAACCAATATGGTATTTGATAAATACCCTGAACTGATTGCTGGTATCAAAGGGCTTTCTGAAGAAACGACTACCGGAGTTCACCGTTTATATGAGCGCATGAAAAACGGAACATTGCATTTGCCTGCAATTAACGTAAATGACTCTGTAACTAAGTCTAAATTTGACAATAAATATGGCTGCCGTGAATCTCTTGTAGATGCGATCCGCAGAGCTACAGATGTTATGATGGCTGGTAAAGTAGCTGTTGTTGCTGGTTATGGTGATGTTGGTAAAGGTTCTGCAGAATCTTTAAGTTCTCAGGGTGTTCGTGTTATTGTTTCGGAAATTGATCCTATCTGTGCTCTTCAGGCTGCAATGGAAGGTTATGAAGTAAAGAAATTTGCTACCGCGGTTAAAGAAGCAGATATCGTTGTAACCACTACAGGTAACTGCGACATCGTTCGTGCAGAGCACTTCAAAGTGATGAAAGACAAAACCATCGTTTGTAACATCGGTCACTTTGATAATGAAATTGATGTTGCCTGGCTAAATAAAAATTATGGCGGTACTAAAGTAGAGATTAAACCTCAGGTAGATAAATATACTATCGACGGTAAAGATATTATTTTACTTGCTGAGGGCCGTTTAGTGAATTTAGGATGTGCTACAGGGCACCCAAGTTTCGTAATGTCCAACTCTTTCACCAACCAGACTTTAGCTCAGCTGGAGCTTTGGACCAATACAGATCAGTATGAAAACAAAGTTTACGTTCTTCCTAAACACCTGGATGAAAAAGTAGCTCGTTTACACCTGGCTAAAATTGGTGTGGAACTTGATGTTTTAGATCAGCATCAGGCAGATTATATCGGTGTTCCTGTTGAAGGTCCGTTCAAGCCGGATACTTACAGATACTAAGTATACAAAAAGGAGTTGCAGGGGCAGCTCCTTTTTTATTTTCCTCCAAATTCGTCCTCCACACTTTCCCGGAGATCATACATCATCCATTGTTTGTCCTTCACTGACTTCTGTTCGCTTTGCAGGAGTTTAATGAAATCGTTAACACCAACTGGCTCATTTCCGTTTCCATGGATCAGAACGATACTCCCTGAACTGGCGGTTTGACCTTTGGCCAGCCAGGCATCACTTCCAACAGGAATTAGTCCATAAGACAATACTTTGCTGATCAATTTAGGATCTGAAACCAGCCCTGGAAAACGGAAAAACACAGAAGGCATGATGCCATGCTGCAGCATCGCCAGTTCAGTCCCCATAACTTCAAAGTTCATATCGGTACCTGGCTCCAGTAAAAAATTAACTTTTAAAGGCGCAGCTGGGCTAACCCGATGATTGTAGGAATGATTTACCCAGGTGATGGAAACATCTCCTGATTTGACCAGATTTTTCAGCCAGTCAAGATCATCACTATGGGTCAGCATCCATCGACCCGTAATGGAAAGTGCCAGGGGTACCGGCCTTTCAGTTTTCTGGAACTCCTTCATAAGAGAAGTAAATATAATCCGGTCAAGAGGTTTATGCGATGGGCAAAGATCAATGGTTAAAGCAATTCCTTTTTCTTTAGGAAAACCATGAATAATTCCAGCATCCTGTAAAGGAGTTTCCTTCATTTGTGCAGCTTCAATTGCCTTTACGTATGGAGTTTCCTTAAAAGTATCCATAGCCTGAGCCCAGGTTAAAGGTTTTACAACTTCAGTAGTGGCAGGCAGAATCCTGTTCTCCAGCTCCTGAGGATCGGTAACCAGGTATTGCGTTCTTCCCCCCTGCTCAAATTTCCTCAGCACCAGCAAATCTTTATTCTGATCGCGAATCAGCCCATAGAACAGCTTGTAATTTTTGATGCCTTGCTGCCCGAGGCAAGAAATTACAGAAAGCATACAAAAAACACAGCCTAAAAAAGTAGTTAAGAAAAATGGATATCTCTTCATTTAATGATTAAGTTTATCTTTGTATATGGCAAAACTATCTGTAAATATCAATAAAATAGCCACCCTTCGCAACAGTCGCGGTGGTAATAACCCGGATCTGATTAAAGTAGCCCTGGATTGTGAACGTTTTGGGGCGGAAGGGATCACGGTGCATCCCAGACCAGATGAAAGACATATTCGCTATCAGGATGTTTTTGACCTGAAAGCTGTGATTGCAACGGAGTTTAATATTGAGGGAAACTGCAGGGAACAAAAATTTATTGATCTGGTTCTGGCGAATAAACCCGCACAAGTTACCCTGGTACCTGATGCCGAAGGTCAGATTACCTCCAATCATGGATGGGATACCATAAAACATCAG
The DNA here is from genome assembly GCF_035566355.1 of Pedobacter sp. Classification (GTDB taxonomy): domain Bacteria; phylum Bacteroidota; class Bacteroidia; order Sphingobacteriales; family Sphingobacteriaceae; genus Pedobacter. Next base: position 8,884 of record NZ_DATMRL010000399.1, read on the forward strand.
GCCTACTTGCAGGAAATGGTCGGCCTCTTTAAAAAAGAAGGCATCCGGGTCTCTATATTTGTTGACCCTGTTCTGGACATGGTGGAAGCTGCAGCCGAAACGGGTACTGACCGGATAGAATTGTATACTGAAGCTTATGCCAGGGAGTATCCTAAAGATAAGGTTAAGGCAGTTGCACCTTATGTGACAGCAGCAGAAAAAGCAGTGGCACTCGGTTTGGGCATCAATGCCGGCCATGATCTGGATCTGCACAATCTAAAATATTTTTCACAGCAGGTTCCGGCTTTGCTCGAAGTGAGTATTGGCCATGCCCTGATCAGTGATGCTTTATACCTGGGTTTGGAGAATACTGTCCAAATGTACTTGAGACAATTAAAAAATTAAACTAAATTCCTATGAAAACGCTATCTGCATTTTTCCTTGCTTCGGCATTACTGTTCCTGATCTCCGGTTGTAAAAAAGGCGGAAGTATAGATGAAAGCACCGCTGCAGGAGTCATCTCGAATTATCTTCAGACCAATCCGGAATATGAGGGTATAAAACTAGATATAGGCGAGGTAAAATTCAGAGGCAGGAAGGATGCAGTAGCGCTCGGTCGATATAAAGAACTGGAAGAAAAGGGTTTGATTGTACTGAAACTTGATCAGCAGAAAAAGAGATTCTTATCTAAGGACAGCTTATACGTTTATATTGTCTCACTAACAGACAAATCCAAACCATATGTGCTCAAACAGGACGCGAACAAAGCAACAATACGAGCTCTGGACTATGTTCTGGACGACGAAAAACCAGTAAAACTGATTAAAGGGGATGCCAGAATGGCCAGAGTAACCGTTACCCTTAAAAAGAAAGCCAACGATTTTGCTGTCTTTTTAAGCCCTAAAGGTTCCCCTGCGAACTTCGTGACCAAAACCTACAAGTTAAAGTTTAGAAAAGAAGAAGGCTGGATCTTGGTTGGCGAATCGTAAAATATACATTTATAATCGTTTTGGGCAACCAGGGCTAAGGGTATTTTTATTACCTTTGCGCAACTTTTTATTCAAAGATTCATGAGCTTAAATATTCATTACAAAGAAGACTTTAAAGATCGTCACATTGCACCCAATACAGAAGATACCAAAGCGATGCTTCATACGCTTGGATTGGGTTCTATTGACGAATTAATAGAACAAACTGTTCCTCAGAAAATCAGGTTAAAACAACCTTTGAATTTACCAAAGGCAAAATCTGAAAAGGATTATCTGAGCAGTCTAAAACAAACGGCTTCTTTAAACAAAGTTTTTAAATCCTATATCGGACAGGGTTATTACAATACAACCACACCCGGGGTTATCTTACGTAATGTAATGGAAAATCCAGGATGGTATACGCAATATACCCCTTACCAGGCAGAAATTGCGCAAGGCCGCCTTCAGGCTTTACTGAATTTCCAGACCATGGTGATTGACCTGACCGGAATGGAAATTGCAAATGCTTCTTTACTGGATGAAGGAACAGCAGCTGCTGAGGCTATGTTCATGCAATACAGCCTTCGTAAAAACCAGCAAGCTAAAAAGTTCTTCGTATCTGAATTACTTTTCCCTCAAACCATCGATATCCTGGTTACACGTGCCAATCCTTTTGGTATAGAACTGGTGGTCGGAAACCATGAGGAAATTGAATTAAATGAAGAGTTCTTTGGTGCCATTGTTCAATATCCTGCCGGAAACGGACAAGTGTTTGACTATACTGGTTTTGCTAAAACAGCTCATGAAAAAAATGTAAAGATTACAGTTGTTGCCGACCTGCTAAGTTTAACGCTGTTAACACCTCCGGGAGAATGGGGTGCTGATGTTGTAGTTGGAACAACCCAACGTTTCGGTGTACCAATGGGTTTTGGCGGGCCTCACGCTGCTTTCTTTGCTACAAAAGATGAATATAAAAGATCTATCCCAGGTCGTATTATTGGTGTAACTATAGACAGCAATAATAATTATGCATTGCGTATGGCATTGCAAACAAGAGAACAACACATCCGCAGGGATAAAGCGACCTCCAACATATGTACTGCACAAGCTTTACTGGCTATTATGGCTGGTTTTTATGCAGTTTACCATGGTCCTAAAGGATTAAAACTAATTGCTGAACGTACTCATGGCTTAGCCGTTACTTTGGCTAAATCTTTAGAGAAGATTGGTTATAAGCAGCTGAACAATGCTTACTTTGATACCCTTCAGCTTGATCTCGGAGACCTGGCGGATTCCATTCACAGGGAATGCATAGACAATGAGATCAATTTAAATTATAAAGGTGGTATTGTAACCATTGCTTTAGATGAAACAACTTCTGCCGAAGATATCCAGTTATTGAATAAAATCTTTTCTAAGGTAAAAGGAATTCCTGCTGATCAGGCTGAATTGACAGAGGGTAATGTTGAAACTGTTATTCCTTCGGCATTACAGCGCAGTTCATCTTATCTCACCCACCCTGTTTTCAATAAGCATCACTCTGAACACGAGATGCTCCGTTATATTAAATCTTTGGAAACCAAAGATCTTTCGCTTTGCCATTCTATGATTGCTTTGGGTTCATGTACAATGAAACTGAATGCAACCACGGAAATGATCCCGGTAACCTGGCCTGAATTTGGACAAATTCATCCTTTTGCGCCAGCCGACCAGGTGGCTGGATATTATACTGTTTTCAATGAACTTGATAAATGGTTAAGTGAAATCACTGGCTTTGCCGCAATGAGCTTGCAGCCAAATGCAGGTGCACAAGGCGAATATGCCGGTTTAATGGTGATCAGAGCTTATCATCAGGACCGTGGAGATCACCAGAGAAATATCGCCTTAATTCCTGCTTCCGCACATGGAACCAATCCTGCTTCTGCTGCAATGGCTGGTATGAAGATCATTATCGTGAAATCTCTGGAGAATGGAAACATTGATGTGGAGGATCTGAAAGCCAAAGCTGAAGAAAATAAAGATAATCTTTCCTGCCTGATGGTTACCTACCCTTCTACACACGGTGTTTTTGAGGAAAGTATCATTGATATCTGTAACATCATACATGAAAATGGTGGTCAGGTTTATATGGATGGTGCCAATATGAATGCTCAAGTTGGACTGACCAGCCCTGGTACTATAGGTGCTGATGTTTGCCACCTGAATCTGCATAAAACTTTCTGTATCCCTCACGGTGGCGGTGGCCCTGGTATGGGACCAATCGGCGTAGCCAAACACCTGGTTCCTTACTTACCTGGTCATGCTGTTGTAGATATCGAAAAGGGCAAATCCATCCACGCAGTTTCTGCTGCTCCTTGGGGTTCTGCCTCTATTTTGGTGATCTCACATGCTTATATTGCCATGATGGGCGGCGAAGGATTAAAGAATGCTACACAATATGCAATTCTGAATGCAAACTACATGAAGGCACGCCTGGAGCAACACTACCCTGTTTTATATACAGGTAGTAATGGTCGTTGTGCGCATGAGATGATCCTGGACTGCAGATCTTTCAAAAACTTTGGTATTGAGGTGGTAGATATTGCTAAACGATTAATGGATTATGGCTTCCATGCACCAACAGTATCTTTCCCGGTTGCAGGAACCTTAATGGTAGAACCTACAGAAAGTGAGCCTAAACACGAATTAGATAGATTCTGCGATGCCCTGATTGCCATTAGAGCAGAGATTACGGCTATTGAAAACGGTAACAGTGATAAAACTGATAATGCATTAAAAAATGCACCACACACTGCAGCTGTTGTTACAGGCGATGACTGGTCGCACAGTTACAGCAGAAAAACTGCAGCGTTCCCTCTGCCATATGTCGCTGAATACAAGTTCTGGCCATCCGTTGGAAGAGTAAACGACTCTTTTGGAGATCGTTCCCTGGTTTGCGCTTGTCCTCCGATTGAAAGCTATATGGAAGAAACGCTAGTCTAAATGTATCAAAATAAAAAAAGGCCATTTAAATTAAATGGCCTTTTTTTATTTTTTAACAATTCAATCTATTTTATATCTTTATACTATGGCTCTCTTTACTAAATCAAGATGGATTCTAAAATTAATTTACTTGTTATTGACGATGATGACATCAATATTTTCATCATAAAAAAAATTGTAGAGAAGACTGGATTTGCCGTGAACATGGTATCCAAATCAAATGGCCAACTGGCCATTGACTATCTTGTACAAGTCCTTAAAGATGATGAACCTTTTCCTCAGCTCATGCTGATTGATATTAATATGCCTGTTTTGAATGGATGGGAGTTTATCGAGGCTTATGAAAGAATGGATGTCAGTAAAAGATCTGACCTCTACATGCTTTCCTCATCCGTATATGAAAACGACATAGAAAAAGCCAAAACCTATAAGATTGTGAAGGGTTTTATTTCAAAACCCTTGTCTATAGATCGCTTAATAGAGCTCTTAAAAGCAATTAATGAATAAACCTCAGCTCTACTAAACAATGTTAAAAACGCCATCCTGGTAGGTTACATGTCCGGTAGCCTTAGTCTTTGCATGGTAAAACAGGCAATTCCAATTTTCCAAGGCCGCTTTTTTTCCATACTCTTCTCTAAGTTCCATTGCTTTCCGCCCGTCAAAATCATATTTAGCAATAAACCTTCTTAACAACTCTTCCGGTTCAGGTAAGACGTCTCCACCGAAGAAGACTCGATCAGTACCATCATTCAAAAGAAAAGTCTGATGAAAAGGGGTATGTGCACCAGTGAGTTCATAACTGATTCCTTCTGCGAACTGACCGCTACCTTCTACAAAATGCAATTGCGCATTTCTCTGTAAAAAATCAAAGATCTCTGTTTTATAAGAAGATGAAGTATTGGTAAATGCACTTTCCCATTCCCCACTTTGAATGACATATGTAGCATTTGGAAAACTAAGCTCCGTTTTTCCCTTGTATTCGTGAATCATCCCACCAGAATGATCAAAATGAAGATGGGACATCAATACATAGTCAACGTCCGCAGGATCAAAACCCGCTTTCCGAATATTTTCGTGTAAGATCAGTTCTCCTGATTCGTTACTATATCCCAGACCAGTATCGAACAACAATAACAAATCGTTCATTTTCACTAAAAATGGCTGAACATGGATAAACAGGGATGCAGGCCGGTCTTTAGGGTTGTGGATTTCCGGATTAAAGGGAATAAATTTTTTACTGGCATCTACGGAGTAAGAACCTTCGTATAAAGTGAAAACTTGCAAGGGCATAGGTATTAGTAAGACGAAGAAATTAATGATATCTTTACGAATCGATACAAAGATAGGGAACCTGTATGAATTTACCACTAACAAAACCATAAGGCACATCCATTTAAACGCTCTAACGAAAGAACAACAGCTTAATGATCAATAAAGAACAATAAAGGCTTAATGGAAAAGAGATGGGTGCAAGCTGCACAGAATGATCAAGAAACAACCGAATCGCTTGCACAGCAATTAAATATAGATAATAGTTTAGCCCAGGTACTGGTACAAAGAGGAATCAGTTCTTTTGATGAAGCCAGGAACTATTTCAGACCGCAGCTAGACGACCTGCATGATCCGTTTCTAATAAAAGACATGGAAAAAGCAATTGCACGTATTGATCATGCCCTGGCGTCAGGCGAAAGCATCATGATTTATGGTGATTATGATGTAGACGGGACTACATCTGTAGCCCTGGCTTATAGCTTTTTTAGTCAATTAACAGATCGGATCATGTATTATATACCCGATAGACACAAAGAAGGCTATGGCGTCTCAACTGCAGGAATAGACTATGCCAGTGCCAATAAATTCAGCCTGATCATTGCCCTGGATTGTGGCATCAAATCGAATGATAAGGTAAGTTATGCAAAGAAATTGGGGATAGATTTTATTATATGTGACCACCATTTACCTGGTGAAGAATTGCCCGAAGCAGTTGCTGTGCTTGATCCTAAGCGTTCGGATTGTACATACCCATTTAAGGAACTTGCCGGATGCGGAATTGGATTTAAACTGGCACAGGCCTATGCCCTAAAGCATAACCTTCCTAAAGACAGCTATGAGCAGTACATAGATCTGGTTATGGTCAGCATTGCCGCCGATATTGTACCTGTAACTGGAGAGAACCGGATTCTAGCCCACCACGGCCTGATTAAACTCAATACCAGACCCTGTCTTGGTCTAAAAGCATTAATGCAAAGTACCGGGCGGGATAAAGATTTTACACTAACAGACATTGTCTTTTCGATTGCTCCAAGAATCAACGCCGCGGGCAGAATGGACCACGCAAATGAGGCCGTTAAGATGTTGTTGTGTAACGAAGATGACCTTGCCCGTGAGCAAAGCCTGTTTATCAACCTGCAAAATTCAGAGCGCAAAACTTCCGATCAAAATACAACTGCCGAAGCGCTGGCCATTATTGAGGACTGCGAAATACAGATCAACCGGAAAACCACAGTGGTTTATAACCAAAACTGGAATAAAGGCGTCATTGGTATTGTAGCATCCAGACTAACGGAAAAATACTACCGGCCAACAGTTGTATTAACAGCATCAAATGGCCTGCTCACAGGTTCCGCACGTTCTGTAGCAGGATTTGATCTATATGAAGCTCTTTCCGGCTGTGCAGATCTGCTGGTGCAGTTTGGCGGACATAAATTTGCTGCAGGCCTGACAATGAAACCTGAAAATATAGATCACTTTTCAGACCGTTTTGAACGCGTAGTAGCCGAAAGCATAACAGATGACCTGCTTTGTCCGGAGCTGTACATCGATACGGAGATCAGCTTTTCGCAAATTGACGGAAAGTTCCAACGCATTATTGCCCAAATGGCTCCTTTTGGCCCCGACAATCCCACCCCGGTTTTTGTAACCCATAATGTGTTTTGCGCAGGAAATCCATATATTGTTGGAGCAAAACACCTAAAGCTAAATGTAAAACAACAAAATTCAGTTACTTTTGACAGTATTGGCTTCGGACTTGCAGAGTTGCAAAATGAGATACAGCCTAACCGGCCTTTTTCTATTTGCTATACGATAGAGGAAAATGTATGGAAAGAACAAAAACGTTTGCAATTAAACCTCAAAGCCATCAAATTTGAACAGTGATATTAGCCCTTTTAAGAGCTATTGAATAATATTAATATACTTAAATGATATTAAGAGCAGAAAATTTAATCAAAAAATATAAACAGCGTACGGTTGTTAATGACGTTTCCTTTAATGTAAGTCAGGGAGAGATCGTCGGCTTGTTAGGGCCAAACGGAGCTGGAAAAACAACCTCATTTTATATGATTGTTGGATTGATCAAACCAAATGAAGGAACCATTTATCTGGATGACCAGGACATCACTAGTGATCCGATGTATAAAAGGGCCCAAAAAGGGATTGGTTATCTTGCTCAGGAAGCTTCTGTATTCAGAAAATTAACCGTAGAAGACAATATCATGTCCATCCTGGAAATGACGAAAATGAAAAAGGAAGAAAGGCACGAAAAACTCGAAGAACTGATCAATGAATTCAGCTTGCACAAAGTTCGTAAAAACCGAGGTGACCTTTTATCCGGGGGTGAAAGAAGAAGGACAGAGATTGCCCGTGCCCTGGCCGCAAGCCCTAATTTTATTTTATTGGATGAACCTTTTGCCGGTGTGGATCCAATTGCAGTTGAAGAAATCCAGACCATCGTAGCCAAACTTAAAAATAAGAATATTGGTATCCTGATTACGGATCATAACGTCCAGGAAACGCTTTCTATTACAGACCGGGCCTACCTTCTTTTTGAAGGAAAGATTCTGGAATCCGGAACACCTGAGGTACTTGCTGCAAATGAAATGGTAAGAAAAGTATATTTGGGGTCTAATTTTGTACTGCGCAGCAAAAATTTATAATTCATATAGAGGAACATGGCAATTGTAAATTCAATTTTTACCTGGTATATGAAGAAAAGGGTCCATCAAATTGAACTCTTTATAAAATATCCCCTTGACGTACAGGACGAGTGGTTTCACACTTTAATTTCCAGTGCAGAGAACACCGAATGGGGAAAAAAATACGATTATAGAACTATTGAAACCCAGGAACAGTTTAAAGAAAGAGTTCCCTTACAAAACTACGATACCTTAAAACCATATATTGAAAGAATGCTGAAGGGCGAACAGAACATACTGTGGCCTTCAGAGATTAAATGGTTTGCTAAGTCTTCCGGTACAACAAGTGACAGGAGTAAATTTATACCTGTATCAGAAGAGTCTCTTCAGGAATGCCATTTTAAAGGTGGAAAGGACATGTTGTCTATTTTCTGCAACAACAGACCTGGCAATCAGATTTTAACCGGAAAGGGACTTGTTTTAGGTGGAAGTCACCAGATCAACCAGCTCAATGAAGACTCTTTTTATGGCGATCTCTCTGCGGTATTGATCAAGAATTTACCGATGTGGGCAGAATATTACCGGACACCGGCCATTTCTATTGCATTAATGGATGATTACGAGCAAAAAATGGAGAAAATGGCAGAAGCCACTATCCGTGAAAATGTGACCAATATTTCTGGTGTTCCCACATGGACCATTGTACTTGCCAAAAAGGTCCTGGAAATGACGGGTAAGAAAAATTTGCTGGAGGTCTGGCCAAATCTTGAACTCTATTTTCATGGGGCAGTAAATTTCAAACCCTACAAAGAACAGTTTAGAGAGTTGATTCCATGCGATGAGATGTATTATCTGGAAACCTATAATGCCTCAGAAGGATTCTTTGGTATCCAGGACCAGGTCAATTCGGAGGAACTTCTGCTGATGCTGGATTATGGCATCTATTACGAATTTCTTCCGCTGGAACATCTGGAGCAAGAGCATCCTGCAACCCTATCTCTTGATGAAGTAGAATTACATAAAAATTACGCCATCATTATTTCTACAAACGGAGGTTTATGGCGATATATGATTGGCGATACCGTACAATTTACTTCATTGCATCCCTTCCGCATTAAAATCACCGGAAGGACCAAGCATTTTATCAATGCATTTGGTGAAGAGGTGATCATTGACAATGCTGAACAAGCCATAAGCAAGGCCAGTAAAATGACTGGTGCTGTATTTACAGATTATACTGCGTGCCCGATCTATTTTAAAGGAACAAAAGCAGGCGGACACGAATGGATCATAGAATTTGACCAGCAACCTGATGATTTTGAAAAATTTGTTGACATCCTGGATCAGACCTTAAGGGAAATTAATTCAGACTATGATGCCAAGCGATTTAACGACATGGCACTTTGTCGACCTAAAGTACATAACGCACCAAGAGGTACTTTTTACGAATGGCTGAAATCTAAAGGGAAATTGGGCGGTCAGCACAAAGTTCCACGTTTGGCCAATGACAGAAAATATGTAGAGGAAATTCTTAAATATATTTAAAACATAAAAGCCGGTACTCAATGAGCACCGGCTTTTTTATAACCTCCAGCCAGTATCCGGCCTATCTTTTCAGCAACTTCCTTAATATCAAATGGCTTGGCAATATAATCATCTGCCCCAGCCTGAATACTCATTTGCTTGCTGCGTGCATTTGCAGACATCATAATCACAGGAATATCTTTTGTGATTTCTTTTTGTTTAAGGTCTTTGCATATATCTATTCCATTCGCATCGGGTAGCATGACATCAAGAATAAACAAGTCTGGGAGCTGCCTTTTCAGAAGCTCTTTTAACTCACTGAACGATGATGAAGATTCGATTGTATAACCTTCATTTTTAAGAAGAATATCAAAAACGGCACTAATATCATGATCATCTTCGAGTACGAATATTGTCTTTGTCATAAGAAGCAGCGCAAGAGTTAAGCTTTAATTTAAACGAGCAAATAGCATTCCATAATGAGTAAAAAAAAACAACATGACAAGAAACAGATGATTTTGCAGATTTGATCATCTTATCTTAAGGATTATATAACTTTCATCTGCTGAATCCGAACTGCATTTAAAATGGCAAGAAGTGCAACGCCTACATCTGCAATCACTGCCTCCCATAAAGTAGCCACCCCACCGGCACCAAGAATTAAAACCACAATTTTAACCCCCATAGCCAATGCTATATTTTGCCATACCACATTTCTGGTAAGCTTACCAATCTTAATGGCAGTTACAATTTTCCTGGGCTGATCATTCTGAATCACGATATCTGCTGTTTCAATTGTAGCATCACTTCCTAAACCTCCCATGGCAATTCCTGCGTCAGCGAGGGCAATCACAGGTGCATCGTTTACCCCATCACCTACAAAAGCAATACGTCGGTTCTGGTTTTTGAGTTCTTCTACTTTCTCGACTTTATTTTCCGGCAACAAAGCACCAAAGGCTTTATCAATACCCAGCAGCTTAGCTACCTTATCCACTACACTCTGCTTATCACCGCTCAGCATAACAGTTTCTATACCCAGCTGATGTAATTCGCTGATGGCTTGTTGAGCATCTTCTTTGATCTCATCGGCAATCGTAAAATAACCTGCATACTTATTTTCAACCGCAACCATAACCATCGTATCCTGTTCATTTTCAACCGCAGCATCGTATGGTATGCCTAATTTTTTAAACAAAGCCGTATTTCCGGCAATAACCTCTCTTCCCTCAATATTTCCCTTCAAACCATGCCCTGCAATTTCCTCAACAGATTCTATTCTTGTTCCATTAATTGCATGTCCAGAATATTGGGTAATTGCAATGGCGATGGGGTGTGTAGATTTACTTTCCAATGCGGCTGTCAGTTTAACCAGTTCCTGCTCTTCAAAATTGCTGGTTACTACTTTCTGGACATTAAATACGCCTCTGGTCAAGGTTCCTGTCTTATCCATAACAACCGTATCTATTTTAGTCATTACATCAAGAAAGTTAGATCCCTTGAATAAAATACCATTCTTGGAGGCTAAACCAATTCCCCCAAAATAACCCAGCGGTATAGAAACCACCAGTGCGCAAGGACAACTGATCACCAAAAACACCAAGCCTCTATAAAACCAGTCCTGGAACACGTAGTTTGAAACAACAAAATTAGGCACCACCACGACCAGTAAGGCCAGGAGAAAAACAATTGGTGTATAGACCTTTGCGAATCTGGAAATAAACAATTGGGTCTGTGATTTTCTGGCTGTTGCATCCTGTACCATTTCCAGAATTTTACTCAGTTTACTGTCTTTGAAAAGAGATTTTACCTTGATTTCGGTAACTGTATTCAGGTTAATCATCCCTGCAAGTACCTGTTCCCCTTTTTGTTTAGTGTCCGGCCTGCTCTCTCCTGTCATCGCAGCGGTATTATAGGTTCCCTTATCAGAGATCAACAGGCCATCCAGTGCAACTTTTTCGCCGGGTTTAACCTGGATAATCTCTTCTATCTTTACTTCATCGGGTTTAACACTAATTGCATTTCCTCCTCTTATCACGGTTACCGCATCTGGTCTGATGTCCAGCAAAGCTTTAATATTTCGTTTAGCTTTATCCACCGCTGCATCCTGAAACCATTCGCCTATGGAATAAAATACCATAACGGCTACACCTTCACTATAAGACCCAATGGCAAAAGCCCCCAGAGTGGCCACACTCATCAGGAAAAATTCATTAAAAAAGTCAAAACGAAGTAATTTCCTGAAAGCAAGGTCAAGCACATTGTAACCCGCCAGCAAATAAGCCACACCAAAGATGATCAGATTGGTTATGTTCCCAGGATTCACTTTAAAACCGTAATCCAGGATCAGCATCACGGCCAGGATAGCCAGAGCAAGGAGCAAAGGCCAATGCCCTGTCCATGTACCCTGCTCTCCACCACCGTGATCATGTCCATGATCATTGCTGTGATCATCATGACCACAGCAATGTGTATGTCTTTCATTTATATTTTCTGCTTTCATGTTAGACAAAGATAAGCCCTGTTACAATGCAATGCCATTGCAAAGTTTAGCAGGAACATTGATCACAGACACCCTTAGCCACAATATTAATCTCATCTGAATGAAAATTAACAGGAAGGATCACTTCTGGTATTTGTGTTTTAGGCAAACAAAAAGTTTCTCCGCATTTCTTGCAGAAGAAATGTACATGTACATCATCGTGTTTACCGGGATGGCAATGCTCTTTACAAAGTGCATACTTAGTAATCCCCGTCCCATCGTCAATACTGTGTACCAGCCCATTTTCTTCAAAAGTTTTCAGGGTCCTGTATAAAGTGACCCTATCTGCAGGTGCAAGCCCTTTTTCCAGATCGGTCAGACTAATCGCATGAAACTGGGTCTCCAAGAAATTCAGAACTAATAATCGCATTGCAGTTGGATTGATCTGCTTTGCTTTAAGTGTGTTTTCCAGTTGTCTGTTCATCGCTCTCAGGGATTAATGTTCATCCGATCCACCTGTAGCTTTTGACTGCAGATAAAATGCTCCTTTGGTTACCATCTTTGCATTTTCTGCAAGTTGCTCCAGTGGGATAATTTGTACATAGCCAAGTTCCGCAATACCCGTGGTAACTTCAAATTTTTTAAAATGAATAGTATCATTTTTTCCAGCTTCTGCCAGATAAATGTATTTTTTCCCTTCAAACTGAACAATTGCTTCCACAGGGACAGCTGGAACCAACTCTGAACCTACACTGATTAAACCCGTCACATACATTCCGGGAATTAAATTGCTTTCCGGCTTCTTAATAACGGCATGTACAACTACCCCCTTACTGTCATTTTCAAAAGACTTATTGATCCCATAGATTTGTCCCTCTATATGCTGATCCTTCTGATTGGTCAATTGAAAATTAACTTTCTGACCTATTTTAATCCTGGACAGGTCCTTCTCAAAAACAACAAGATCTGCATGTATTTTTGAATTGTCTACAATATCCATCAGTGAAGTTCCCGGTTGTGCAAAAGAGCCCGTCATTGAAGCTATACGTCCAATTGTGCCGCTTATGGGTGCTTTTACCGGAATACTGGAAACCAGATTTCCACGGGAAACGTTTTTAGCAGAAATGCCCATTTGTGCCAACTGTTTTTCTATTGCTTTAATTTTAGCCAGTTCTGCATTATAATTAGCTTCTGCCAATTCTTGTGATTTGCCCGTTCCAGCCCCTGCAGCTTTTAAAAGTTGCTGCCGATGATATTCAGCCTCTACAAAAGTAAAGCCTCCCTTTACTGCAAGATACTCCTGCTGCAGTTTAATCATGTCCTGATTTTCCAGTACGGCCAATAGCGTTCCTTTATTTACCTGTTGCCCCTCCATGACATTAATTTTCCGGATAATTCCACCATAAAGTACATTGACCTGGGCCTCATTTTGAGGCGGAACAGCCAATTGACCACTGGATTTAACTACTGCTGTCAGGTTTTTGTGTTCTATTGTCCCTATGGTAATGCCTACCGCTTGCAATTGTTTGGTATTCAGATCCAGAACATCTTCATGTTTCTCTTCTTTATCCGATGGACTTTCGTTTTCTTTAGCAGAATTATTGCCTGTTGTACAAGACACCAGGATACAGATCGCCAGAATTCCTGTTCGTAACAGATTCTTTATATTTAATATATTCATCCTAATCATTCCCTTTTAAAAATTGTAATTGAATAACCGATTCATTCAGTTGCTGAACGGACTGCAGATAGTTCAGTTTGCTTTGTACAGCCAAAGACATATTCTGAATGAACTCCATATAACCAATTTCTCCCAGATCAAAAGAAACCTGAGCAATCCGCATTTGTTCATTAGACTGCCTTA
>NZ_DATMRL010000400.1:0-4829 GCF_035566355.1 Pedobacter sp.
GCTCTCCCAGGGAATTTTAAAGATTCTTAATGACCCGGTTTATCAGCATAAGCTCAAGAACAGAGCACGACTTGTTCGTCAGAATAATGATCTTGAAGTAATCTCCAGCCAATGGGAGGATCTGATCCTCTTTAACTCTTAAATTTTAAAACTATGAATATTCCTTTTTCTCCTCCTTTTATTGATCAGGCAGTGATTAATGAGGTTCTTGACTCGCTGTATGCCAATTGGATTACTTCCGGGCCCAAGGTAAAAATGCTAGAAGCCGAAGTGGTTAAATTAACCGGTTCTGCGGCAGCAGTATGTGTCAATTCATGGACGTCGGGCGCTATGCTGATGTTAAAATGGTTTGGAGTTAAAGAAGGAGATGAGGTCATCGTGCCAGCCTATTCCTATTGCGCAACGGCGCTGTGTGTCTTGCATTGCGGAGCAATTCCGATCATGGTGGACGTTCTGGATGATTGTACCCTGGATCCTGTAGAAGTAAGAGCTAAAATTACCAGCAAGACAAAGGCAATTATCGCTGTAGATATTGCCGGGTTACCCTGCAAATACGATCAGTTGAAAACTATAGTACGGGAACCGCAGATCATGGACCTGTTTGAAGCAGAAAGTTCAAGACAAACAGCACTTGGCAGGATCCTGCTGCTTGCAGATGCAGCACACTCCATTGGCTCGTACTACGATGGACTTTCTGCAGCCTTACAGGCAGATGTAACCATTTTTTCTTTCCACGCCGTAAAAAATATCACCACTGCAGAAGGAGGTTGTATCTGCTTAAACCTGCCTGCCAGTTTTGACAACATAGAAGAGTTTAATTTTTTAAAACTATTTTCCCTAAATGGACAAAACAAAGACGCTTTTGCCAAATCAAAAGGGGCAAACTGGAAGTATGATATTCTATTAAAAGGCTATAAGGTCAATATGCCCGATGTTTGTGCAGCCATTGGCCTTGCCCAGATCCGAAAATATACATCAACGCTTCTTCCTTTGAGAAAAGACATCAGCGAGAAATACTGCGAAGGATTTAAAGGCCAGCACTGGTTTATCCCTCCGGTAACCAAAGACGATCAAAGGGAAACCTCCTATCATCTCTTTCCCTTGCGTATCAAAGGAATAACCGAGGCCCAGCGCGATCAGATCATTGAAGACCTGGTTAACAAAGGTATCGTCGTTAATGTCCATTTTATTCCGATGCCGATGCTAAGCTATTTTAAAAGCATTGGTTATGAGATCAGACATTATCCAAACAGCTATAGACTGTATGCCTGCGAAATTTCTTTACCGATCTATCCTCAGCTTACCGATCTTGAAATCAGGTTTATCATCGACAGCGTTATCGAAGCTGTACAAGTCAATATTAGCTATGAATACGAAAAGAATGTTTGATGTGGTATTTGCCCTTCTGGGTTTGTTATGCCTTCTTCCTGTATTTATTATAGTGATCATCTGGCTGAAATTCGATTCTGCAGGCGGAATTTTTTACAAACAGGTACGCGTAGGACTGAACCAGAAAAACTTTGAACTCTATAAGTTCCGGACCATGTATTGTGGCTCAGACCGCTCGGGCTTACTTACCGTAGGTAATCATGACGCACGCATCACCGCCGCAGGTTACTATTTAAGGAAGTATAAAATTGACGAACTGCCTCAGCTGCTCAATATTCTAAAAGGGGAAATGAGTTTTGTTGGACCAAGACCAGAAGTCTGCAAATATGTGGATATGTACGATTCAGATCAAAAAAGAGTATTAACTGTAAAACCCGGAATTACAGATTGGGCCTCTATACAATTCATAGACGAAAACCAGCTGTTGGAGCGTTCAGATGACCCGGAAGACTTCTACATCCATACAGTGATTCCATTAAAGCTTAACCAGAACCTGAAATATATTGATCACCATAACCTCTGGATCGACCTGAAAATTATTTCTTATACACTCAGGAGTATACTGCACCGATAATGCTTAAGGATTTACAAAATGAAGACCTTAAAAATCCTGGATTGGCCGGAAAAAAGATTTTATGGAGAAAGTCATCCTTTTCATCGTTGGAAAAACGAATTTCTGGCCCATGGTTTAAAAGTAGAATTCTATACAAATCATTTGGACAAAAGATTGGCGGATGCAGATTATCTGCTGCTGCACTCCAGATATTTTGCCAGCGGCTGGCAGCACCTGCAAACAAGAAATACACAGAATGAAGCGGAGCTGATCGCTTATCTTCAAAAAATGAATACACGGACGGGCAGGTTAATCTGGTTCGACGCGGCAGATTCCTCAGGCTCTTCAGATTTTCCGATCATTGCTTATGTAGATGTATTTCTCAAGAAACAAGTACTGAAAGATAAACAGTACTATACCCATGCAAACCAGGGGAGGAACCTCCGGCTCTGGCTCGATCTCTTACCTAAAAACGCTAAAACAATATTTGAGCCCTGCCCGGCAAACCAGCTTCAGAAAATTAATATAGGATGGAATATCGGTTTTAACGACTACCGGTTCTTTGGCTATAAAATGAGCAGACTGAGTAATTACTTAAGCTATAAGGTCTATCCGCCAAGATTTTCAACCGTTGTTAAAAACAGGAGCCTGGACCTGACCTTTAGGGGGACAATCCATCAGGATCATGGAGAGATAAAAGGCATCTCAGATCAGCGGAATTATATATTGGCTTTGTTTACTCAATTGCAGCTGCAAATTGCCAGTGGCTGTAATGTAAGCAAAAGCAGGTACTGGAAAGAACTTAGAAATTCCAAAATTGGCCTGAGTCCATTTGGATGGGGGGAAATCTGTTACCGTGATTTTGAAACTTTTATTTCAGGAGCGCTATTGGTTAAACCATTGATGAATCATCTGGAGACCTTTCCGAATCTCTATCAGGAAAACGAAACCTATATCCCGGTTTCATGGGATCTCCTCGATCTGGAAGAAAAGCTGGACCATTTAATTACCTATTACAAAGCCCATCAGGATATTGCTGCTTATGGGCAGGAAGTTTACAGAAAAGCTATTTATGATGCCAATTCTTTTGTTCAACAGATTGTACAAGGAATTGGCAAGATCTAAAACCTATTGATATGAAATTACCGGTGATCATATGTGTGACATTGTATTTGTTCAGTCTGGCTTTCGGTGTATTTATGACTGCATTTTTTAGAATTCCCGCACCACTGATTTTTTGCTTTCCGCTGATCTTCATTTTTAAGCAGCAGGGGGAAACATCCTTCCTGTATGCCAGGGAATTGCTGTGGATCGGTATTGCTGTATTTCTGTACAGTGTTATTGGTCTGGCCGACTTTAATGGTTTTGCCGCCAATATGATCTGTATTTTGCTTTGTGCGCTCTACTTCAATTACTTTGTAGGCGATAACCTGCAACGTCTTAAACTGTCTATATGGATCTTTTTTGCCCTCCTCACTTTCTCAGGAGTAGTCATGGTCCTGAACCATTATTTTGGAGAAATAGATGGATTAAGAGCTTTGCTGATGGGAGACGAGGTGGTACAGAGTCCCTCTGGCATTGCGCTTACACAATTTACTTTTGGCTACCAGATGGCCGCCTTGTGCTGTTTTGCTTTTATCTTTGTTTGTGTCTATAAAAGGCATTTCTTACTGGTTCTGCTGGTTCTTATGGCCTGCCTGCTGTTTCTCTTTCTGGGTATGCAACGCTCGGCCTTTGTAACCTTTACGCTCGTGGTATTTCTTTTTATGCTGCTCAATTACAGGATGAAAGCAGTAATCTCTATTGCTATGATCCTGCTGGCCAGTTTCTTGTTTTTCAATTATGTACTAAAAGACAATCTGGGTGGCGCAGAAAATATCCTGACCAAAAATGAACATAACGATGCATCAAACGACCGGTCTGGCCTTGCTATGGAAAATCTGAGGATCTACACAGAATATCCTTTCGGGCTCATTTTTTATGGTAAGAACTGGGGAGATGTAATCTACCGTGACTATGTATTTTCATCTGGCATTACCTCGCATAATGCCTACCTGATGTTCTTTACTTACCTGGGGCCGTTTGCCGGTATTGGCTTATTACTGGCCATTTATTATAAACCTATTCAGTTGTTTCTTGGTGCAGTCAGGTTCATCAGAAAGAAAGAAAATGCCTTAATGATCTGTTTATGCTTCTCTTTTATAGGCATTTGTCTGAATGCATTATCGCATAATCCATGGCTGCTTAGTGCAGACGGGCCTACCGTTTTTTTGTATTTCAGCATCCTGCAACTACACCATATCCAAACCAGAGCGGTTGCGGAGGATGCCGTATTAAATCCCTATATCTATGCCTAAAATTCGAATTGTACAGATTATCGGTAGTCTGAGCCGGGGAGGCGCAGAGCGGTTTGTAGTAGACCTTTGTAATGAAATGGCCCGGAATACCAGATGCGAAATTTATTTGGTTTCCCTGATGGACAATGGTGAAGAAGGTTTTGTAAAAGACCTGGATCCCCGGGTAAAGTATGTAAGTTTCAGTAAGAAGGTGGGTTTTAGTCTGAAGGTATTCCTGAAATTGACCTTTTGGCTCAGAAACCAGCACCCTGCAGTGGTACACAGCCATTTAAATAGTTCAGAGTACCTATTTCTTTATCGGTTATACAGCAGCAGAACCTTGTTCTTTCACACCATCCATAATGTTGCCCGGGAAGAATGCCCTGGTTTTTGGTTAAAAAACCTAAGAGGGATATTTTACCGTTTCCATAAGGTGAAACCAGTTACCATCTCTGAAAACGGGAGGGAAACCTACCGGACATATTATGGACTGGATAACGATATTCTCATTGAGAATGGCCGGCCGTCATTAAAAACTACGGAACATGTAG
>NZ_DATMRL010000401.1:0-11218 GCF_035566355.1 Pedobacter sp.
CGTTGCCACGAAGAGAATGGCCATTAAATGAAGAAAATGCATTTTCACCGGAAATACAAAGTGTAGAAATACATAACAGATGATATAGAACACGACCGCAATCTTTGCAGCCAGGGGAGGTACTCTTTTCGTAATCATCCCAACAAGGATAATGGTGAAAATTGGAATACTGAAGATTCCGGCGATTTCCTGCAGGTAATTGTAAAAGCCTTTGTTTGCAAAAATGATAAAGGGCGCAATAAACATCGCCAGAAGGGAAATAGCCACCTCGAAAAGTTTTGCTGTTTTAACCAGTTCCTTTTCTGAAGCAGGTGTATTTCGTTTAATCTTTAATGGTTTGTAAATATTGAGCACAAACAAGGTACTGCTGCTGTTTAAACCCGCATTATATACAGTAATGGCAGAGCCGAGTATAACACTTCCTGTTAATCCGATAAACAAAGAAGGCAATGCATCTTTGATCAGCAAAGGAAAAACCTGGGCGGTATTGGTCAGGTCAGGATACAAGTGCACAGCAATAAGTCCGGGAACATTGATCAACAAGGGGCTCAGTAGTTTCGCCACGCAAGCCAGGGCAATTCCTTTTTGAGATTCACTAAGGTTTTTAGCGGCCAGTGACTGCTGTACAATATACTGCTCCATCCCCCAGTAATAGATGTTCACCACCAGCATCCCGGTAAAAATAGTAGAAAAGGGAATGGCATCTGAGGCATTACCTATAGCGTTTAAATGAGAAGTTTTAGAGGAAATAATAATGTGCAAGCCATCTATAATGCTTCCCTGTCCAAGATATCTGAGCCCATAGACAGGAAGGATCACCGCAATAATCAGCATTCCAAAACTCAGGATACTGTCTGAAACAGAAATGGCTTTTAAACCGCCCAGAATACAGTAGGTACAGCCTACGGCACCCATGATCCAGACCAGGATCCAAATGCCCTGCCAGTAGCTGACATGTAACACCTGACTGATATTAAACATTCCATTAAAAGCCACCGCACCTGTATACAATACCGTTGGCAGCAAATTGACAATATAACTGAGCAGAAAGACAATAGAAACCAGTCGTTTAGTTCCTTTATCATACCTGGCTTCCAGAAAATCGGGCGTGGTGATCATTCCGCTCCTGAAATAAACAGGCATCAGGAATTCAGAAACCAGCAACATGGCCAGAACAGAACTGATGCCCCAGCCGATGATGGTCATATTATTGATGTAGACCGATTCATTTTCTCCTATAAACTGATTGGCACTCAGATTACTTAAAAATAGAGAACCCGCAACCAGCAAATAACTGTTGTTTCTGTTGGCCAGGAATAAAGAAGTGGTATTGGTGATTTTGACCTTCCGGCTTTTGAGCCAGGAAAAAAAACCAACCAAGAGGGTACATACCAGTAAACTGATTACCGCAGGCGCATTCATTTCTACAATGAATTTCGTCTAAGCAACAGGGTAGGCATAATCTCTTGTATCTTTTGTCTGTCCAATACAAATTCGGCAGCTTTTTTCCCCATCTCTCCAAAATTCACAGAAAAAGTAGTGATGCCGTTACAAACGATTTCCTTTACCGTGTCATCGTTATGGGAAAGAATACCCACGTCCTTGCCCAATTGAAGGTTCTTTGCTATGGTATCTTTAATGATCACCCACAATTCTGAATTGTTAATGGTAAAATAAACTTTTCCGGCTTTTACAGAACCTGGTGTATAGGCCGTTTTTACCGTACCTTTCACGTCAAAATCTTTCAGAAAGCGTTTAAAGGCTTTTAAAATATCTATAGGTTCGGCAGAAGAGGGTTTAAAGAAGAATATGATTTCTTCAAAGGTCTTGATCCGCTCACTCAAACTCGCAAAAGCCTGATAGGCCGGCTCTTCAAATTCCTGTACAATATAAGATACTTCTTCGTCTACCGGCACATAACGATCGATCATCAGCAAGCGGTTGGAGGGAATAGACTTCAGCAGTTCTGTAGTTTTTGGGTGTGGAATCGGGGCAATCACATACATTCCATATTTCCCCTTCATATTGGAGAGGATGCTTTCGAAGGTCTCGATATTATTGTGGTGGAAAAAGATGTCCAGGTGTACATTCTCTCCAAGGCCATCTTTAAAATTCCTGTAGAGATCTTCCTGAAAAACATCAAAATTAAACAATACCAGAGCTACTTTCAGGATTTGCTCTGTATCTTCTATCGCCACAAAATACCCCAGACGATTGGTAGACTTAATGATTCCCCGGTTAATCAATTCTTTATAGGCTTTTGCAATGGTTTCCCTTGCAAAACCGAATTCCTTGATCATTGCATTTACCGAAGGCAGAATCTCTCCTTTGGAAACCAGCTTTTCATCAATGGCATTTAAAATCCCCTGAATCAGCTGTTCATTTTTGGAGAGAGAATTGATTTCGGTAAGTTCCCTTATTTTTTGAAAAATAAAATTCATGATCAATATTATATTTGGCTCTGTACTACTCTATACTACTTTTCAAATATGGCAAAGATAAATAGTTTTTGCAAAATTTAATTATTCCTGGTCGCCGATCAGCACACCAGAAACATTCCATGCACTGAAACTTCCACCTTCGGGCTTACCCAGAGGTATAGCTACCTGGATCAGGTGTTTTCCTGGCTTCATATCCGGCAAAGGAATTTCTACGGGAAGGGTAAGCGTGCCCGGGCACCAATTGGAACGGCTTAAATCTGATGAAGACAGACCATTGCCAAAATTTCCGGAGGCCGGGTTCAGCATGCGGTAAGTTGCACAATCTTCTCTCCAGGGAACAAAATGATAGGCGCGGCTGCCGTCTACAAATATTTCGTTTTGCTTTGGAACAAATTCATCGCCGTTTTCCCAGCCACCATGCCCGGTTGTCAGGTATCTCAATTTCAAATTTTTTACTCCTTTTGGCACTTCTACTGTCACTGTAAGAGAATCCTTATCGAATAATGTTCCATATTCCTGACCTGCCATTTCCATAAGATTTGTGGTATTAAATACGGGCATCATCCATTTCTTAGCACTATTTTTATCCTCTCCTTCATCTCCGGGGTAATATTTAAAATAAAGACTGGCCTTATGTCCTCCTTTATCATAGTTTCCTATAAAAACACCAATCCATACTTCTCCCTGTAAACTTGGCAATAAGGTGGTAATGTCTTGTTTGTAGACTACAGAATCAGCCCAGTTGTAGCCTTTGATCTTTGCCTGTGCGTTAAAATGCCCCACCCCAAAGGAAGTGAAGAACCTCATCAGTTCTAATGGTGGTAAATACTGGTCAGTTGCGGTAATTCCCTGGTATTTCTTTCCATTTCTGGCATTATACACCGGCAGCACCTGTAAACCGTGCTGGAGGGCTTTTAAAAACGACACTTCTCGGCTTGCTGGAACCATAAAAACAGAACCTGTACGGTCATAGGCATCTCCATTGGAATGCTGTACCAATTCTGCAAATAAATGTTGTCCAGGTAAAGCAGAAGGCAATTTCACTTTTTTCATGATTACTGTGCCGCCGGCAAAATGATAGGTGGTATTGGCTTGCTCTCCTGTCGGATTATCTGTTTTACGGCCAAAATTGATTTGCTCATCGTTAAAGATCTGCAGTGTCATATAACGGCTTTCGATCACCTGACGCTGATAAGCTGGCTCATCCAGCATGACTCCCCATTGGGCGGGCCACTGCAGTTCATCGGCTTTGATTTTACGGTAACTGATGTTTTTAGCTACCGTTTCGGAATTGCCATTGCGAATGGTTTTGAGTACCAGTCCAAGTCCCGGAGCAATAGTAATAGCCGGGCTGCCTTTTATTTTCAAATCGGTATTATACCAGATTTCAATGGTATTGGAACGGATAAGGAGCTTTGCTTTTTTACAGGGAATACCACATATGGTATCTACGCCCGGCAGCAATTCAGCCGAAGCATATTCCGAAAATGGTTTTTTAAAGGTGTACTGGGTGCCTTTACTGTTCAACACCTGATAACTGGATGCCTCGTCAAACTGCAGGAACTGCTGCTCTGTTTGGACGCCATTCCTTGCCAGGCGCGCCTGCTTATCTTTAATAAATAGTTTCAGTTCTCCCTCCTGATCTTTTCCATTGCTGCGAAATTTATAGGTAACGACAGCCTGGGTTGCATTGGTATTCTTCTGGGCAAATAAGGAGGTGCTGATGAACAACAGCACACAGCCAATAAACAAAGTTCTCATGGAGGGTAAAGATAATGGCTTTTTTTATGCTGTACTCTTAATAATTTCAATACATGCGCGGCTGTTGTGGTACGGACATTTCCAGGGTCCGGTTTTATCTTGATCTGGCATTACCTGGTCATCTGCACCAATCCCCCAAAACCATTCGCCATTATTTCTATCAATGATCCTGTTTTTTACAAATGCCCAGGCACCCATTGAAGCGGCAAGAAACTTCTCCTCTCCAGACCATTCCCAGGCCTTGTAAAATCCAAGCATAGCTTCAGCTTGTACCCACCAGTGTTTTTCGCGAAGGACACGCTGCGAAGCGGGCTCGCAGGTGTACCACATCCCTCCATCGGCATCAAGAGCTTCTAAGGAAGCTGTTGACATTTTTAACGTGATCACTTTAAATGCGGCGATCAGTTCTGCTTCTCCGGTCATTGCTGCAGCTTCCTGTAATAGCCAGGAGGCTTCAATGTCATGACCATAGGATATGGTGTCGGATTTCTGGCACCAGTCTTCATCGAAGAGTAACCCCATATGGCCTGTATCTGCGTCAATAATGAAATTTCTGAAGTTTGCAAGAAGATCAAGCAATTGCAGTTTCAGCTCCTCATCTGGCCATATGCGGTATAAATTGGTCAAACCCTCCAGAACATGCAACTGGGTATTCATAGTCTTTGATGCATCCAGCGGTTCCCATTGCTGACCAAAAGCTTCAAAGTAACCACCTTTTTCCTTGTCCAGACCATAACGGATCAGATCTTTGTATAAAGCAACCGCATGATCTTTCGCTACTTCTTTACCTGAAGCCATAAAGAATTCACTCATGGCGTAAATGGTATAGGCAATGGTATAGATCTGTTTTTTAGTGTCCAGCGGATTTCCTTTGGGATCTGCAGATGAGTACACTCCACCAAATTCATGATCAAGGAGATGATCTACGATATAATGATAGGCCCGGCCGGCATGTTCAATATATTCAGGCAGCGGATTCAGATTATAGGCAGCAGCAAAAGACCATAAGATCCTTGCATGGAGCACAGCTCCTTTTGGTGCGGTTTCGTCAATAATATTGTCCTGATCAATTCTTCCCACAAAGCCACCATAATGATCGTCAGGGGTAAAATCCATCCAGTAACTCAGGATGTTTGACAATTCCGATTGCAGTTCTGCTGCATATTTTTTTTCTTGATCCGCCACGTTGTGCATTTAATGTTTCTTCACCAGCTGGTTGTTTTCAATATTGTTCAGAATCGTCTGTACGGTTGCCGCCGAGCGGAGGCCGTCTGCAGGCGTATTCATCACATAATCCAGTAATACAGCTAAGTTAGTGGTTGCAACGTGCATTCTTGTATCCGAAGAGGCATAATAAATAAATATTTTTCCATCTTCATCTAAGATCCAGCCATTACAGAAAACCACATTGGATACATCTCCAACTCTTTCTATACCTTCAGGTGCCAAAAAATATCCAGCAGGTTTATAAATTACCTTGGTCAGGTCATGCAGATCGGTCATAAACAAATACAGTACGTACCTTAATCCCGCAGCTGTATTTCGCACCCCGTGCGCCAAAAAAAGCCAACCATGCTCTGTTTTAATTGGTTCAGGCCCCATACCGTTCTTTGCTTCGTAAACTGTATGGTACTGCTTGGGATCGACCACGGTTTCCTTTTCAATCACAGCTTGCTCCATTGAGGCGCTGAGACCAAAACCAATACCACCACCTGTACCACTTTCAATAAAACCATCCTGCGGACGTGTAAAAAATGCATATTGCCCGTCTACAAATTCCGGGTGCAGTACCACATTTCTTTGCTGAGGAGAAGGTGTTTGCAGATCAGCCAGACGCTCCCAGGTCTTCAGATCTTTGGTCCGGGCAATACCGCATTGTGCGACTGCCATAGACTGGTCGTAAGCAGGTGCAGATGGGTCTTTCCGTTCCGTGCAAAATAATCCGTACATCCAGCCATCTTCATGCGCAACGATACGCATATCATAAACATTGGTATCTGGTTCTTCAGTTTCCGGTAAAACCACCGGTGTGTCCCAAAAACGAAAGTGATCTATTCCGTTCGGACTCTCTGCAACAGCAAAAAAGGACTTTCTATCTGCAGCTTCTACCCTAACCACCAGGATGTATTTCCCGTTAAACTTAATTGCACCGGCATTGAAAGCTGCATTAATAGCAATTCTTTCCAGTAAATTTGGATTACTTTCCGGTCTAAAATCGTACCGCCAGTTTAATGGGGTATGGGCGGCAGTTAACACGGGATTTTCGTATCGGTTAAAAACTCCATTGCCCGCTTCTATCATTTCGTTGTCCAGGGCAATCAACCCTTCATAGCTGTTGTAAAGGTCTTGAACCTTCTTTTCAAAATTATTCATTTCTTATGATGCAGATAAATATCTAGTAATCGTTCAGTTTATTCCACCATGTCTTTTTAAGGATGGTAATGATAACTGCCAGGATCACCACTGTAATTAGTAGCGGCAACTTCTGCATCATGATCAGGTACATGGGCAGAATGGTTAGGCAGAGCTGGGCAATAATCCCCAGAACGACATTGAACATGTTTAACTTAAAGTTCCTGTTGGGTTGGAACGAGGGATCTTCAGCCTTGACCAGATCGTTGACGGGCTTCCAGAAACCCCATGGCCGAACGGTGGTGTAAAAAGATTTCAATACCGTTATTTCCGTTGGTTCAGCGGCATAGGTTCCCAGGATACAGCCAGCCATAGACAGGATAAACAGTAAAGGCCAATAATAAAGATCCAGTCCGGAAAGTACACCAAAGGATTTTAAAATGGCCAGGGCAATCGCGGGTAAAATTCCAAACATCATACCCCAGAAGAAGCCGTTTGCATTGAAACGCCACCAAAACCATTTTAACATATTTGCAGCTACATAACCACCATATAAACCAGAAACGATCCATTGCAATACCGTGTTCACATCTTTTACAAAAAGGCCCAGGATCACCCCGATAGCAACCACCAGTATACCGACCAGGTAGTTCATACGGATGATTTTTTTTGTACTGGCCTCCGGATTAACATATTTAAGATAGATATCGTTCACAATATAGGCCTGGGCTGCATTTAACGTTCCGCTGAAGGTTCCCATAAATGCACCAAGCAGCCCGGTCAGCACCAGCCCCAACACCCCTACCGGAAGGAAGGTGTTGATGGCTGCGGGCAGGATCCTTTCAAAATCAGTAACACCATCTGGTCCTTTTAAATACAGCTGATTATAGTACAGTAATGCCAGTACAGTTAAACCCATCACCATTGAGTAACGGATGGGTAATAAAATAATGCTCACAAATCCGGTCATTTTACTGGCTTCCTCGGGGCTTTTTGTACTCAATACCTTTTGCATATCATAATTTGGGGCCGGGCCGGCCAAAGAAGCAAACACGCCTTTCATCAACATCATACCAAAGAACAATCCGAAGAGGCTAAAACCATCATCAGCAATCTTTTTATTGGCTTCTGCAGCAATTTTGCTCCAGTCGAGGTCAAGACGCCAGCTAAAAAACGGATCGTCCCATCCCTTAGGAACATTTAAGCTCTGTCCATATAAGTGCTGAAAAGCAATAATTCCGATAGAAATACAAGCAACCGTCATGATGATATATTTGATCACATCTCCCAAAACGATACTGTGCATTCCACCTATAATGGAATAGAACATGGCAAAAAGGGTGAATACGATTCCATAGAAATGTGGTACATACCGATCCGAAAGCTCAAAGGGCAGATAGGCTTTCACTTCGCTCCAGGGTACAAAAATCTCTATAAATTTCCCAAGCCCTACAAAACCATAAGCTAGAAAACCAAAGCAGCTGATCAGGGCAAAAGCAATGACCACAACCTGTGAGCCTTTAACGCCTTTTCCGGAAATACCGAAACGGGTAAGCAGCCATTCCGCTCCGGTATTGGCATTGCTCTTGCGCAACCATTTACTCAGGAACATCATCATAAATACCTGGTTAAACACCGGCCATAACCAAGGTATCCATATACTTTTCAGACCATACACAAAACAAAGGCTCACCATCCACATGGTCCCACTGATATCGAACATGTCTGATGCATCACTTAAACCCAGCATATACCAGGGAAGGGATTTACCTCCCATTAAATAGCTGTCTTTATTTTCTTTTGCTTTTTTTCGATACCACAGGCCAATAAAAATGGTCAGCAGCAGGTAGGCAAGAATGATACATAGATCAATACTTGTTAATCTCATGGTTTGGGCTTGTTGAGTAAGTGATTCAGGTTATTCAATAACGAGCTAAAATTAGGTATCAATTTCGCATTAACAGTAATACTATTTTAACCAATCAACATATAAATCTTATAATATCACGCTCTTTAAGGCCTTACACATCTAAATAGCTCCACATTTTGTTTATATTGCCTATAATATTCTTTTATCTGAATTATAATACTTTTGAACGCTGCCAATTATGAACAACATCATTAAAGAAATTACACCGCTCACTCAGAATGACTGTTTTACGATCTTTTCCAGGGTAAAAAAGGAATTTGATTTTCCGCTTCATTTTCATGAAGAATATGAACTGAATCTGATCATGAATGCTGCAGGGGCAAAGCGTATAGTTGGAGATAATGTAGAAGAAATTACAGACATGGAACTGGTACTTGTTGGTCCAAACCTTTCCCATGTATGGACTACACACCATTGCACAAGTGAGGAAATCACCGAAGTGACCATCCAATGGCACAGAGACCTCTTTGATGATAAAATGCTCAGAAGAAATCAGCTCACTTTTATCAGAAGAATGTTTGAACGTTCTGTTAGAGGTATACTTTTCCCTAAAGAAACCGTAGAAAAACTATACCAAAGAATATTAGCCATTAACCAGCTCCAGGGTTTTGATTCTGTTCTCGAACTGATTAGCATTCTGCATGAGTTATCTACTTCTAAAAGCATGCGTGTTTTATCTGACGCAACCTTCAATAATGATCAGGTTCTGAATTACAACAGTAGAAGGATTGACAAAGCCTTTGAATTTATGCATGCAAATTTCCATAAACCGATCAATCTGAAAGACTTATCCAAACTGGTCAGTATGACGGAAGTTTCCTTTAGCCGTTTCATCAAAAAGAGAACAGGCAATACCTTTATTGACAGTCTGAACGATATCCGTCTGGGACATGCGACCCGGATGCTTATTGAAACAACTCATTCTGTAGCAGAGATATCATATAACTGTGGTTTTAACAACATTTCTAATTTTAACCGTTTGTTTAAAAAGAAAAAACGCTGTACCCCAAAAGAGTTCAGGGAGAATTTTTCAGGAACCAGGGTCTTCATATAAGTTGATTGTTTTTCTACCCCTCGGTACTTTCAGTTTTATTTTTGCTGAAAATTGAATACTTTTAAAATACAATTATACGCAATGAATAACCCTAAAGCCGTTTCTCCAGCCTCTATAACACTAAACATCAACACGATTCAGACACTATCTGTTATAGGTTATATTGTTTTCTCCATTTACAAAAGGTTCAGTCCAAATGAATATCTGTTTTTTTTAGCCTTGTTCCTTTTCTGCTTTAATCTTTTGGTTTCGATGTTAATCTTTATCAAAAATAGAAAAAATAAGCTACCAAATACCTTCATTCATTATATGCTGATCTTCGTAAACTTAGCCTCTATACTTTTTGCCGCCTTATATATAAAAGGCTTTTAAATCGTAAAAACTAATTTTTAATCTGCTTGCTGCTTTAATCATTGCCTGCACATTTAACTTATTATAAGAAAATAGTTCTATTACTCCTATTTCCCCTATCCTATGTAAGGGGCAGACAAAATGATTTCTAATTAGAAAGGATTTTAATATCTTCAGGAAAGATTTGAACTCTGCAGATAATCGCTCCATTATGAAAGCAAAAAATCTACTCTTGTTTTTTGTCCTTTGCGGCCCTCTTTTCTTTCCAGATTTAAGCTTTGGACAGTTGTCTCCAAAATCTCCGTTAAACCAGTTCCTTTCCGATATCAACCTGAATAATGATAGCCTTGCTGTAGAAAAATTATATATTCAAACGGATAAACCGTCTTATATGGCTGGAGACACGCTATGGTTTAAAGGGTATTTACTCCAGGCTTCTCTTCAGAATTATTCTACAAAAAGTGGAATACTTTATCTTGAGCTTGTCAATGACAGCAACCGGCTTCTGCAAAGAATTATGGTCCCGGTTTACAATGGCATGACGACGGGCTATATACCCATGGATAGTGACAAGCCTGAAGGCAATTATACCCTGAGGGCTTATACCAGCTGGATGAGAAATTTTGGGGAGAGTTATGTTTTTCAAAAACAATTTTACCTGAATACAAATTATAGTTCTGCCTGGCTGATCAACTACAGGACAACTGCCGAAAAGCAGTCCAATCAGCACAATATCAAACTGGACCTTCAAATTAAACAATTTGATCAGTTCCCTGTAGGTTTAAGGGAAATGCGGTTATCTGTTACCGGTGAAAAAAAGACTTTATTAAATACCAAAACCGAAACGCTCGCTGACGGCAGGCTGCAACTCAATTTTGAACTGCCAGAGAAAACCAGTGCTAAAAACCTTTCTCTGAATATTGAAGACCTTCGCAAAAGTCAGGAAAAACGTAAAATAACTGCACCTCTGATGTTGGACCGACCAGAAAAAATGGATCTTCAGTTCCTTCCCGAAGGTGGGAAACTGGTTAGCGGGCTACCTGCAAGGGTTGCTTTCAAAGCAATCAATGAACAAGGTTATGGCATGGCTGTAACAGGAAAAGTATACAACAACCAACAGCAGGAAGTAGCCACTTTCAATGCCCAGCATGCAGGAATGGGTACATTCAATTTTGTTCCACAAGATATCGGGCCTTACATGGCCAGGATCAAATTACCCGATGGATCATTTAAAGATTACCCCTTACCTGAAGTCAGCCAAACGGGAATGACTCTGCAGGTCGTTAACCCCTTTAACATGGACTCTTGCATAGTGAAAGTGCGTGCCAG